>OZ253943.1:2181740-2490780 GCA_965267325.1 Hyphococcus sp. | reverse complement strand
GCGCATTGCAGACGCTGACACGCTGACCGAAATGTTGCGCCATTTTGGCGATGATTATGAACGCGCCATGGCGGATGAATTTTTCCGTCGGCTGGGCCTGAAACGAACGGGCGAAGATGACTACGCGGCGGTAACGGCGCTGTTGCGTTGGATGACAGCTTCAGGTGCGCCCTTTGAGCAGGTGTTTTTTGACTGGTTCGGTGGGCCCGCTTCCGCGAAACGGGCAAAGAAAAGCCGGGTGGCTGAGATTTACGACAAGGACGAGTTTGCGCCTGTACGCGACGCGTTGGCCTCAGCGTCGCCAGTGAAGCGGGACGGGCTCGACCACGCCTATTTTGGCGCGCGCGCACCCTGCACAATGCTCATCGACGAAGTTGAGGCGATTTGGACCGCCATCGCCGAGCGCGACGACTGGTCGTTATTTGAGAAAAAACTGGCCGCGATCGCTGAAATGCGCGCTGCCTACGACTTCGATGCATCGCGCTACAACGCAGTGCAGATCACTTAGCGCGGGCGGGCCGTAACCGACGCACCCCCTGGCGCACGAGGCACGCTCCAGCAAGCAGGGTATTCATCGCCATGAAGGCGTAGAGCACATATTCGACGGGGCTAGAGATCTGAGCGAGTTCAATCGTCGGCATCGAATTTCTCCTAACCGGCGTTACGCCTTCCTTGACGCAAAGATTCGGTCATTCAACTTAAAATTTCTTCAAATTTTTCAAGGGATTGGTTGACGCGCCCGTAACCATGGAAGGCTCTGGCGCGGTTGTGTTTTCACCGTCACAGTGCCGAGGGGCCCGGAATCCCGCCTGCGTCGGCGTTGTTCCCAATGGGGTTATTTATCGTTAACATCCTGTCTATCCGCATTTTGAAGCGGGACGCGCATTGGGGATGGGCCGGCCGCCGCTCGATGGTTGGCCCCGGGGCGTTGGGATTGTAAGTCGCGAGGGGTCGATGACATCTGAAGTCGTGTTGATGAACCGCCAGGCTGTGGCGATGGCGGCCGACAGCGCCGTCACGATTTCCGGCGACCGCTATCTCAAAACCTATCAGTCGGTAGATAAGCTGTTTCCGCTGGTCGAGGGCCAGCCGGTTGCGGTGATGATTTATAACAACGCCGAAATCATGTCGACGCCGTGGGAGACGGTGATTTCGCTTTATCGCGAGCAGTCGCGTGGACGCGCACTGGACACTGTCGCGGCCTATGCGGAAGACTTTATGGAGTTCCTGTCCGGTAACCCGGACCTCTTCCCCGCAGACCATCAGGATACGGAATTTTTCAAGATGGTCGCGGTTGTCTATACCGTAATCGCCGAAGAATTCGATTATCAGGTCGAGCAGTTCAAGCACTCAAACGCCGGCCGGCCAACCGATCATATAAGCGCCATTTTTGAATATGTCGTTGGTCAGGTTCACGCAGATTATCAGCGCTACCCTGATGACAGTCCGCGCGCCGACCTGCCTTGTTTCCCAAGCGGCATGGCCGAGCAGGTGCGCCGCCGCTACGACGGGGAGATCGGGCAATTGCTCGACAGCCTCCTTGGGTCGTTGCGTAATGAATATCCAGGCCTTTCCGTAAACGAAGCGACAAAGGCGAAACTGCGCGAAATCGGCGTCTTTGCTGTGACCAAGGATGCTTTTTTTGAACATTACACGGGCGTTGTGTTCGCCGGCTTTGGCAGCCGGGAGAAATTCCCGTCTATGCGCTCTTACCTGACGTCGAGCATTGTGCTCGGTATTTTAAAGCGCAAACGCGATCGCGCCGCCGACATTAACGCCGATTCCGGCCCGGTGTTTCAGCCCTTCGCGCAGGATCGCATGATCCGCACCTTCCTCACAGGCATGGATCAGCATCTGCGGATGTTCATTTTTTCAGAGTCCCTCAAGCTTTCCATGGGGCTTGTGACTGATGTGGTGAGCCGCACCCCGAACCTCTCCGACGCGCAGCGCGACAAGATCTTTAAAGACTATAGCCAGAACAATCTGCAGCATGCGCTGCACGAGTTTTTCAAATCGATCGATAATTATCAGTATGCAGTTCATACTCGCCCGATCCTGAGGGCGGTGAACTCGCTGCCGAAAAAGGAACTGGGCGAAACCGCGGCGTCATTGATCAAGCTGAATTCGTTCCAGCAGAAAGTGATGAATTCGGTCGAAACCGTGGGCGGCCCGATCGACGTCGCTGTGATTACGCGCAATGGCGGGCTCGAATGGACCCGCGAAAAGCCGGAGCTATAGAAAATGGCCGAGCGTTTGAAAGAAATCTGGTCGGGATTTGCGTCGCAAACTGAACGCAAACTCACGGGCAGGGGTGTTGACAACATCATCGTGCCGCACCGTGCTGATTATGACGCGATCGATCGTGAGCTCTTACCTGAGGACTACGAGGGTCCGGCGGAGCGCGCATTCGCCGCTTTGCGGTCTGACTTGAAAAAGAAAGAAAAAAAGTTTGGCGCCAAACGAGACGCCCAGTCTGGCGCGCGCCCGCTTGCGGATGATCTGGCGGAAGAAAAAGCCTGGGGCAAGGACGACTTAAACGTCGGGCTGTGGTCGACGGCGATGCGCGTAGAGCGAACCGACATCGACTATCAGCGGTTTATGGCCTCGGATGCAGGCAAGAAAGCGCTGAAGCGCACGCGCAAAAAGCGCTTCGGGATTTTTTAATCTGGCTGAATGCTGCGCCTTCGGCGCAGACGGTTACTCTTCCCCGTCGACGGCGTCGACGACCGCCTCAGCCGCGTCTTCGACAGCCGCGCCCGCCTCCTGAACCGCATCAACAACCGCCTCCGCAGCATCATCCGCCGCCTCTACCACCGCCGGCGCAGGGAACGGAACCGGATTGTCGGAAAGCGTGCTCAGATAGGCGAGAACCTGGGCTCGGCGATCATCCTGCGGCAAGCGCTGCACCATGGCGGTGCCCGGAATGTAGCCTTGTGAGTTTTTCAGATAGCCGTCGAGGCGCTCATAGGTCCATTGCCCGCCGGCGCTTTGCAAAGCGGCGGTGTACCCGAACCCGGAAACGTTCGCCACGTCGCGGCCGACGATGTCCCAGAGATTGGGGCCGGTGCCGTCACGGCCGCCCTTTTCAAACGTGTGGCAAGAAGCGCAGATCGCCGAACGGCGCTGGCCCGCCGCCGGGTCGGCCGCCGCAAGCGCAGCGCCAAGATCGAAGGCAGGTTCTTCATCGCCGCCGCCATGAGAGCCCGTGTCGAGCTCCACGCAGCAATAAGCAAGGTGGAGTTCCTCATGCCCGCCGCCATGATGGCCGCCGCCGAAGAGCGCATTGGCAAGTTGCGGTAAGCCAAAGACCAGAAGCAATGCGGTGAGGGCCGCCGCGGCGATCTTGTTGAACAATAGCGGATCGCCTTGATTGTCGCCCGAATTCTGGTCTGCCATGGCTCAACTCTCTGAATTGGTCTCTTGTGGTGCGCGACGCAGCCTTTGTCCCACTGGGACGAGGAAAGAATTTTGCCGGTATCTAGCGGTCTCGGCCGTGAAGGGCAATCTGGTGCCGCGCCCGGAGAGCGCGGCCTTTTCGCGCGGCGCCCCGGGTCAAGCATCCAGGGCGCTGGCAACCAGGACGCTGGAATTGTTTTTGCACGACGGATTCGGCATAAGCCGCAGCCTTTAAGGAAATCAGAGCGCCGCCCATGTCGGATGAAACCGCAAAACCCAAAGCCCGCATCGCCTTTCAGGGCGAACCCGGCGCCTTTTCCGAGGTGGCCTGCCGTCGTTTTGCGTCGGCCTATGAGCCGCTCGCTTGCCCGACCTTCGAGGATGCTTTTGACGCAGTGAAGTCAGGCGAGGCCGCCCGCGCCATGCTGCCAATAGAGAATTCGTTGGCGGGCCGGGTTGCGGACATCCACCACCTTCTGCCTGAAGCGGACCTTCATATCGTGGCGGAATTCTTTCTCCCCATCGAACATCATTTGATGGCGAAACCGGGCGTGACCCTTGAAGATGTGAAGGTCGTGCGCAGCCACGCCATGGCGCTGGGACAGGTGCGCGGATTTCTGAGATCGCATACGGTCCGAGCTGAAGTTGCCGGCGATACGGCCGGTTCCGCACGCAAGCTGTCACAGTCCGGCGGCATGGATGAGGCTGTCGTCGCATCTGACATCGCCGCGGACATATACGGCCTCAATATTCTCCAGCGAAATATCGAAGACGCCGGCCACAACACCACGCGATTTCTTGAAATGGCCGCCGACCCCGACGACGCCGGCCCAGATGACGGACCGGTTGTCACCAGCTTTGTATTCGAGGTGCGCAACATCCCGGCCGCGCTCTACAAAGCGCTTGGCGGTTTCGCCACCAACAACGTCAATATGACGAAACTTGAAAGCTACCAGCTCGATGGCGCTTTTACGGCGACCATGTTTTACGCTGACATCGAAGGCCATCCGAGCCACGAGCCTGTGCGACTCGCGCTTGAGGAGCTTGGGTTTTTCTCAAGCTCTTTAAAGATACTCGGCGTTTATCCGGCCGCAACGGATCGGCGTTAGTCGCCGGCCCATCTTTCGAGCAACTGCCGGGCGATGGTGAATTTCGGCGGCACCTTGAAATCTTTTTCTTCGCCTTGAAGCGCGGCGCGAATGTCGGATCGCTCGATCCAGCGCGCCTCGACAATTTCGTCCGTATCAAGATTAAGGTCACGGCTCTCGGTGTCGGCGATAAAGCCCATCATCAGCGAATTCGGAAACGGCCAGGGCTGTGAAAACTGATAGCGGATGTCGGTGAGACGTATGCCGGCCTCTTCAAATAGCTCTCGCTTGGCCGCTTCTTCCGGCGTTTCGGCCGCTTCTACGAAGCCAGCGAGCGCTGACAAAAAACCCGGTGGGAAATGCGGCCCCCGGCCGAGCAGACAGGCGTCTTCATTGACAGCGAGCACAATGGCCACGGGATCGGTCCGCGGAAAGTGTTCGGTCTCGCACGCGTCGCAACGGCGTTTGGCGCCGCCGTTTTTCATTTTCGTGGGCGCGCCGCAATTGGCGCAGAATTGATGCTTGCGGTGCCACTCAAACAGCCAGCGAGCATGGCCGATCAGGGCAAGGTCGTCTTTGGCGATAATGCCGGCAGCCTCGCGGATCGGCATGTACGTGCCGATATCCGCAAAGGGCGCGGCGTCGGCCGACGCAGCAGCATCGGTGGCGTCGATGGCGAACATGGCAACGCCGTCGCGCTCGCCAAGCATGACAAACGGAGCGTCCGCGGGAAATTCATCTCGCGCGGCCATGGAAAGAAAGCCCGCGCCGCCGCCGGCGACCAACGGGTCGCCGCGCCACAACGGCATTAACTGGCTCGCCGGATTACGAAGACGCGTCGCAATTTCGTCATCGAGCGCCTTTTCGTTGTTAAGGCGAGCGATGGGCGAATTGGCGAACCAGTTAGGATTGTCTTCCGGTCTCATAGCTCCGGGTTCTACCGGTCAGCGCAAGCGAAGAGCAACAATCACTTGCCGAGAACGGCGCCTTTTCGCAGCACCAGGATCAGCGCTGCAAACACCCAGCTTGCGCAAGCCGCGTAAAAAAGCGCTGCGGAAGACTCAGTCGGCTCGCCGTTCGCCCATTCAACCGGCGTTTCTATGCCGAGGGGAGTGAAGAGGTGAAAGACGATGGCGCCGGACATGACGCCAAGGGCGATCAACGCGCCGAGGAATTGCGATTTGCCGATTAATCCAGCGTCCTTTTTGGTCAATAGCAGGACTACAGGAATGCCAATGAGCAACAGCGAGGCGAGGAGTTCGGCGAGGCCGATAATCCACGGACCCGCCGGAAAGAACAGGCCGATCCCCGACCAGTCCCGCAAGGTCGTGAAAATGTGTTCCGGCGTCGGGTGGCCGGTGAATTTAAACCGCAGCGAGTCGAGAAAAATGGCCGAAATGAACAGCCCGCCGCCCCAGACAATAAGGCGTTTGATGATTTCCATGGCGCGTCCCCTTTGTTGGTTGCGCGCCCCTATAGCCGGGAATTGGCTCACGCCGCGTCACAGTGGGCCCCCTTGCAATCACAACTTCGAGCGCGGATATAGAGCCCCGGAAGGCTGGCGGACGCGCTTCTCGCCAACCCGGTCAGGTCCGGAAGGAAGCAGCCGTAACGAGTTTTGGCGCGGGTCGTTTCAGCCTTCCACTTTTCCACACTTCGTCCATGCGCCTTTCGTCGAGGCTGTTGAGCCCGCATAATGCCTAAATGAGCGATTTATTGAGCGACGTGGAGACAACTGAGGCTGCGCCCTATCAGGTGCTGGCGCGGAAATATCGCCCGCAGCGCTTTGGCGACCTCATCGGCCATGAGGCCATGGTCCGGACGCTTCAGAACGCCTTTGCGTCAGATCGCATCGCCCACGCCTATATTCTCACCGGCGTGCGCGGCGTCGGGAAAACCACGACGGCGCGCATTCTTGCCCGGGCGCTGAATTACGTAGGGCCGAACGACGAAGACGACGGCCCGCAAATGGAGATGGCTGAAGAGGGCCGTCACTGCAAAGCCATCGCCGAAAGCCGCCATCCGGACGTTCTGGAAATGGACGCCGCCTCGCGCACCGGCGTCGGCGACATTCGCGAATTGATTGAGGGCGTGCGCTATGCGCCAGTGGAAGCGCGCTACAAAGTCTACATCATCGACGAAGTGCACATGCTATCGACTGCGGCGTTCAATGCGCTTTTAAAGACGCTGGAAGAGCCGCCGCCCCATGTGAAGTTCATTTTTGCGACGACGGAAATTCGCAAAGTGCCGGTAACGGTGTTGTCCCGTTGTCAACGATTTGACCTGAAGCGCATCGATCCGGAAACGCTGACCCGTCATCTCGGCGAGATTGCCGAAAAAGAAAACGTGGCCGTTGCTCGCGATGGGCTATTCATGATTGCGCGCGCAGCGGAAGGTTCGGTGCGCGATGCGCTGTCGTTGCTTGACCAGGCGATGGTGCAGCACAAGTCCGTCGACGAAGACGGCGAGATTGGCGCCGAGGCTGTACGCGACATGCTCGGCCTTGCTGACCGGACCCTTGTCTGGGATCTCGTCGGCGCCTGTCTGAAGGGCGACGCCAAAGCAGCCCTCGATATTTTCGCTGCGCAGTATGATGCGGGCGCAGAACCCGCCGTCGTTCTGCGCGACATGCTTGATATTGTACATCTTCTAACGCGCATCAAAGCAGCGGGACCTGAAGCGGCCGGCCATGGGCCTGCGGGCGAGGCGGACGCGGAACGCGCCAGACAAATGGCGGACGGGCTGGAGCTCAACGCCCTTACCCGCGCCTGGTCGCTGCTCATGAAAGGCCTGTCGGAAACGAGCGCTGCGCCGGACCCGATCGCCGCAGGCGAAATGGCGCTCATTCGTTTCTGCTTCACCGCCGATCTTCCGACCCCGGACGAAGCGCTCAAAGCCCTAAAAAAAAATTCTGAACGCGGCGAGCGACGGGGCGTAAGCGTCGCAACGCCGTCAGCGCAGCACTCGGAGTCTGCAAATGGCCCGCCTCCGCCATCTGCAGAGATCATCACCATTGAACCGCCATTGCGATCGGCGCCGCCCGCCGAAGCGACGTCTCTAAATTCGTTTGAAGATGTAACGCAGCTTGCGGGGCGCATGCGTGACGCGAAGCTGCGCACCGAACTTGAATCCTACGTGCACATCGTTCGGTTCGAGGAGGGGCGCATCGAAATGCGCCTCGCCGACGGCGCGCCCGATACGTTGCCGGGAAGATTGACGCGGCGATTGAAAGACTGGACAGGTCGGCAGTGGGTCATTTCGGTCACCGAACAGGAAGGCGGCGCCATGTCGGTGCGCGACCAGCGCTTCGCCGAAATCATGGCTGATCCGCTCGTCCAAAAAGCGCTTGAAGTCTTTCCCGGCGCCAAGGTGACCAGCGTCAGGGAAGCTGAGGCGCCGCTTGAAAGAGCGCCTGATGAACTGGAAGAAGAAAAGCCCGTCGATCCGGACGATGATTTTGAGTTCGGCGCTGGCGAAGAAGAAGATGATATTGTGCTCAGCGTCTTGCGTGAGCGACAGGACAAGCAAAAAGGCTAAAGCGACATGGATATTGGCAAGATCATGAAACAGGCCGGCGAGATGCAGGCCAAAATGGCTGAAATGCAGGAAAAAATGGCCGCCATGGAGATTACGGGAGAGGCCGGCGCCGGCATGGTGAAGGTTACAATAAACGGCAAAGGCTATGTTTCCGCCGTCGCCATCGACCCGCAGCTTTTTAACGGCGATGATCGCGAAGTGGTCGAGGATTTGATCGCGGCGGCCGTCAATGACGCGCGCGCCAAGCTCGATACTCAGTCTCAGGAGCAAATGAAGGCGATGACCGAGGGCCTGCCTTTGCCGCCGGGCATGAAGCTGCCGTTTGGATAGAGAGCTTTACGGTTGCAGCCTACTTTCTTCGCTCTACACGGCGAAGGCCGAGTTTTCATACAACCAAAAACGTGCTTGTAGTCTTAGGAGCTGATAGGTGCGTCTTACCGATCAGCTCACTGAATTAAGACGTCAACGTCTGGTTGTGGTTTAAGGCAAAATTCTCGCGCATGATACGCCGTCTCCGCATACGGATCGCTTTGTCTTTGCTATTGCTCCGGAAGCAAATCAGTTAAAACGACGCGTCGGAGGACGCGTTATGTCTGAGCATCCGTATCTGTCCGACGACAACCAAAGCCGTAAAGAAAACGCCCTCAAAGCGGCTATGCCCTACATTCTGTTTGAGCGTCCTGACGTCTTCATGGTTCCCCGCGATGAAAAGGCGGTCGACTTTAACGGCGCCATCAAGGATGCATTGCGGTCCGTTTGGCAAAGCTTCCAGGCGATGCTGTATCCGATGCCGAAAGAGGTCGACGCAGATGTTCCTGCAGAATGTGAAGACCGGCCCACGCAATAAAGGGCGCGCGCATTCTTCAGATGACAGTGGCGGCGGCGATCTGATATTGCGGCAGGGCCGCATTCGCTTTTTGAGTTTCATTCATGCCCGCCACCATAGGCCCAGAATTACAGCGCCTTATCGATCTCCTCGCCAAGATGCCGGGGCTCGGCCCCCGCTCGGCCAAACGCGCCGCGCTTTATCTCCTTAAAAAGCGCCAGCAGGTGATGGAGCCCCTTGCTTACGCTCTCGACGACGCGGCGAAAAACGTGAAGCCCTGCAGCATTTGCGGCAATTGGGATTCGATCGACCCTTGCGCTGTTTGCAGCGATGAAACACGGGACAAAGCAGTCCTGTGCGTGGTCCAGGATGTGGGCGATCTCTGGGCGCTTGAACGGGCCGGCGCCCACAAAGGCCGTTACCATGTGCTTGGCGGGCTGTTGTCGCCCCTCGACGGCGTCGGGCCGGACGAGTTGAACATCGGCCGCCTCGTTGAGCGGGCAAAAGAAGAAACGGTGCGGGAAATCGTTGTCGCCTTGCCGTCGACGGTCGACGGCCAGACCACGGCGCACTATCTCACCGAACATCTTGAGGGCGCGGAACTTTCAGTGACGCGCCTCAGCCAGGGCGTGCCTGTTGGCGGCGAACTCGACCATCTTGATGAAGGAACCCTGGCGGCGGCGATGAAAGCTAGGCGGACTTTTTAAAAGTACGGCGCATCACCAGCGCAAAGACCAGGAGCACAATCAGAAATCCGGTCGAAATCCCCTGACGTGTCTCTGCGAACATCGGCGTCGAAACCGATAACGCCCAGACGCCCGCAAGCATCCATCGCTCGTAGCGGAGCCAGCCCGTTTCAAGCGCGCGCATAACGACAATCGCCACCGGGAAACCGAGAATAATCAGCTCGTAATAAAACCCGTAAGGAGCGACGAGAAAGACGCCGGCGACAAGCACGGCGGCGCGGAGGGCGCTGTCGTCGGTGACGCGCCATGCGCGCCAAACGGCGGCTGCGGCGCCCAACGCAAATACCACATGGACAAGGCGCGCCGGCCATTCAGAAAGCCCCGCATAAAGGGCCGCCGAATAGGGCGTCGCCATTTTCGAAAGGGGCATAAGGCCAACCTCGACGCGGCCTGCGACCCCGCTCACCGCAGAAAAGAAGGCGAGCCATGGTTCCGTTCCGTAGGCCGCAAGGCTGAGAGCGGCGAGCGCCAGCGCGGTCAGTGCGGCGACGCCCGTCGCGCGCCAGCACCCGGCCGCAAGATATGCGATTGGCAAGAGCAGCCCGAGATGCGGTTTCATCGTGAGCAACCCTGCCGCAACGCCCGCGACGATCGGGCGGCGTTTCGGGTCGCTCGCCGCCAGCAGCAAAAGCGCTGCAGTCAGAAATCCGTTTTGCCCGCTGGTGAAGGCAATGAACGATGCGGGCGAGGCGATAATCGCGAAGAAGAGAAGATTGTCGTCAATCCGCTTACGGAGCAAAATGCCGAAACCGGCCGCGGTTGCGCCGGAAAAAACCGCGTAGCCGAGAAGATACGGCGCCGCGGCGAAAAGGGCGATCATCAAAAAATAAGTGGGCGGATACTGCCAGGAGAGGGAAAGGTCGTCCCGGCCGGGAAAGGCTGCGTTAAGGCGCGCCTGAAAATCAGCGACGTCATAGATGTTCGCCGCCGCGCCTTCAGCAGCCGCCTTGGCGGCAACAAAGAAAGCGGAAAAGTCGCCGCCGATCATAATGCCGCTTACGCCGGCGAGCGCGGCGCCATACATGACCGCGCCGGTGAGCGCGGAAAGTGCGGCCCAAACGCCGAAAAGAATCCAGAGGTTGCGGCGCGTCGGCCCGTAGCGCGACCAGTCGATCGCGGGAACGGTTGAGGCAGGGGCGTGGCGGGCGTTCTCCATGGGGCGGAGACTATGCCCGGCCTCCTT
This sequence comes from Hyphococcus sp., assembly GCA_965267325.1. Classification (GTDB taxonomy): domain Bacteria; phylum Pseudomonadota; class Alphaproteobacteria; order Caulobacterales; family Parvularculaceae; genus Hyphococcus. The sequence continues at coordinate 2,480,004 of OZ253943.1, read as the reverse complement.
TACCCTTCCTTTAGGCTGACGCGCGCCGACCGGGGATAATTTCTGCGGGACTCCGGGGCCCCGAATCGGCTATATATTCACGTTATGTTCTCGTTTTTGACCAATATGGGCCTCGCTCCCGGCTCCTCCGCTTTTTGGATCGCATTCCTGCTTTTGGCTGCGTTGATCGGCGCGGGCCTCTTGTGGCGGCGAGCATCAAACCGGGCCGCGACCCGTGGGCAGTTGCTTGAAGCAACCAAGCTAAAACTCGCCGCAGCTGCGCAGCGCGCCGAAGATGCAGAGAGGATTGAAACTGAGCTCGATGAAGAGCGGCATCGGCGCGCCGAGGTTGAACGTTTGTTGGCGGGACAGGAAGCGCGGCTTGAAGAACGAGAAAAGGCGCTCGCCGAATTAAAGGCGCGACTTGAAACGGAATTTAAGGCGACAACCGCCGATCTTCTGAAAGACGCCCATGAGTCGTTTCTCAAAAACGCAAAGCAGACATTCGATCTTTATAAACAAACTGCGAGCAGTGAAGGCGAACAACGGCGCAAGGCGCTGGACGACCTTTTAACGCCTGTGAGCGAGACCTTGTCTCGTTACGAAAAAAGTCTGGCGCAAATGCGCGAAGAACAGGCGCAAGCGCGCGGGGCGCTGAAAAACCAGATCGGCGAGCTTGCAAAACAGACCCACGATGTGCGCGCCGAAGCGCAAAAACTGGCGACCGCCTTGCGCGCCGGGCCAAAAACCCGCGGGCGATGGGGCGAGGAACAGCTTAAGAATGTGGTCGAAATCGCCGGCATGACGGCCCACGTGGATTTCGTCGAACAGTCTGCACATGCCGACGGCGACAAGCGCAAAATTCCTGATATGGTGGTTAGTCTGCCCGGAAAGCGGGTGATCGCTGTTGATTCAAAAGTCTCCCTCGGCGCCTATCTCGACGCGGTGGAGGCGGAGAGCGACGGCGCTCGCGCGGCGGCGCTCAATCAGCATGCAGATGATTTATGGAATCACGTCAAGTCGCTGTCCATGAAAGACTACGCAGCATCTTTGCGGGATTCTCTTGACTATACGGTGCTATTCCTGCCGGGGGAGCATTTCTTTTCCGCCGCCCTCGATGTGCGCCCGGATCTTTATCAGAAAGCGTTCGAGCAAAAGATACTTGTGGCGACGCCGACTATTCTGATCGCGGTTTTAAAATCCGCCGCGCTCAATTGGCGTCAGGAAAGAATGACGGAGCATGCGAACGAAGTCGCCGGGATGGCGAAGGACCTTTATGACAGCCTCGTCACCATGGCGGGCAATATGAAGGCGCTGGGTCGCTCGCTTGAAGGGGTGGTGAAAAACTACAACGCCTCCGTGGGCGGTCTTGAGGGCCGCGTCCTCTCCCGGGCGCGAAAATTTGCTGAATACCAGTTGCCGGGCGTCGATAAAGACATGCCCGAAACACCTCTGGTCGAGGGTGCGGTCCGCGAAATGCGCGAGGGACCGGATTTGCGTCTCGAGTTCGACGCTGGCGAAAAGGACGATGCGGCTTGAGCCGCCTTAAGCCGCGTCCTTTTTCGCCAGCCGCCAGACCTCGCGCATTTTCGGCGGCGAAGCCTGCAGGATAGCCTGGCGGAAAATCCGTCCCATGGTCCGCATCAGGAAAATCGCAAAGGCGAGCATCAACACGGTCGCGCCAATGATTTCCCACAAAGGCGGATCGGCGGCGGCCCGCATCATCACCGCGTAAGGCGTATAGATGGGGATCCAGGTAAGGATCGACGCGATTATCCCGTTCGGTTCCTGAAACACCATGATCATGAAGGGGAGCGGCGCGAATACCAGGAGCATCACCGGCCCCATATAGGATTGCGCATCCTGCAGTGAATTCGACACCGCGCCTATGGCGAGAAAGATCATCGCGAAAATCAGATAGGCGCAGAAGAAATAAAACAGATAAACAAGCAGCAGGTTCGACGATGTCAGGGAACTGAGTATCGTCGCCGCAATGCTTGCTTCGCCGCCCGTATCAATGGTCGTGCTGACGCCGATGCCGCCGGCGATAAAGATGGTCGGCATGGTCAGGCCCACCGCGCCAATGCCAAGAAGCTTGCCCATCATCAATTGGTTGGCGGTGACCGAGGACAGAAGAATTTCAACGATCTTGTTTGATCGCTCCTCAATCGTATTGGTGAGCAAAAGATTGCCGACGCCGAAAATTATGACCAGCAGCATATAGGTCATCACGGCGGGAAGCGTTGATTCGATGCGGTCTTTAAGGCCGAGTTCGGCTTCGTCGGGCGCCCGGTCGGGCCGGAAGGATGCGAGCGGCGCGTCGATCGCTTCAATCGCTTTGACCGCCTCATCGGCGACCCCCTGTTCGTTGTATTTTGTCCGCTTGAGCGCGTCGGTGAGCGCCGCAGAGACGCGGGACTGAAGCTCAGTGTCGGTGATATGCCGGCTCCAGAACTGCGCCGTCGGCGCGTCTTCTTCGGCGCCGAAGCTAGCGGGAATGAGCACGGCGGCGAACAATGGCCGCGGCCCTTCCGGGGTCGTGATCAGCTTTTCTTCGAGCAGATAGGGCCGCAGGGCGGTCTCGACATCGCCGAGCGCTGTCGCGCCCTCCGCCGACGCCGGCAAGTCGACAAGCACATAAGGCAGTTTCGGCTCAACGTATTCCGGCGCAGATGCATCAAGAAATGGCGCTGCGGCGGTGAGCGCCGCCTGCGCCCCGCCTGCCTCCTCAAACGCTACAATGCGTCTTTCGTCCAGCGGCGCCGGCGCAAACGGCGCGGGTAATTCGGCCGACCGCTCGCCCAAAACAGCTCGGAAATACGTATCAAGACTATCGATGACGTCATACATGCGCCGCTTTTCGATGCGCGCAAGTATTTCATCCTTGTGAACGCCGGTCTCGTCATAGACGACGAAATAGCGAACCGGTTTTGTGCGTTCAGCAATGCCGATGGCGGCGCTGACGCCGATAAATCCAAGCGGGAACATGAAAAGGAAAATCAGAAAGCCGCGAGAAAAAACATATTGGCGATATTCGCGCCAGGCGATGAGAAGAATCTGTTTCATTCCGCCGCCTCCTTAAGCGCGGCGTCGGTTCCCGCGTCGCTGTTTGTGTCGTCCCCTGCCAACGCCACGAAAATGTCGTGTAGCGTCGCGCCGGCCTGTTCAAATCGGGTGATGACGACGCCGGCGGCGACCGCGCGCTCAAGAAAGGCTTGCGGATCGGCGCCGTCCTCAAGCTCAATTTCGTAGGTCGTTTCCTCGTCGCTTTCTTCTTCAATGCGGATATGGTCGATACCGCCCAGGGCGGTAAGGGATTCCATCGGCGCAGTCGTTCGAATGTGAAGGCGCTGGGCGAATGACGCGCGCGCCTCGCGCATGGTTCCCTCAAACCGCTTCTCGCCATGGGCGATGATCATAAAGCGATCGCACAAGCGCTCAGCGTGCTGCATGACATGGGTTGAAAAGATAATCGTGCGTCCGGCCGCGCGTTGGTTGCGGATCAACTCTTCGAGGGTTTGCTGATTGATCGGGTCAAGGCCCGAAAACGGCTCGTCAAGGATCAACAATTCCGGCTCATGGGCGATGGTGGAAAGCAGTTGAACTTTCTGCGCCATGCCTTTCGACAGCGCCTCGCATTTTGATTTGGCGAAGGCGCCAAGGCCGAACTCTTCCAGCAGCGCCGCAGCCCGCTTTCGCGCATGGGCGCGGGATAGCCCTCGCAGCTGCGCAAAATAGGCGATCGAATCGATCGCTTTCATTTTCTTATAGAGCCCGCGCTCTTCGGGCAGATAGCCGATGCGGCGCCGGACGGGGATCGCCGATTCAGATCCCAAAACGACGATGCGGCCCGAAGTCGGCTGGATAATGTCCAACACCATCCTCAGCGTTGTCGTTTTGCCGGCGCCGTTGGGACCCAGAAACCCGTAGATTTCTCCGGGCGCGACGGCGAAGGAAAGTCCATCGACAGCGGTAAAGCCGCCATAGCGCTTGACGACATTTTCAAGCAAAAGAATCGGTTCGGACATGAATGCAAAAACCTCGGGCGAGTACGCTAACTTATGACGGTCGCGGCGTTAATGAAGCGATAAGCCCGTCACCAGCTTCCTTCATTTTCCATGCTGGCCCAGGGCTCGGCCGGCGGCAAGGCTGCGCCGTCCTGTAGAAGTTCAATGGAGATGCCGTCGGGCGAGCGAACGAACGCCATACGCCCGTCCCGCGGCGGTCGGTTGATAACGACGCCGGCCTCGGCGAGCTTTGCGCAGGTCTCGTAGATGTCGTCAACGCGATAGGCGAGATGGCCGAAATTGCGTCCTCCTGCGTAGTCTTCCGTATCCCAATTATATGTCAGTTCGACCAGGGGCGCATGTTCTTCCTTCGCCCGATCGACATCATCAGGGGCGGCGAGAAAGATCAGCGTGAAGCGTCCAGCCTCATTATCGTAGCGATTGACTTCAACGAGGCCCAGGTGCTTGCAATAAAAGTCAAGCGAGGCATCGAGATCTTTAACCCGCACCATCGTATGTAAATAACGCATGTCTTCTCTCTGTTAGCGCTTGGCGCGAATAATTTCGTCGCGCAGGTAACCCGGGCGTCGCGCGTGATAGCGGCGCATGTAGAACGCAACGATTGCGAGCCACGATAACAAGACGCCAAAGAAATAATAAAACCCGCCAAGGTCGCGAACATAGTAAAGGGCTGCTTCCGGCGGCGTGTTGCGGAAGAATATCAACTCGCCGTCGTCAATAAACAACTGTTCTGCGGTTTCGGCCGGCGCTGGCAGAATGCCCACAGCCTCAGCGCCCACAAGGAGCGCAGTCAGGGCAACGAAAATCACCGGCAGGGACAGAAAAAATGTGACCAGCGCCGCCAATGCGTAACCAGGGAATCGGGGCGCGTTGACGCGGGCGTAAATTGCCTTGAAGGCCGCTTCGTCCAAATGAGCGACGAAGTCCGGTTCGTTTTTCTGGAAATAGGCCCATTCAACTGCGGCGCCTTCTGTGATTTCCGCCTCAATGCGCAGCCGCCAGTGCCAATAGGCGCCGCCAATGGCGGCAAGGCCGACGATGACAATCACAAAGAACACGGTCATGGCGCGTGAAATTACCCCTCGCAGGTCGATGGTCTAGCCTAAAGCCGCGTCCGCCCCAAGGCGTCGTCGAGCGCTTCTGCGAACCGGCCTCGTTCGGCCGGCGACAGGAACGCGCCGAGGATCAGGGTTTTGCCTTTCGACACCACCCGAACCTGGCTCTCATGGGCGATTGGCCGATCGATGGCGACGCGGGTCCATGCTGGCTGCAGCCGCCAGCGCGTTTCATGACCGGACGGCAGGACGCGCGAGACCCACATGTCGTCATCGGTGATCCGCACCCGCTCGCGCAAGCGCCCCTGCCGGTAGGACAGCTTGAATGCGAGCCACACGAGAAACACGTCAAACCCGCAAAAGCCGATTACCGGCCAGGCGCCGATAGCGTAGAAATAGGTTCCGAAAAGGAAATTGGCGCCGATCACAACCGCCATCACGGCCACGAAACCGGCATTGGGCAGCGACCGATTGGGATAAAGAACGGCGTCGAACAACGCCTCGGCATCTTCAACCGGTGAGGGCTCAAGGTCGCGGGCGCGGCCCTTCATCGCCGGCGCCATGGTTTCAATATCGCAAGGTCGCTCCATCGGCATGATGATAGGCGCGCGCAAGCGGCTGGGCAATTGCGGGGCGCCTAAACTTTCCCGTGAGGCGATTGCTCGCTATGGTTCGCGCCAGAAAAAGAAATGGACGCCCCCTCCGTTATGCCTCGCAAGATGACCCGCGCCAATGCGGCGCTGCTTTACGAACGCCTTTCAAAAGCGCGACCCGAACCAACTACGGAACTCAATTACAAAAACCCTTACACGTTGTTGGTTGCTGTTGCGTTGTCAGCGCAGGCGACTGACGAGGGCGTCAACCGAGCGACGGGACCGCTCTTTGCGGTCGCCGATACACCGCAAAAAATGTTCGCGCTTGGCGAGAAAAAGCTCGGAAACTACGTCAAAACCATCGGCCTCTGGCGAAACAAGGCGAAGAACGTCATCGCGCTGTCGAAAATGCTGATCGAAGAGCATGGCGGCGACGTTCCGAAGACCCGCGAAGCGTTGGAAGAATTGCCCGGCGTCGGCCGAAAAACCGCCAATGTGGTCATGAATGTCGCCTTTGGCGAACCAACGATTGCTGTTGATACGCATATTTTCAGGGTTTCAAATCGCACCGGCCTTGCGCCGGGAAAAAACCCGCTGGAAGTCGAGCTTGGCTTGGAGAAATCAACGCCAGAAGAATATCTGCAGCATGCCCATCACTGGCTGATCCTGCACGGTCGCTATGTTTGCAAGGCGCGGACGCCCGAATGCTGGCGCTGCGTTATTGCGGAGATCTGCGGCTTCAAGGATAAGACGACCGAACCCAAGGCGAAGAAGAAAACGGGCGCCAAGAAACAGGCTGTAGGAAAATTGAAAAAAGCAACGCCAAAAAAGAAAGCGGCCGCCAAGAAAAAATCAAAAAAGGTTTCTGCATGACTGCCGATGACCGCCTTATTATTGCGCTCGATATTCCCGATACGGATAAAGCGAAAGATCTAACCGATCGTATTGGAGATGCCGGAGGTTTTTACAAGATCGGCTACCAGCTCATGCCGGTGGGCGGGCTGGATCTGGCGCGCAGCTTGTCGTCACAAGGAAAGAAGGTCTTTCTCGATTTCAAATTTCACGATATCGGCGCCACGGTTGAGCGCGGGGTTCAAAGCGTTTGCAAACTGGGTGGCGATTTCCTCACCGTTCATGCAGAGCCAGACGTCTTGCGTGGAGCCGTTGCCGGACGCGGCGATGACAAGCGTCTCAAAATTCTTGCCGTGACAGTGCTCACGAGCCTCGACCAGGCCGCATTGAATAAGTCCGGCATCGGTATTCCCGTCCCCGATCTTGTTCTAAAGCGTGCGGAATTCGCCGCTGAGGCGGGCGCCGACGGTGTTGTCGCCTCGGCAAAAGAGGCGGCCGCTATCAAGGCTCGCTTTGGCGATGCGTTGACAATCGTCACCCCGGGCATTCGGCCTGTGGGCGCCGCCGCCAACGATCAAAAACGCGTGGTTACGCCGGCGGACGCCATACGCGCTGGCGCAGATTTCCTGGTTGTTGGCCGGCCGATTGTTGCTGCGAGCGACCCCGCCGCGGCAGCCGCGTCAATCTCTGCGGAAATCGCCGGCCTCTGATACGCTTTGCGCCGTTCCATCCCTTGCTATAGGCTAAGCCGCAAAGGCGAAGACAACGCCGCGCAGTAATTTCAGGGATGATTTGGGGTATGGTAGATCCGGCGACGCGGGCGGCAAGGCGTGTTGAACGCCGCTCCAAGCGAACCATTTTCGACGCCTATCTTGCGAGCGCGCGCAAACATGGCGGCAGCGCGGTTGCGCTTACCGATGGCGACGGCAAAAAATTCACCTTCAAAGAATTAACGCGAGCGGCGTTTGCGCTCGGCGGCGCCCTGGCGCGACGAACGAAAGCAAAGGAGCGGGTCGGCGTTCTCCTTCCCACGGGCGCTGGCGCCATGATCGCCTTCTTTGCGCTTTTGTCGCGCGGGCGGCCGCCTGCGATGCTCAACTTCACGTCGGGATCGAAGAATCTCCTCGCTGCCTGCAAGGCGGCGGAGGTGACGAAAATTGTCACCGCAAAGAAGTTCATCGATATCGCAGGGCTTGAAAAACTCGTCGACGAACTGTCCGAAGGGGCGGAGATCATTCATCTTGAAGATGTCCGCGAAGAACTTACCTGGCGCGACAAGGCGCTTGCCGTTCTTGGTCCATTGGCTCCGATCCTGACCACCGCGCGCGCACATTATGACGACCCCGGCGTCATTCTCTTTACGTCGGGCACGGAGGGTGCGCCGAAAGGCGTTGCCCTGTCGCATCGGAATATCATTGCGAATACGGAACAAATTTCTGCGCATGTAACGCTCCTGCCCACGGATATTTTCTTTAATCCGTTGCCGACATTTCATTGTTACGGACTTACCGCCGGCGCGCTCTGGCCGATCCTCAACGGTCACCCGGTTGTGCTTCACCCGTCGCCTTTGCAGGTCAAAATCATCCCGAAACGGATTATGGAAACCGGCTCGACGGTGCTGTTCGCCACCGATACGTTTCTTTCGCAATATATGCGGGCGAGTGAAGACGGCGCCATGTCGTCCTTGCGCATTGCTGTTTGCGGCGCCGAACGGGTGCGCGATGAAACCCGCCAGGCGGCGGAAAAGCGCTTCGGATTTGAGGTGTTGGAAGGCTACGGCGTGACCGAAGCCTCGCCCGTCCTTGCCGCCAATCAGCCCGGCGACATTCGCTCCGGCACGGTGGGCAAGCTGTTGCCCGGCATAGAAGCGCGGGTCGAGCCGGTCGAAGGGCTCGAAAACGCCGGTCGCCTGCATGTCAAAGGGCTCAATATCATGCGCGGCTATCTTACCGCCGACGAGCCAGGCGTGATCAAGCCGCCTTCCGACGGCTGGCACGATACGGGCGACGTCGTCGCCATCGACGAACGAGGCTATGTGGCCATACGCGGCCGGCTCAAGCGGTTTGCCAAGATCGGCGGCGAAATGGTGTCCCTCGCTGTCGTTGAAAACTGTGCTTCCGCCGTCTGGCCTGACAATCTCCATGCGGCGGCGATATTGCCGGACCCGAAGAAGGGCGAGCAAATTATTCTGGTTACGGACCATTCAGAAGCGCCCCGGGGCGTGCTTCTCGCCTGGGCGCAGAGCCACGGCGTGGCGGAGCTTGCGGTGCCCAAGAAAATTGTTTGCGTCGATGAAGTTCCCGTCCTCGGCACCGGGAAGATCGATTATCTCAAAGTGAAAACCCTTGCCGAAGAGGCGATGATTGCACGCGAGGCAGCCGCCGCCGCTGCGCCGGAACCGGAACCGACCAAAAAAGAGCTGAAACAACAAGCGGCCGAAGAGCGCGCAGAGAAAAAACGGCTTGAGAAAGAGGCAAAGGCCGCAGCGAAAGCTGAGAAGGAAACGGCAAAGGAAGCTGCGCCCGCAAACGATGACGAGCGCAAATTGAGCGACGCGGCTGAGTAACTTCAGTCTGCGCTGATGCGCGAATCCCAAATGCGAAGACCAGTCACGGCGTCATGCGGGCTGCCGCAGCGGCGCGTTCGCCGTCTTCATCACTTTCGATGGTGCGCTCTTCAGGGTCTTCAGTTTTTTCGTCTGCAAGCGGGTCGGCGGTTTTGCTCTCCGGCGCAGGCGCTGACGGCTCGGGCGGGTCCGTCGGTTCTATGTCCGGCGCCGCCGCGACCTGCGGCGCGGTCAGCAGGCGCAGTTCTTCCGATGACATGGCTTCGCCTGCGGATTCGAGCGGCGGCGGGCTGAGCCGGCCATGTTCCATATATTCGCGTACCAAACCCGCCCATCCGGCGCGCGTAAAATGAAACGCGCCGTCAGCGCCCGGGCGCGGATCGCGCGGGGCTGCGGCGGCCCGCTCCAGCCAGCCTCTGCCGGCGTCCTCGCCGTGAAGTTTTGTCGCCGCCGCTGCAAGCAGCGCATAGGCGTGAGCGTTCGGCGCGGCGGTTACCAGGGGCTCAAGCTTCGCAATCGCGCCTTCGTAATCCTCCACAAGGTTTGCGGCGCGGGCTTCAAGTAGCGCCGCCTCGTCGGCGTCGGGATTTTTGGCCGCGAGTTTTTTGAGTTTTTCCGCGCGTTTTTCCGGCGCTTCATCCTTATAAAGATTATCATAGATGCGGATCAGCGCCGGATGCGGGTCTTTCGCAAAAGCCGTTTCGATTATACCGGCGGCCTTGCCTGTCTTGCCGCGTTCGCCGTGCAGTTTTGCTGCAAGGGCGGCGGCGGGGGCGAACGCCGGCGTCAGCTTTAACGCCGCCTCGGCCTCTGAAAGGGCAAGGTCGAGATCGCCGGAGATGCGCGCCGCGTCAGCGTCTGCCGTATAGAGCGCCGCGGTTGCGCGGTTGGCCTGTTCCGCATCGATAAGCTTGTTGCGTTTGCCTTTGGCGATTGCTTCGCGGGTTTCGCCCCAGGCGCCGCGCTCAAGACCAAGCTCAACTACGGAGCGAAAGGCCCATCCGGCGTTGGCGCGTAAGGCAAAAGCGCGTTCTGCGTATTCGCGCGCCATTGCCGGCTCGCCGCGTTTTATCGCCTGGGCGTAAAGCCCCTTAAGGCCCAGAAACTCCGTTTCCGGCGCCTCAAGCATGGCGGAAAAACTTTGCGTCGCCGCCTGTTCGTCGCCGGCAAGATCGGCTGCCTGCGCAGAGAGGAGGCGCGTCAGCGCAAGATCGTGCAGATGTTTTTGCGCGACCCTCGCATGATGGGATGCGTCCGCAGCGTCGCCGACGGCGACAGCTTCAAGTCCGCGAGTAAGCGCGGCGACGCCCCGCTCACGCTTTGTCTTTTCATCCTGGGCACGAATTTTCCCGGGCAGGGCGAGAATATCTTTCACTTTATGGGTGGCATAGATCGCGGCCAGAAGGGCAAATCCGAGCAATCCAATTAAGAGCCATGACGGGCTATCAAAGCGCACGCCAAAAGCTTCGCCGCTGATGCGGCTGTCGAAAGTCATCAGCACCGTGATCGCTCCGGCGATGAGAACGATCCACAAAAGGAAGATCAAAATGCGCGTCATAATGACTCCGACGGCGCGGCCTGTTCGGCGATGGCGGCGTTTAGGGCGCTGAGGGCCCCGTTGATTTGCGCGCGATCCTGCGCGAGTTCAATCCAGTCTCGCATGGCGTCTTGCGCCGGCGGCGGCAAGGTTTCGATTTCTGCAATGGCAGCGGCAAGGTCGCCCTGATCAACCGCATATTCCGCGCGCGAAATAACTGCGCCGGGGCTTTCACCGGGCTGCGGCGACGCCGGACGGAGATTGAAAAGACCTGCAACGCGGGCGCCGTAGCGTTCAACAACCCCGTCGGCGTTTACGCGGTTCGCGGTTGCAAGTCCGGCGCGGGCGGCGGCGGAGAATTCGCTGCGGATCGTCGCCATGGGCGGGGCGCCGCCATCAGCGTATGGGCGCAGCGTTGCAAGGGCGCCGGCGGCGGGCGCGGCTTCTTCGACAACAGCAAGTTCCGCTGCGAAAGGAGCGCCGGTTTCAACCGCGGCGAGAATTGCGTTGAGCGCAACCGCGCCAGCAACAGCGGGCGACTGGCGCGTTGCATTTTTGAGAGCGGCGTTTTCCGCCTCAAGCGCAGTTATTTCTGCTTGTAGCAATGCGATTTCACGCTGCGCGCCTTCCAGCCGGGCGCCGGCATCGGAAAGCGCGTCATTGGATTGTGCAAGCTCGTTCTGAAGCGATCCAATCGCCGCTTCAAACGCTTCGATGCGCTGGCGCCCATCGACGTCTGTGTCGCTGGATGTCGCTTCGGTTGGGTCAATCTCTTCAGATGCCGAAGAGGCTTCTTCGGCGCCCTCGGGGTCTGCGCTGTCGAGCGATTCCATTGTCTCGGGCTCGGTGATTTCATCAGCTTGCGGAATTTCTTCGTCAACCGGATCCATGCTTGCTTCATCTTGTGGAAGAGTTTCCTGAGTGTCCGGTAATTCTTCAGCTGGCGCTTCTTCAAGCTCAAAAGCCAGGGGTTCGGCTGCGTCGCTCGCGTCTTCGATCGACGGGGTGTCTTCACCGCTTGCGGCCGCCTCTTTGGCGCCGGCCTGCAATTCGGCGTTTTCTATTGTCTCAGTCGGCGTCGAAGGTTGCAGGTCGTCGCCAGCCGGCGGCGGCGCAGCCTGCAAGATATCCTTGGCGGGCGCCTCGTTGGCGAGTTTGGTGTCATCGTTCTCATCTGACGCGGGCGATGCATCTGTTTCCGCTCTCGCAGCCGGCGGCGCATCATCGACGGCGTTCGAATAGACGCCGGTGGTGAAATACCAGACCGCGCCGGCGGCGACGGCGATGACCACCATGCCGGCAAAAAAGAGAACGCCCGGACTGACAAGTGAACGTCTTGCCGCGCCGGTTTTTTCGTTTACGGCGGCGTCATCAAACGGCGCGTCCGAAGCCGTCGGTTCTTCGCCGACGATTTCCACGTCGACCTCCGTAATATCGGCCGTCTCCGGTGTGTCCTCGGCGTTTTTCTGTTCGTCGTCTGTGGCCATGTCTTTCGCCTCAAGACTTTTAGTTAAGCGCGCGCGCCGCGGCTCTCAAGCGCGAGATTTGATTAAGGCGATGATTGCGGCGCTCGTGCGGCCCGGTGCGACATCAACGCCGCCCCATGCAGCGCCGCGCGCGGTCTCGGCGACCGCCTCGCTCAGGCACGCTGCACGGCATTGGGTTAACGTCGCGGTAAGATTCGCCCCGGCGACGAGATTGAGAAACAATTGCGCCGTCCGGGGGGAAAACAGTGCAACTGACAATGGCGCGCCGGCCTCAAGGGCCTCTCGCGCGGCAGTTGGAAGGTGCGGTGCTTCCTCGGTTTGGTACGCCACAACGCGAGCCGCGGCGATATTCTGCTTTTCAAGCATGGCGATGAGATCGCCTGCCCGGCGCGCGCCGGCAATGTGGACTATTGGGCCGGCGAGGGCGCCGGCGTTCTCAACGATCAACGCTGCGAGGGAGGCGACGTCGCCGTCGGCGGTGATGACCTTCTGAAAACCCGCTTTGCCCGCCGCGGCCGCCGTCGCCTCGCCGACGCAAAAAACCGGCAGGCCTTTTATGGCTGCCCGTCGCGTAAAAGCGCGCACGCCGTTTGCCGAGGTAAAGGCGATTGCGCCTGCTTCACCTGGTGCGGTCCAATCATCGCGATACCGAACCGTCAACAGGGGTGAAACTATCGGCGCGAGCCCGGCCTCACGGCATTCGGCGGCAAACGCGTCCGCATCTGGTTGCGGTCTGGTGATCAATACGGTCGCCACGGCGCTCTCGCTTTTGCCGGCGCAAGACCAAGCCCCCATGGGCGGAATTCCGGTGTCGAAACATTGGCGCCAAGAGGTCGTTCCATGGATTCGGACTTGCTTTTGAAGATGCTTTCGATGTCAAAGCGCCTAATGGTCGGCAATGGCATAAGCAAGGCAAGTGGCGCGCCCGCAGCTGCGGCGGGCGTTGTGCTCGGTATTGAGACGAGTTGCGATGACACCGCCGCCGCACTTGTACGTCGCCGCGCGGATGGGACGGCCGAGATCCTCGCCAATGAGGTGTGGACCGATCATGACGATCACGCAGCCTTTGGCGGGGTGGTTCCGGAAATCGCAGCCCGCAGCCACGTCGAGCGTCTCGACCATACCATTGCCCGCGCCCTCAATTCAGCCGGTATGACTTTCATCGATATTGCCGCTGTCGCGGCGACCGCCGGGCCCGGTCTCATTGGCGGGGTAATGGTCGGTCTTACCGCGGCCAAGGCGATTGCGCTTGCCCATCGCTTGCCGCTCATACCGATCAATCACCTGGAGGGACACGCACTCTCAGTCCGTTTAACGGACCGAGCAGAGTTCCCGTTTCTGCTGCTTCTAGTCTCAGGCGGTCATACCCAGCTCGTCTGGGTGAAAGGGCTGGGGGACTACCAGCGTCTTGGCTCGACCATAGACGACGCCGCCGGCGAGGCGTTCGATAAAACGGCAAAACTCTTAGGGCTCGGCCAGCCGGGCGGCCCCCGTGTTGAAGCCGCGGCCACTGGCGGTCGTCATGATGGGTACGCCCTTCCGGAACCGCTTAAGACAAGGGACGGGTGCGATTTTTCCTTTTCCGGCCTGAAAACCGCGGTGCGGGAAATCGCTGAAGGTTTTACTGACGACGAGGGTCGTATGGCTGGCCAGGACGTCGCCGATCTCGCCGCCTCTTTTCAGTTTGCCGCCGCGCGCCACCTTGCGCAGCGGACTGCTAACGCCATGGACATTGTCGGCGATGGTAGGCCTGACGCCCGGCTGGTCGTCGCTGGCGGCGTCGCCGCGAACTGTCGCATCAAGGCAGACCTGAGTGCGTTATGTGAACGTAAAAACTGGCGGCTTGTTGCGCCGCCGGCGAAATACTGCACAGACAATGCAGCGATGATTGCCTGGGCCGGTGCGGAACGCCTGGCGGCCGGGCTGGTTCCGGACCAAACAGCGGCGCTGGCCATGGCGCCGCGAGCCCGATGGCCGCTGGCGCCGCCGCCTGCAGGAAAAGAGCTTGGGGGCGGGCGCAAAGGTCCGAAGGCCTGAAAGGCCATACTAAAGTGAAAATTGCGCTCAAAATAAAAGCGCGGAAGCCAGGGTGGGGCTTCCGCGCTTCACAAACCGTCACGACGTTAGGGAGGTCATGTCCATGCAGGGGGGCGGGACAGACGCCGTGACGGCGGGGTGTTCTGTAAGCCTTATGCGATCACGCCCTGTGTGGCGAAATCAGCGGCGATGTAGAGTGCGGCGCCGAGAACGGCAGTGAGCGACAGGGTCGCGATGAGCTGAACGGCGGCGTCCTTGAAAGACGTAAACATGGCATGGTCCTCATTCTGATCTATCGTTTCTTGTTCTTTGCGAGTTGCGGGACGGTTCCCGTTGGTCGCAAGAGGGTAGATAAGCGAACACTGAACCCTTGTCAATGAACGAAAACGTAAATATTCAATCTTTTGTGCGAGAAATTCTTTGCAACGCTTTAGGTACGCTATCAGAATAAAATCAATGAGTTAGAGCAAGATGTTGGGCCTTGCACGAGGCCAGGATGTTAGCAGGGCGTTGCCAATTTCCACAGGAATGCGCCAGGATTTACTGAATTTTGTGGTGATGGCGTGCTGCTCGGCACTTCAATCCGTCAAGCGTGAGCTCGACGACGGCGTTTAGCTCCTCGGCGATTTCGTCATACTCGCCTTCATGGATGACCCCCGGCCCGGTGAAGCGGAACACCGCATCCTGAAGTATCTTGGCCATTTTTTGCGCGTCACCCACATGGAATTCGCCCCTTTTTTCGCCGTCGGCGAGGATGTCGGCAAGGATCAGCCCTTCGGCGCGCTCCCATTCAACCGCAAGTTTCGGCCGTTCCACTATCAGCACGACGGAAAGTTCGTAGGCCTTCGGGTTATTGTGAAACCGGTCATAGGCGACACGAAACTTGTATCTGAGGCAGCGGCGGATTTTTTCCGCCGGCGTCAGTTCCTCATCGTCGGCGATGGCTTGAAGCGCATCAAACACCTCTCTGCGCAGGACGCGGACAAAAGTTTCGGCGATATCGAGCTTTGACGGAAAATACCGGTAGAGGTTGCCCGTCGACATGTTGCAGTCGTCGGCAATCTCCGACATGGTCGTTTTCTTGAAGCCGTAATGCAGAAAGCGCTGGGTTGCTGCGCTGAGAATCTGCTTTGCGGTATTGTCGAGCGTTTCGAGCGGCATGAGCCTCCGGGCTTTTTTACGTCGGATACGGCCTGAATAATATATAGATCGTTAAATCGTCACTCTGCAAGCCTTGTCGGGAATTCCGCAGTGGATCAGGCCTCACCTTTCCGTTCAATTTTTGTTGTTGGCGCCGGCGCGTGGGGAACGGCGCTCGCCAATCTCGTCGCCGGAGCGGGCGTTAAGACCACTCTCTGGGCCCGCGAGGAAGAGGTGGTCAGCGCCATTGAAAAGACCGGAGAGAATTCGATCTTTCTGCCCGGCGCGCCGCTTGATCAGCGCCTGGCGGCGACCCACGATCTTGCTCAGGCAGCTGATTGTGACGCTATTCTTATGGTCGCGCCGGCGCAGCACAATCGCGCGATGTTCGCCGATTTGCGTCAGTTCGCCGCCAAAACAATTCCTATCGCGCTTTGCGCAAAAGGGATCGAAACCCAATCCGGTCTGATGATGACGGAAGTTCTGGCGGAGGTATGGCCCGAGGCGCGCCCGGCGGTCTTGTCGGGGCCGAGTTTCGCCATCGACGTCGCTCGAGGCCTGCCGACAGCCGTAACGCTTGCCTGCGCCGACAAGTCCCTCGGCGAAAGCTGGGTGGCGAGCATCGGCGCGCCGCATTTCCGGCCCTATCTCAGCGACGATCTCGTCGGCGCGGAACTTGGCGGCGCGGTGAAAAATGTCCTTGCAATCGCCGCCGGGGTTGTCGTTGGACGCGCGCTCGGGGAAAGCGCCCGGGCGGCGCTGATCGCCCGCGGCTTCGCTGAGTTTCAACGTCTCGGCGTCGCGATCGGCGCAAAACCGCAGACCATGGCGGGTCTTTCCGGTCTCGGCGATCTCATCCTGACGACGTCTTCGACGCAATCGCGCAACATGTCTCTTGGCGTCGCCCTCGGCGAGGGTCTGTCGCTGGATGAAGTTTTGAGCGCGCGCAACAGTGTCGCCGAAGGGGTTGCGACCGCGCCGGCGGTTTGCTCGCTCGCAAAAAAAGCTGGTGTCGAAACGCCGGTCTGCGCGGCCGTCGCATCGCTGGTCAGCGGAGAGAAGCCCGTTGATGAATTGATTTCGGCTTTGTTGTCTCGCCCCTTCAGAGAAGAAGGCTAAAGCCGCTTCCCGCCTCCCGGAATCGGCCAGCGCAGATTAATTCGGCGCGGAAGTGACGCGAAGGTCGAAACTTTCTTCAAGATGCGGCCTGAGAGCGATGAAGAACAACATCAGTCCGACGATTTCGAAGGTTTCTTCGATCATCATGGCAATGACATAGGGCGTGTTGTCGTAGCCGTCTTCGGCGACGAAGGCGCCGCCGACCATTTCCATGCCGATTGCACCGCCGACATAAAAAGATCCTGCGGTGATAAACAAGAGCAGCGAACGCAATGGCAACCGAAGCAAAAATCTCGCGTAAAAAATCGCCATGACGAAAAGAGCGGCGCCGACCGGAATAATCCAGGCAAAGAAAAATATCCCCGAAACGCCCAGAGCGTTGCGAATGGGTTCCATCGTACGCTCGTGTAAGCTGGCGGCCTCATCTACGGAAAGAAAAACAAATATCCACGCCAGCACGATCCAATAAATTGCATCCGGGTCTTTTTTCGACTTTGCGGCGAATGCAATAAGGCCGAGCACCGCGGCGTTGATAAAAAGTAGCATCGATGAAAACCAAGCGGGTATTGAATTTTCCGCATCAAGATTGATGCGTTGTAACTGTGTCGAAGAATGGCCCGCTTCAGTGTACGCAACGTAGGCTTCGCGCGCGACGCCCGCGGCGATTACGATTAGTGCGCCAATCAGGAGATATTGGCCTACGGCTCTTAGGACCAAACGTATCTTTGGTGCAGATTCCATGTCCCCGCGACGCTTTCACTTAACATCGTTAAGCGCATAGCTTCGCAAGAATTGTGCCGAATGGCCTGGTTACGAGCGCTTGCGCTTATAGGATTTGCAGCTTGCTTCGTACGGCCGCGAGTGCAGACGCGCTTCCCAGCCGGCGGTCCATGCGTCGCCGCCATCAATGCCTGCGCGCGCGCGGCATTGCTCAAATCCCGTGCGGTATTCCGACGACAAAACCGACATGGTTGACGCCAGCGAAAACGCTTTGTCATAGCACTCGCAAACGAGATCGGCGTCGTCAGTTGATGCGAGGGCAAGGGGCCCCAAATCTGCGTGGGTCTTGATCGGTATGGCTTCAATCGGCGTATCGCCTGATGCGCCGGTCCCGGCGATGCCAGTGTTGGCGACGGCGTAAACCGCGACCGCAATAACCACCAGCGCCAGTACGCCGCCAAATAGCGCTTCGATCTGCAGATTCCGCATGGTTTTCCCCTGATGCACACCATCCCGCTTGCGCGTACGCCACGCGCTGCGGCGTTAACTTTAACCTGAAGCGGTCCCTTAAAAAAGGGTTAATCCCGCCTTGGGGGCCCTGCTCAAGCCGCTTGACTGCTGGAGTTTGGCGTTCATCATTGTTGCGTAAAGGGCGCAACCCCTATGAAACATAACGAAAAAACCTGTCTTATTGTCGGCGCGGGCGCGGGCCTTGGGGCCAGTCTGGCGCGGGCGTTCGCGCGCGAGGGCCTCACTGTTTGCCTGACGCGCCGGCCCCGTCATCAAGCCGCGCTTGAGGCTCTCGCCGGTGAAATCGAGGACAAGGGCGGCCGTGCGCGCGCCTTTGGCGTCGATGCGCGAAATGAAGAGGAAATGATTTCCCTCGTGGATCGGATTGAGAAGGAGACCGGCCCGTTGGAGGTCGTTGTTTTCAATATCGGCGCAAACGTGTTTTTTCCGGTTACGGAAACCACTGCCCGGGTCTACTCAAAAGTCTGGGAGATGGCGGCGTTTGCAGGTTTCCTGACCGGGCGCGAGGCAGCGCGGGTGATGACCCCGCGCGGGCGGGGGACGATACTTTTCACCGGTGCGACAGCGAGCGTTCGGGGCGCGGCAGGATTTTCCGCTTTCGCCGGCGCCAAGCACGGACTTCGCGCGCTGGCCCAATCGGCGGCGCGCGAATTGGGACCGAAAGGAATTCATGTAGCGCATGTTGTTATCGACGGGGCTGTCGATGGTGAATTTGCGCGGACTAACATCCCTAACTTTGAAGAACGCTATGCGCGCGAAGAAATCCTGCGACCTGACGACATCGCAGCGAATTATGTCTGGTTGTGGAAGCAACCGAAAAGCGCCTGGACGCATGAAATTGATGTTCGTCCGTGGGCGGAGAAATGGTGATTTATGGCTAAGACGGTTGAGTTTTATTTCGATTTCGCCAGCCCGAATTGTTACCTCGCCTACAAAGCGCTGCCGGATTATCTCGACGTCAGCTCGGTTGAGATCAAGCCGTGCCTGCTCGGCGGCGTTTTTAAGGCGACTGGCAATCAGGCCCCCATGATCGCCTTTGGCGGCGTCAAGGGAAAGCTCGCCTATGAAATGCTGGAAATGCAGCGGTTCATTGCGCGCCATAAGCTCGATCGCTTCAAGATGAATCCGAATTTTCCCATAAACACGCTTCTGTTGATGCGCGGCCTCGTAGCAATCGAAGACCGGCAAACGGAGTATATCGAAGCGCTTCTCGCGGCGATGTGGGAAGAAGAAAAGAACCTGAACGACCCGGCCGTTGTTGGCGAGGTGTGGGCGGCGAGCGGCTTTGACGCCGCTGCGTTGCAGGAAAAAGTTCAAGATCCTGACGTCAAGAAGTCGCTTGCTGAGAAGACCGCTGCAGCCGTTGAGCGCGGCGTTTTCGGCCTGCCAACATATTTCGTCGGCGATGAAATGTTCTTCGGCAAAGAGCGTTTGGGGCAGGTCGCGGAAGCGGCGGGGTAGTCCGGCTCGACGCTACAGGTCGGTTAGGGACCCCATTTTGGACGGCGTGTCGTTGGCGCTCTCCACCCCTTCCAAGATCAGCCGTTCTGCTTCTTCGCGCCCGCGCCAGCCAACGAGCTTGACCCATTTGTCCGGTTCTAGGTCTTTGTAATGGGCAAAGAAATGGCTGATGCGCTCGATCAGGATTTCAGGTAAATCCGTATACTCATCAATTTTCGAGTAAAAGCGCGTCAGGCGCGGCGCCGGCACGGCGAGAATTTTTTCGTCCAGCCCCGCCTCATCCTCCATCAAGAGGGCCCCAACGGGCCGCGCCCCGACGACAGCGCCGGGCACGAGAGGACGGTTGCCGACGACCATAACATCGACCGGATCGCCGTCATCGGAGAGCGTGCCCGGAACAAAGCCGTAATTGCAGGGGTAACGCATGTCCGTATAGAGGAAGCGATCGACAAACATGGCGCCCGACGCCTTGTCGATTTCATATTTAATCGGATCGCCGCCAAGCGGCACCTCGATAACGACATTGATGTCTTTAGGAGGGTTCGCGCCAACGGGTATTTTGGAAATGTCCATGGAACTACTTTGATTGTTGGTTTCGCCGCGCCCACAGCTTGAGCCGCAAAGCGTTAAGACGGATGAAACCTTCAGCGTCCTTTTGATCGTAAACGGCGTCTTCTTCAAAGGTCACGTGGGCTTCCGAATATAGCGTGTTCAGCGATGACCGACCCGTTACATTTGCCGAGCCTTTGTAAAGCTTAATATCGACTTCGCCGCTGACATGTTCCTGGCTCTTGTCGATCGCCGCCTGCAGCATCTCTCGTTCCGGCGCGTACCAGAAACCGTTATAGACAAGCTCCGCATAGCGCGGCATGAGCTCGTCCTTTAAGTGCGCCGCGCCGCGATCAAGCGTAATCTGTTCAATGCCGCGATGGGCGGCGAGAAGGATGGTTCCGCCCGGCGTTTCGTAGATGCCGCGGGACTTCATCCCGACAAAGCGGTTTTCAACGAGGTCGAGGCGGCCGATCCCGTGTTTGCGGCCATATTCGTTGAGCCTGGTTAACAAGGCCGCGGGCGTGAGGCGCTCACCATTGATGGAAACGGCGTCGCCCTTTTCGAAACCGATGCGGATTGTTTCCGCCTTGTCGGGCGCGTCTTCAGGGTCGACCGTACGCTGATAAACATAGTCGGGCGCCGGGTTGGCCGGGTCTTCAAGTACCTTGCCTTCGGACGACGTATGCAGGAGATTGGCGTCGACCGAGAACGGAGCCTCGCCGCGCTTGTCCTTCGGGATTTCAATCTGATATTTTTCCGCGAACGCAATCAGTTTTTCACGGCTGTTCAAATCCCATTCCCGCCAAGGAGCGATGACTTTGATGTCGGGATTGAGGGCGTAAGCGTTGAGTTCAAACCGCACCTGGTCGTTGCCCTTCCCGGTGGCGCCGTGGGAAATGGCGTCGGCGCCGGTTTCCCGTGCAATTTCCACAAGGCGCTTGGCGATCAGCGGGCGCGCAATGGAGGTGCCGAGAAGGTAGAGCCCTTCATATACGGCATTGGCGCGAAACATCGGGAAGACGAAATCGCGCACGAATTCCTCGCGCAGGTCTTCGATAAAGATCTGGTCCGGCTTGATCCCGGCGCGCTCGGCTTTCAGCCGGGCCGGTTCAAGCTCCTCCCCTTGCCCCAAATCGGCGGTGAAGGTGACGACCTCGCAATCATATTCGACCTTCAGCCATTTCAGGATGACCGATGTATCGAGGCCGCCGGAATAGGCGAGCACGACTTTGTTGACGTTGCTTTTATCCATCTGCGGCGGTCCTTCTCCGATCAATGCTGCATTGCGTCATCTCTTGGAACAGGAGGCCGCTTTCGTCCAGTGCGAAAAGTGGTCGCGACGGCGCGATTTTGCGCAGCGCGGCGGCGCGCCTTCGGTCCGACGCCGAGAACGCCAGGGAAATAGTGCGCCATCTCCCGCCAAGCGCGCCGGGCCGGTACCGGGCCGCGGCGAAGCGGTTTGTGCTCAAATGGGCCGCGGCGGTATGATTTTTTCCAGTTTGGGCACAGGGAGCGGATCCATGCGTATTCTCAAAATTCTTTCCGCCGGCGCAGCGGCGACAGCCATGTTGACCGGCGTTTCGTCGGCGCAGGAAACGAAATCGTTTGACGATGTTGAGCGCGTCGAACTCATGAACATGATCGGCGCGGTTACGATCAAAACCGGCGGTGACAAGGTTTTGGTTCGCAAATCCGATGGAACGGACGCGAGCTATCCATTCTATATGGAGAGCAATGGACGCGCCCTGGTTCTGCGCAGCGACGAAGACCCCGACGATACGCGATGGTATGACGACGTGAATTGGCGCCGCGACGGCGAAAAAGCTTTCGACAAGTATCTCGAGACCTATCCGGCACTTGAGATTACCGTTCCTCGCGGAACCATGCTTGCTTTCGACAGCGCCGTCGTTCGTCTGTCAGCGGATGATACGGATGGCGCGCTTAAAGTCCGTGAAGGTTATGTGGACGGAGAGATCGGCAATATTGCTTCAGGCGATGTTCGCATTCATGGCTCCGGCGATCTTATTGTCGGCGATGTGGCCGGCGACCTGACGATCAAGATTCACGGCTCGGGTGACTTTACGGCCGCGGACGCCGGCGCGCTTAACGCATCGATCCACGGCTCCGGCGATATTGAGATGGGTGATGTCGGAAGCGCCGTCACCGCATCGATCCATGGTTCGGGTGATATCGAACTCGGCAATGTGAGCGGACCCATTTCCTTGTCGGTTCATGGTTCCGGAGATATCGATGCCCAAAACGTTGAGGGCGGTGCGGATCTATCGATCATGGGATCCGGCGATTTGATGCTCGCCAGCGTCAGCGGAGAAACCACGGTGGCCATCAATGGCGGCGGCGATATCGATATCGCCGACGGGCTGGCTGAAAACCTTCGTGTACGGATTAATGGCTCCGGCGATTTTCGCATGGAAGGAAGCGCCAGCAATCCGAATATTTCTGTCAATGGCAGCGGCTCGGCCTATATCGCGCGCCATGACGGACCGGTGCGCGTCAGCGGCCGCGGCGATATTACGATCAGCGGCGTCAATTACACTGACGACGACTAATCCGGCGAGCCAACTGTAGCGAGTATGGCGCGCGTCGGGCCTATAGGTGGCTGTATAAGGAGACTAACGATGCGTCGAATACTCGCGACGGCGCTTGTGGTTGCTACGGCGCCTGCTTTTGCCGAGGCGCCGGTTGCGGAATTTACCGAAGAAGAACTCGCCGTCGCTGATTTCTGGCAAAATATGGGCCCGACTCTGCGCGAGGAAGGTCTAGAGGCTTACGCCGTTCGCTACCACGAAGATTTTTTGCATTGGAACATTGGTCGCGGCGGGCGCGTATCCGATAAGTCAAGCGCAATAAGCGCCTGGACGAATTTTCACGAAGCCGGCCACCGCATAACCTGCACTCACGTTGAACCCGTGACAATAAATCTAGACGGCGATCGAGCGTCTGCACGCCTGGTGTACGAGCAGACGAACACATATGCGGATGGGCGCGTCGCGACACACGTATATCATATGAGCGCCGAATTCGTGCGTTATGTCGACGCTTGGCAGGTTCTTCAAACCAACATGATCGATGTCACGCCATTAGACGACGGGAAAGGTGATGCGCGATTGCTATCCTCGTATGAATTCCATTGTCCCGGCGTTTGAACGGATCAGATCATTCTTCTTCGGCGAAAAGCGCCGTTGCTGAAAGCACCATCGCTTCCGTCGCCAGGGTTATGGCTGGCTCAGGCTCGATTTTGAAGAACGGTGAATGGTGGGACGGGGCGTCTTCGACGTCTTTTGCCGGTGTGCCGCCGACATTGAAGTAAACGCCTTTGACGCCCGAATCGGGCGTTACGAAATACGCAAAATCTTCGGCGCCCATGCCTTCGCGCGGTTCCTCGTGAAATATTTCATCGCCCATTTCAGCCTCAATGGCGGCGCGCACGCGCAGGGCCGTTCCCTGGTCATTGATGGTCGGCGGCGTTGTCTCGGTTTTTGAGCGCATTACTTCCGGCAAGAGATCTTTCGGCGTTCCAAGCGAGATGGCGACGCCCTCGGCGACGCGGTCGATGGAATCGAGAAGTGTTTCGCGTACGTCCGGATCGTTTGAGCGCACAGTGAGCTGCATTTTGACCCGGTTGCCGATGATGTTGTGTTTCGATCCCCCATGGATCGAGCCAACAGTGATGACGCCGGCTTCCTGAGGCGCAATGGTGCGCGAAACCACCGATTGCAAAGTGACGACGATTTGTGACGCCACGAGCACCGGATCGATGCCCTTATGGGGAGAGGCGCCGTGGGCGCCGACCCCGTGAACGATAATGTCAACGCTGTCTGAACTTGAGGCGCGAATGCCGAGCGGCACTTCAACCGTCCCCGTCGGCTGATTGGCTGAAACATGGAACGCAAGCGCGTAATCAGGTTTTGGAAAACGCTTGTAAAGACCATCCTCCAGCATGGCGCGTGCGCCGGAAATGCGTTCCTCCGCCGGCTGACCAATGAGCACCAGCGTGCCCGACCACAGGTCTTTTCTCGCCGCCATCTGCCGCGCTGTGCCGACGAGGGAGGTGATATGCGTGTCATGCCCGCAAGCGTGCATCACCGGTTTGGTGACGCCGTCGATATCCTCCTGAGTTGCGGTGGATCTGTAAGGAAGATCATTGATCTCCGTGATCGGCAGACCGTCCATATCGGCGCGGATCATGACCGTCGGTCCGTCGCCGTTTTCCATAACGGCGACAACCCCGGTTCCGCCAACGCCTTCCGTTACATCATAGCCGAGCGCCTTGATCTCTGCGGCGAGGCGTTTGGAGGTTTCAAACTCGCGATGCGAAAGCTCGGGATTGGCGTGGAAATGTTCAAACAGTGCTTTGAGGTTCGCATCGTAATCAGCCGCGATGGCGGATCGAAGATCGTCCTCAGCGGCGGCCGGCGTAATGAGGAACATTATGGCGGCGGCGGCGAATAAGCGTTTTTTCATCGTCCATGCTCCCTTTTCAGGTTTCGAAGTTGCAACCGAATTCTGCTGCGAGATGGTTCGTAAATTCAGCCCGCCACATCGCAAATTCACTGATGATGGTGCAGCGTTCATTGTCATCGAGAGCGTTGTCAGCGCGAAGGTCAGCGACAAGCCTGTCGATGGAGTCGGTTTCGTCGAGCACGGCGACGCCGCCGTCGGAAACGGTATCGAGCCGCAACAGCGCCGCGCCCTCGTTTGGCCAGGCCGGCCACGCCGGCGCGCTCGCCGCTTCGGGCCGGCCATGTCGTGCGAAACTCGCCCAGTAGGCGCCCATTGTCCGGCTCAGCCCTTCGCGCGTCTGCGCTGTTTCTTCTTCGAAGAATGTTTTGTCATAGCGCGGCCCGAAAAATTCAAACCGGTTGAACACGAACGGAATTTCGACAGCGTGGCCCGCACCAAGGAGCTCACTGAAATCAGAAAGAACGAACTTGCCGCTTTCGTCCCAGTCGAAGCGATAGGCGTAGACTGCGTCATGGCCCGCTTCCTTCATGGAAGCGGCCGGCATGTCTACGGATAGGATGCGCCAGACCCGCGCCATATAATGATTGAGCCGGTCGTAAAATTCTGCATCCCGCGGCGCCGGAAATAGAAAGAATTTGCGTTTCACGAAACGCGGATCGCCGAAATAGAAAAACTTCATTTCATCGCGATTGGTTCCGGTAATCACGGGAACCGCGTTGAAGCTGTCGAGCGAATGAAACGCGTCGCGCAACGGGGTGCGCGGCAGTGAAACGCCGTCCTCTACAATCGTCGGCATATCGAGAAAGGCGAATTCGCCATCCATATAGGCGGCGAACAGCTTTTTCGGATCGACGGCGCGCAACTCATCAACGTTTGTCGCGCCGATGCGTTCGACAATGTTACGTGCGCCGTTGCGATGTCCGGATTCGGCTTCTTCGATGGACATGCTTGCAAACGTGCCCGACTGAATGATGGCGCGTTGGAACAAGCCGTCGGCAAACGGCGAGGCCATAAGCGTTGCGACATTGGCGCCGCCGGCGCTTTCCCCGAAGATGGTGACGAGTTCCGGGTCGCCGCCGAACGCGGCAATATTGTCGCGCACCCAGTTGAGGGAAGCGATGAGATCAAGGGTTGCGAAATTAGCAGCTTGGTCTTCGGGCGCAGTTGCCGCGCCGCGCAGCAAGTCATGGGAGAAAAAGCCCAGCGGACCGACGCGATATTGCACGGCGACAACGATCACGTCTTCATTGACCGCAAGCCTTGAGGCTTCATAGTTCGATGCGCGTCCCCAGACATTCGCGCCGCCATGAATCCAGACCATCACCGGTAGTTTTTTGTCTGCCGCGTCGGGGGGCGCATAGATGTCGAGATAAAGACAGTCTTCAGAGCCGATGACTTTGCCCGGCTTGATGCCTTCGCCTGCGTTGAGACGGTTCGAAAGCTGCATACAGCGATCGGCGAACGTCGTTGCTTCGCGCACGCCGTCCCAACTTTCCGGCGGACGCGGCGCCCGCCAGCGCAAGTCTCCTTCGGGCGGGGCGGCGTAAGGAACGGCGCGCCAGGCATGGGCGCCGTCTTCGGTGACGAAACCGACAAGCGCGCCTTCGGCGACCGTGCGCCGGGTTGCGTCGTCGGCGACAGGATCGGGCGGCGCCTGTTTCGCGCAGGATGCGAGCAGGGCGGCGAGCGCGAGGCAAAGAGCGAAACGCATAATTTTCCCCAGGCAGTTCAAACAGCGGCGCGCAGTAGGCCGCATGGCGCGGTGCGACGCAAGGCGGCGTCGCAGTTTATGTAAGAATCACCGTATTTCTGCTGCGTCCGTTTAGTACGAAGGAAAACTCCCATGACCGCAGCGCGCATCGGCTCAAAAGAAAACCCCTCCCAGTTCGATTGCTATGACGATCTTGCCGGGGATGAGCCCTATTTTGTGATCCGCGCCCATGACCCGTTGTCGGATTCCCTGGTCGAGCTGCACGCTTATATCGGCGCCGGCCAGTCAGGCGCCGCTCACAACAAGCTGGCGGAAATCATGGCGCTGACGGCGGAGCGGCCGCCGCGCCCCTCCGACTCCCCGAAATACCGGGAGACATTCGCGATTTCTCAGTCCATGGAAGCCTGGCGGGAAGACCAGCAAACAGCTGCGAAAAAGGCGAGCTAACGCCGCCTGCTAGTGGGGCGGCTGATCCGGCCATAGATTCGCTCACAAGCTGAGCCTTCTTGACTCGCTTTCGCGTTTCTGTAATATGGTACCATGGTACCAAAACAAAAAACAACAAGATTAAAATCAGTCGATCGGGTGCAGACGGGCGTGCGCATCGAAAAACGCATCCTGAAAGTGCTCAAGGCGGTCGCGGCGGAAAAGGAAATGAGTCTCGGCGATCTCATCGAAGGGATTTGCCTACATGCGTTTGAGGGCAAAGCTGCTTTCGGGAAGGCGAGCCTCAAGCAAATCTCGGATTTTAAAAAACTCTACGGATTGGATCTGACCGCCTCAGACAGCCACAAACTGAAGGAAAGGAAATAGTCTTGATACGGATAGAAAAACCCTACCGAAGAGGGCAGACCGCGACGATCAATGTCGCCGCCGACCCGGACGCCGTCTTTGCGCTCATGTGTCCGGTGCGCGAATATGAGTGGGAGCCTGGCTGGACCACCAACCGCATTCTCACGAATTGCGGTCTGGTTGAAAAAGACTGCATCTTCACAACGCCGGCTGGCGCGTCAGCGGGTAGCACTGATGAAAGCGCCGAAGCCCTATGGGTAACGTCGGAATACGATGCTGAAGCGCGACGCCTCACCATGATCAAGTTCACGCCGGGAGAATGCGTGACCCGTCTCGATATTGCTGTAGAGCCGGCGACAGATGGCGCTGCGGTGACGACATCATACGAACACACGGCGCTGAGCGAGCGCGGCCGCAGGATCGTCGATGATCACGGCGCTGCGAATTTCGAGGCCATGATGGCAGGCTGGACGGAGCGAATTGAGGCGTTACAGGATCGCGAAAAGTCGGCTGCGTAGCGCTCTATCGTCGCCGCGACTCGCTGCCACGCGCCGACAGTGATACGCTCCCTTAGGATTCGACCGGGGAGATATCATGAAAATCCTGTTTTCTGCTTTTGTAGGGCTTTGCTTATCGGTGATCGCATTTTCAGCAACGGCGGGCGATCACGGCGACGTCGCCGACGCCATAAAGGCGCAGGAAGCGCATTGGGCTGCGAGCCTCTTAAGAGGAGACCTCGATGCGGTTGATGCGTTGATGCATCCAAACTTTCGCCTGGTGCGGGCTTATTCGGACGGCCCGGCGATTTCCAAGGCCGATTATCTTGGCATGGAAGGGATGAGTGCGAACGCCGCCGACGTGACTTCGGTTGCCATCGTTGAAAAGGCGGGACCGATTGTCGTCGCCCGCGTCACTTGGACCATGGACTGGTCACAGGAGGGCTACGGCAAGCTGCCCCCGCATTTCGATATGATTGACACCTGGGTCAAAGGTGATGACGGCGCTTATCGTATTTTATCGCGCGTTAGTCAGCTTGCGGATGGTCCCCCGGAAGCGGATTAACCTTCGAGCGCGTCCATTACTGAAAAGAGATCCTTGTCGCCGCGCCCGCACATATTGAGAAGCAGGATCTGATCGCGGCCCATCTCTTTCGCCTTGTCGATGGCGCGGGCGAGGGCGTGAGACGGCTCAAGCGCCGGGATAATTCCTTCAAGGCGGGCGCAGAGCTGGAATGCGTCGAGTGCTTCAGCGTCAGTAGCGCTCAGATATTGCGCCCGGCCGATTTCATGGAGCCAGGCGTGCTCCGGCCCGATGCCCGGATAATCGAGGCCGGCGGAAATCGAATGGCCTTCGAGGATCTGTCCGTCATCGTCCTGTAAGAGATAGGTGCGGTTACCGTGAAGGACGCCGGGCCGCCCGCCCGCAAGCGAGGCGCAATGCTCCGGCGTGTCGAGGCCATGACCGCCCGCTTCAACGCCGATGATTTCGACCTCCTGGTCATCGAGAAACGGATGGAAAAGACCAATGGCGTTCGAGCCGCCGCCGATGCAGGCCATGATGCAATCGGGAAGACGGCCTTCGGCCTCCTGCATTTGCGCCTTGGCTTCTCTGCCGATGACCGACTGAAAGTCCCGCACCAGTTCCGGATAGGGGTGGGGCCCCGCGGCGGTGCCGATGATGTAGAAGGTGTCGGCGACATTGGTGACCCAGTCGCGAAGCGCCTCGTTCATGGCGTCTTTAAGGGTCGCGCGGCCGCTTGTGACCGGTATGACCTCCGCGCCTAACAGTTTCATGCGGAAGACATTGGGCTTCTGACGCTCCACATCGGTTGCGCCCATATAAACAACGCAAGGTAATCCGAAGCGCGCGCAGACCGTGGCGGTGGCGACGCCGTGCTGGCCCGCGCCGGTTTCGGCGATGATGCGGGTCTTGCCCATGCGTTTGGCGAGCAGGATCTGACCCATGCAGTTGTTGATCTTGTGAGCGCCGGTGTGGTTGAGCTCGTCGCGTTTCAGATAGATCTTCGCGCCTTTGCCGGCGGGTGCGGTCTCGCGGCAATGCTCTGTCAGGCGTTCGGCGTAATAGAGGGGCGAGGGACGGCCCACATAGTGCTTGAGATAGTACTCAAGCTCTTTCTGAAACTCGGGTTCCTTCTGCGATGCGCGATATTCCTTCTCCAGCGCCAGCACGAGGGGCATCAGCGTCTCGGCGACAAAGCGGCCTCCGAACTTGCCGAAACGACCTTCGGCGTCCGGTCCGGCTCGGTATGTGTTGGGTTTGCTCACGGCGAATACGACCAATAATCAGCAATAGCGATTGGAGTGGTTTCGTATGACGGGCGGCGACGGATTAGTCCACTGCTTGTGCGCATGACGTTACCGCGCCGTCTGGCAAAATCCGCGCGACTGTCGCCCAGTTATCCGGCGAGACGACGGATATGATCCCCTCCGGCAATTCGCCTTCTCCGTCACAGACTTCCGCCCCGTAAAGCGGGGCGATGTTGGAGTGGCTCACGAGGATGACTGATTTTCCGGGGTTTTCAGCGAGCTCCGATGCGACCGCTTTTTTGAACATCTCAATGGCTTCCGAATTGGTGGTCTTCTGCGCCGGGTGGGGAATGGTCTCGGCGTCGCCGGCGACCAGGCGGGCGGTATCCCATGAACGGCACATGTCGCTGGTATAGGCTTTAAGGAGAGGCGCGCCGTTCTGCGCGAGAAGGACGCCAAGCGAACGGGCTTCGGCGAGGCCCTGCGCGCTAAGTCCGCGACCCGCGCCGAGAACGCAGCCGTCGGTCATACCGACTGCCGCGGTCTGATCATGAGGCGACTTGCCGTGGCGCATGACGAAGACCTGTCCGCCCTCTCGAATCCGGTCCCAGAAAAGTTGCTCGCCATCGTCGGACCCATGAACTTCAGGATCGGATTTCGGATTATTATCGGCTGCAGATGTCGCCGCGGGCAGAAAAAATGCTGCAGCAATTGCTGCGCAACAAAAGCGCAGCATTTTTTTGCCATGGGTCATTTTTTTGCAGCTCCTATAAAGGATTCAATCAAGGCGAGATCCTTTTTGCCCGGCGCGGTTTCAACGCCTGATGAAACATCGACGCCCAAAAATGCTGCAGCGCTTTTTTGCGCGCGGATCGCGTCCGAGACATTTTGCGGGTTGAGGCCGCCGGCAACTAAGTATGGCGTCTCGCCGCGGTATGACTGCAGAGCCGTCCAGTCATACTCAATGCCGTGACCGCCCGGGCGGGCGGCGCCTGGCGGCGGCTTGGCGTCAAAGAGAACGACATCGGCCGCGTCCAGGAATTCATTCGCCGCCGTGACGTCGTCGGCCGTCGACACCGGCACGGCCTTGATTACCTCTACGGCGAACTCCGTCCCCATTTCGGCGCAGCGTTCTGCGTCTTCATGGCCGTGAAACTGGAAGTGGGTGAGGAACGGGGCGACCTCCGAAAGCTCCTTTTCGCCGGCGTCGACAAAAAGGCCCACCAGCTTTGGCAGCGCGAATCCCTCATCAAAGCTTGCTTGTTTGAGTTCGACAATGATGTCGTCGGCGGCTTCGGCGGACAGAAAGCGCGGGCTTTTGCGAAAGAAAACGAAGCCGAGATAGTCCGCGCCCGCACGGGCGGCGGCGATCGCCGTATCGAGATCGCGCACGCCGCAGATTTTGACCGCGATATTGCTCATATGACGAGAAAGTCAGGCATCTTCGCTTTCAAGCAAGGGCGGTTCGGCGGCGGGGACGCTGCCGGACCTGGTTTCGGCGGGATTGGCGCGCCCGGCCTCGCGTTTGGCTTCCGTCTCACGCAACCGGGTTTCGAGGCGCGTCACGTCTTTGCGCAGCTCTGAAACCAGCTTGCGATTGGCGCGACCCTCGACGCGGTTTGGCCGCGCCGAAAGCCAGGCGCCGAAAGCCCCTGCGCCCAGCCCGACAAACAGCATCACCATGAGCCACGCCCAGAGCGGCAGGGCCGGGGTCGTCAGCGCCGGCGAGGCGGCATTGAACGGATCAAGGCTGACCGCAACGAGTTGTCGATTGGCGACAAGAAACAGGACCGCGAGGATAAGCGCGGGGATCCAGAGCACGCGAAACAGCCATTTCTTCATGGCCGCAATCATCTCACAAAAAGAGCTGGATATTCAATTCCCGCCTACGTTTATTCGTCGGAAGGTCCGGTCATGGCGTTTGTGGCTGCGGCGGAAAAGCGGCCGTCATGATTCATCCGGTCGCGCAGTTCTTTGCCCGCCTTGAAGAAAGGCGTCCATTTTTCTTCAATATTCACCGCCTCGCCGGAGCGCGGATTGCGTCCAACCCGGGCCGGTCGGTGTTTGACAGAAAACGCGCCAAATCCCCTCAATTCCACGCGATCTCCGCGCGCAAGAGAATCCGTGATTTCGTCGAAAACAATCGACACGATGCGCTCTACATCGCGGTGAAAGAGATTTGGATTTTCGTCGGCGAGCTTCTGCACCAATTCAGATTTGATCATGATCGCCCCATAGCCCCGTTGTCGCGCCCGTCTGTAATCTTTCGTGTTACGCCAACTACCGAAAAAATCTTGATATTTGAAGCGGTTACACTGGCAAAGGAGCCGTGCGGCGTCAAGGCGCTTCTCGGCTGTCTTGCAGACCGCTAGGACGGGCCCATGACGCGGCGCAGTGACAATGAAACAAGTTTTGGTTTTCGCACCGTCCGGGCGGGCGAAAAAGCGGGCCTTGTGCGCGGCGTTTTTGACAGCGTCGCCGGCCGCTACGACGTCATGAACGATCTGATGTCGGCGGGCGTCCACCGGATCTGGAAGTCCGTATTGCTTGACCGCCTCGCGCCGCAGCCCGGCCAGTTGCTGATCGATGTCGCCGGCGGCACCGGTGACGTGGCGCACGGATTTTTAAAGCGTGCGAACGGCCGATCCCGCGCGGCCCCTCCGGCCCATGCCGTTGTTTGCGACATCAATTTTGAAATGCTGCAGGCCGGGCGCGAGCGGGGCGAAGAGCGCGCCGATCAGATTTCGCGGGTTTGTGGCGACGCTGAAAAACTTCCGCTCTCAAGCGGGGTTGCGGACGCTTATTCGATCGCATTTGGCATTCGCAACGTCACCGATATGGACGCCGCCTTAAGAGAGGCGGGCCGCGTTTTGCGTCCTGGCGGGCGATTTATCTGTCTTGAATTTTCCCATCCGATTACGGAAGGGCTGCAGAAATTATACGACGCCTATTCCTTTAATGTGATCCCGTGGCTCGGCGAAAAGGTGGCCGGCGATCGCGAGTCCTATCAGTATCTCGTGGAATCGATCCGTCGCTTTCCGGCGCAGGATGCGTTCGCCGCACGCATTCGGGCCGCCGGCTTTTCACGGGTCGCCTATGAGAATCTGACCGGCGGCGTGGCCGCCTTGCATATGGGTTGGAAAATTTGAGACCCTGTAGATGATTGCAGCGTTTGCCGACTACGCCCGCCTTGCTCGCGCAGGTTGGACCCTGATGCGCCATGACGCGCTGGTGCCACGTGAATTCGCTCATCTTGCGCCGGGCTCCGTCCGTATGCTTGGCGCGGTCACGCGTATTGGCGCGCGCGGCCGCAATTTGCGTCCGGGACAACGCCTTGCCGCAGCATTTGAACGACTGGGGCCGGCTTATGTGAAGCTCGGTCAGTTCATGGCGACCCGGCCTGACATCATTGGCTTTGAGCTTGCCGATGATCTCGCGCGATTGCAGGACAAGATGCCGCCTTTTGCGCAAAGCGAGGCGCGGGCCGAAATCGAGCGGGCGTTTGGCGCGCCGGTCGACAAACTTTTTGAGAGTTTCACTGAGTCTATGGCGGCCGCCTCGATTGCACAGGCGCATCAAGCGATCTTGAAAGACGGGCGCAAGGTTGCCGTTAAAATCCTCCGCCCACAGATCGAACGCAAGGCGTTTTTAGAATTCCGCGCCTTTTCCCGCGCTGCGCGGGCCATTGAAGGTTTTTCGCAGACCGTCAAGCGTATGGAGCCGGTGAAATTCATTGAGACCTTAAAGGCGTCTGCGGCGATCGAACTTGATTTGCGCATGGAGGCGGGGGCCGCTTCGGAGCTTGCAGAAAATTTGCGCGACGAACCCCGGGTGCGCGTGCCGGACGTGATCTGGCCTTTGTCCGCGCGGCGGGTTTTGACAGTTGAATGGATTGACGGCGTTCCCATGGCTGATCTCGCCGCCCTCGACGCCAAGGGCGTCGACCGCCAGGCGCTCGCCAAGCTGGTGATCCGCGTGTTTTTGAAACAGGCCCTCAATACCGGCTTTTTCCACGCAGACATGCATCAGGGGAACATGATCATCGACGGGGACGGGCGTCTCGCGCTGATTGATTTCGGCATCATGGGCCGTCTTGACGAAACCGCGCGGCGCACATTTGCGGAAATCATCTACGGCTTCATCACCCGCGATTATCGGCGTACGGCGGATGTGCATTTTCGCGCCGGCTATGTGCCGAAAGGTCATTCGCGCGAAGCTTTCGCCCAGGCGCTGCGCTCGGTCGGCGAGCCCTTGCAGGGACGCAATGCGGCACAGGTCGATATGTCCCGGGTGCTGCAGCAGCTTTTTGACGTCACTGCGATGTTCGATATGCATTTGCGTCCCGAACTGGTGCTCCTGCAGCGGACCATGGTTACCGTTGAGGGCGTCGCCCGCGTGCTCGATCCGGAGATTGACATGTGGGACGCCGCAAGCCCGGTCGTGCGCGCCTATGTGGAGAGCGCTGTCGGGCCGGCGGCGCAGATCGAACGGGCCCGGGAGACGGCGCAAAAGACCATGGAGATCGTGCCTGAGCTGCCCGCTTTCGTGGACGATGTGGGGCGGGCGGCGCGCATTGTTGCGGCGGAGGGAACCCGCAAAGAACGCTCGGGGACGCCGGCGCGCCTCGCCTGGTTTGTCGCCGGCCTCGCCGCGATTATCGCCATGCTTGCGCTTTTGCGATAACGGGCGCGGCAAAGTGATTTTTACAAAGGTGACTTTGGCGCATGGCGCGCCTATTTTAGCTTCATGACAGACGGTCCAAAACGCATCCTTTTGATCATCGGCGGCGGCGTCGCCGCATATAAGAGCCTTGAACTTGTTCGCGAGCTCAGGCGCCGCGACATTAACTCGCGCGTGATCCTGACCAGAGCCGGTGCCGAGTTCATCACGCCGCTTTCTGCGTCGAGCCTTTCCGGCGATAAGTGTTACACGGAACTTTTTGACCTCACCGACGAAGCAGAGATGGGTCATATCGAGCTGTCGCGCTCGGCGGATCTCGTTGTCGTTGCGCCGGCAACCGCGGACCTCATGGCGAAAGCAGCAACCGGGCAGGCCAATGACCTTGCCTCAACCGCGCTCATGGCGACGGATAAGCCCGTAATGTTTGCGCCTGCGATGAATGTCAGGATGTGGGAGCACGCGGCCACACAGCGCAATGTCGCACAATTGAAGGCGGATGGCGCATCGATCGTCGGGCCTGGCGAAGGCGAAATGGCCTGCGGCGAATATGGGCCCGGCCGAATGGCCGAACCACTCGAAATCGCTGACGCCGTTGAAGCCTATTTCGCCAAGAATGCGGCGGGACCGCTCACCGGAAAGCGCATTCTGGTGACCGCTGGGCCGACCCATGAAGCGCTCGATCCTGTTCGCTACATTGCCAATCGTTCGTCCGGGAAACAGGGCTACGCCATCGCTGCGGCGCTCAGAAACCTCGGGGCGGACGTCATTCTGGTGACCGGCCCGACCAGTATTCCGATGCCGAAGGGCGTTGAATTGTTCCGTGTGGAAACGGCCCGGCAAATGATGGAGGCGAGCGAACAGGCGCTTCCGGTAGATTGCGCCGTCTGCTGCGCCGCCGTTGCCGACTATCGGCCGTCGATTGAGTCAGAACACAAAATCAAGAAAGAGCGTGGCGGGCTGACGTCGATCCCCGTTGAAGAGAACCCGGATATCCTAAAAACCATTTCTCAGTTGAAAAAAGGTCGCCCGCGCCTGGTCATCGGTTTTGCGGCGGAAACCGACGATGTTCTCACTCATGCGGAAGTCAAGCGCAACCGCAAGGGATGCGACTGGATGGTCGCCAACGATGTGTCGCCGGGCGAGCATTGCGCCATGGGCGGCGAGCGCAACACGGTTTATCTGATTACGGACGAAGGCGAGGAATCCTGGCCGGAAATGCCCAAGGACGAAGTGGCGCGCAAGTTGGCGGGGCGCATCGCCAAGGCGATCGCCGGCCCGACCCTCGTCAAGGCCGCAGAATAAGCGGGATTTGCGCGCTCTGGCTCCAGACGACGATGATCCGGCAATATTGATAAGACTGCTTGGCGAATGGCCGGGGATTGATAAGGGGATATCATGAAGTTCAGTTTTCTCTCAGTATGCGGCGCAATGCTCATGCTGTCGACGTCGCTTCTTGCCGTGGAACCGCCAGCGCTGACATCCCGCCAGGCCGAAACAGTCGACCGTCTCATCGAGGCGGGTTTAGAGGACGATCGCGCCTATGAAATTCTGGAGAGTTTAACCACGGAAATAGGCCCGCGATTAGGCGGTTCGGAGGCTGAAGCGCGCGCCAGAGACTGGGGCGTTGAAAAATTCAAAGGCCTGGGCTTCAAAAATGTCCGTATCGAGACATTTGACATGCCTTATTGGGAGCGCGTTACCGAGGATGCGCGCATCACGGCGCCGTATACGCAATCATTGAAGATCACTGCGCTTGGAAATTCCGTTGCAACGCCGGAAGACGGCCTTGCCGGGGAGATCGTGCGCTTTGAAACCCTGCTCGATTTGCAGGATGCGCCAATGGAGGGGTTCGAGGGCAAGATCTTGTTTGTCGATGAGGTGATGTCGCGGACCCAGGACGGGTCGGGCTATGGCTGGGCTGTAGCGAAGCGGTCGGGCGCGGCGAACGAAGCCGCCAAGCGCGGCGCGGCGGCGGCGTTGATCCGCTCAGCCGGCACCAGCACGGCGCGAACGCCCCATACGGGCAACATGAACTACGACCAGAGTGTTTCGCCCGTTCCGATTGCGGCGCTTTCCAATCCCGACGCCGATCTTTTAGCCAGCGCGTTGTCCCTGGCCGACGGGCCGGTCAGCGTATCTCTTACGATTTCAGTGCGAACGCTCGCCAAGGTTCAATCGGGCAATGTGATTGGCGAGATCCCCGGCAAAACCGATGAGATCATCCTGATCGGCGGGCACCTCGACAGTTGGGATCTTGGAACGGGCGCCGTCGATGACGGCGCCGGCATTGCGATTACGACCGCGGCGGCGAAGTTGATTGACGATCTGCCCGGGCGGCCGACGCGCACCATCCGCGTCATCATGTGGGGCGCCGAAGAGGTCGGCCTGTTAGGCGCGCGCGCCTATGCGGCGGCCCATGCAGAAGAGCTCAATCGCCATGTGCTGGCGTCGGAATCCGACTTTGGCGCCGGCAAGATCTGGCGGTTTCGAACGCGCTTTTCGGAGGACGCTTTGCCCAAGGCCGCGGTCTATCAAAAAGCATTGCGCCGTTTGGGCGTTGGTCCGGGCGACAACAATGCGAATGGCGGCCCCGACGTTATTCCGCTGGTGCAAGCCGGCGTTCCGGTGTTCGGTCTAACCCAGGACGGGACCGATTATTTTGATCTTCACCACACCATGGACGACACGCTCGACAAGGTGGACCCGGAAGCGCTTCGTCAGAATGTGGCCGCCTGGGCCGCAGCGGTTTATATCGCGTCTGAACTGGAGGGCGATTATCGCTAGATGGAAATCGGTCCCATCGAAAACGTCACGCCTTTCCGACATGCATCATGAAGGGGGTGCGTAAATCATGGGCGATTTGGACTGGCGCATCGCGATTGAAGCTGATCTTCGGGCAATAACAACCTTGCAAATGCGGGCGATTGAGGAACTGCAAAAACCGTTTCTAAGCCCCGAACAGATCGAGTCCTCTAAAAAGACCATGGGCCTCGATACCCAACTCATCTCTGACGGCACCTATTTCATGATCGAGGCGGACGGCGCGCTCGCTGGTTGCGGCGGCTGGGGTCGGCGCGCGACGCTCTTTGGCGGCAGCCACTCTGCGGGCCGGTCAGACGCCTTTCTCGATCCGGAAAAAGAACCGGCGCGCATCCGCGCCATGTATGCGAGCCCGGATTTTACCCGTCGCGGCGTTGGGAAATTGCTGCTGGCGCTGGGCGAACTCGCCGCCGCGGAAGAAGGGTTCTCTGAAATGACCCTCGGCGCAACCCTTGCCGGCATGCCGCTTTATGAGGCGGCGGGGTTTCGCGAAACCGCCCGCGTCGAAGACGCCGCCGGCGACGGTTTCAAGGTTCCGGTGATTACGATGGTGAAACCGATTGATCGGGCCGCCGCGGAAAAGACAATTGCGGTAGCAACCGGGGAAGCGCTTGCGGAAACGGTTGCGCGTCTCGCGCAAGCGCGCCCATGAGCGATGTCGCCGAGTTCCTGAAAGGCATGATTGGCGGCTCGCCGATCGAATGGGTGGCTGTTGTTCTTGGCTTTATCAATGTGGCTTTGCTTATTCGTCGTTCGATTTGGAACTATCCGTTCGGGATGGTCATGGTCTCGCTTTACGGGTGGATCTTCCTTGGCGCGAAACTATACGGCCAGTCCGTCTTACAAGCGATCTATTTCAGCGTGCAGCTTTATGGTTTGCTTCACTGGCTGGGCCGGCGCGATGATGCGGGCCGCGTCATTGTCCGCAGGTTAAATGGCTATCAGATCGCAGGCGTCTTATTCGGCATTGCCTTCGGCGCCGTCCTGTTCGGCGTACTCATGAGTCAATTTACGGACGCCGTTGCGCCTTATGCGGACGGGTCTGTCGCCGCCATCTTTCTCGCTGCGCAAATCCTGTTGGCGACCCGG
This sequence comes from Hyphococcus sp., assembly GCA_965267325.1. Classification (GTDB taxonomy): domain Bacteria; phylum Pseudomonadota; class Alphaproteobacteria; order Caulobacterales; family Parvularculaceae; genus Hyphococcus. Next base: position 2,442,506 of record OZ253943.1, on the reverse strand, counting down.
TATCTTGAAAACTGGCTGCTCTGGATAATCGGAGACATATTCGCCGTCGGTCTTTACTGGTCGCAAGGACTGCAACCAACGGCGGCGCTGTATCTGGTGTTCATGGGCCTTTCGACGCTCGGGTTTATTGAATGGCGCCGCGCAGCGCACTCGAAGGGCCCATAAGTTGACGCGTAAAACTAACGGTTTCCGCGCAAGGATGCGGGCGCCCAGTCTTTCGGCGCCATTTCGAAGGTTTCGAAAACAAATCCCGGCGACACGGTGCAGCCGACGAGCGTAAAGGCGCCGTTGCTTTCAGCCGACTGCCAGGCGTTCGGCGGAACGATGAGTTGCGGTCGTTCGCCGGCGGCAAGATCGGCGCCGAGAGTGAAATGCTCCGTTTCCTGACCGTCTTCGGAAATTGACAGCGTCAACGGCGCGCCGGCGTAGAAGTGCCAGACCTCTGCCGCATCGATGCGGTGCCAGTGCGATCGCTGGCCGGCTTCGAGAAGATAATAGATCGCTGTGCCGCTGGCGCGTTCGCCCTCGCCGGCGCCCGCTCGCCAGGTTTCGGCGTACCAGCCGCCTTCAGGATGGGGCTGAAGCCCCAGCGCCTCGACGATGTCAGCCGCGCGCACCTTATTCGTGGGGCATGTCAGGCACGGCGACTACGTGGAAGCCCGCATCCACATGGAGGACTTCGCCGGCGCAGGATTTGCCGATATCGGACAGAAGATAGAGCGCGGCGCCGGAGACGCCTTCAATGGTCGTATCTTCTTTCAAGAGCGACCAGTCCTTGCCGGTCGACATCAATTGGCGTCCGCCGGTAATGCCGGCCATGGCGAGAGTTTTCATCGGGCCGGCTGAAATTGCGTTGACGCGAATGCCTTTGGGACCGAGATCGCGCGCCACGTAACGCATGGAAGCTTCGAGCGCGGCTTTGGCAACGCCCATGACGTTGTAATTCGGAACGATGCGTTCGGAACCCAGATAGGTGAGCGTAATCATCGTGCCGCCGTCGGGCATCAGTTCCGCTGAACGGCGGGCCGCATCAACAAATGAAAACGCCGAGACGTCCATGGTGTCTTTAAAATTCTGACGCGTCGTGTTTTCAACGAAAGAGCCTTTAAGCGCTTCCTTGTCGGTGAAGGCGATCGAGTGGACGAGAAAATCGATCTTGCCCCACTTGTCCTTGATCGTCGCAAACGCCTTGTCCATGTCGTCGTCGCTCAGGACGTCAGCCTCGACGAGGAAATCAACGCCGATTGTTTCCGCAAGACCGCGCACGCGGCTTTCCATGGCCGGGATATAGGAAAAGCAAAGCTCCGCCCCTTGCGCGTTCAGCTGCTGGGCGATGCCCCACGCAATGGAGTTCTTGTTGGCGACGCCCATCACGAGGCCGCGTTTGCCCTTCATCAGATCGCCTGTCGGAAAGGGGACTTCTCCGCTCATAGTAATTTCCTTTTCAGCAATTCGTCCGGCCTAGCTGCGCGCAATAACCAGCATCACGGCCACGAAATAGGCCAGCCAGATGAGCGCGTAAATGCCATAGCGCGTCGTCGGCGCCATTTCGCGAACGTTTTTCATGATCAGGCGAAACCACCACAGGCCGAGCGATGCAACGATCGCGGCCGCGAGCCCCGCGCCGAGCTGCTCCTGGCTCACGAGAGCCCTAAACGCGCGCCACGGCGAGGCAGCCGTTGGTGCCGCCAAAGCCGAAGCTGTTGGTAAGGAAGCAGTCGATCTTGGCGTTGTCGACACGCTCGCGGATAACGGGCAGGTCTTCAAACTCCGGATCGATGTTTTCAATATGAGCGGATGCGGCGAGAAATTTTTCGCGCATCATGATCAGCCCGTAGATCAGCTCTTGCGCGCCGACGGCGCCGAGAGAATGGCCGGTGAGCGACTTGGTCGACGAAAAGGGCGGAATGTCTCCGCTGAAAACCTCGCGGATCGCCTGCGTTTCTTTCTGGTCGCCCACAGGCGTCGATGTGCCGTGGGGATTTACGTAATCGATCGGCTGACGGACGGTTTCAAGCGCGCCACGCATGCATCTGACAGCCCCTTCGCCTGAAAGCTGAACCATGTCATAGCCGTCGGAATTTGCGTAATAACCGACAATCTCGCCGAGAATGTCAGCGCCGCGTTTTTTCGCGCGCTCATATTCTTCCAGGATGACGACGCCTGCGCCGCCGGCGATGACAAAGCCGTCGCGATCTTTGTCATAGGCGCGGCTGGCGGTGGCGGGGTTGTCATTGTGGCCGGTGGACATGGCGCCCATGGCGTCGAACAGATTGGCGAGCGTCCAGTCGCACTCCTCGCCGCCGCCGGCGAAGATAATGTCCTGCTTGCCCATCATGATCTGTTCTGCCGCCGCCCCAATACAATGAACCGATGTGGCGCACGCGGATGAAATCGAATAGTTGACGCCCAGAATCTTGAACGGTACGGCGAGCGTTGCCGAGTTGGTTGACGACATGGCCTTGGGAACGGCCGTCGGCCCGACCCGCTTCGGGCTTTTGTTTTGCCGCGTAATGTCAGCCGCTTCGACGATGACGCGTGTCGAAGGACCGCCCGAGCCCATAACCATGCCCGTCATGGGATGGCTGATCTCATCATCGGAAAGTCCCGCCTGCGCCAGCGCTTCCTGCATGGCGATGTAATTCCACGCCGCGCCTTCGCCCATAAATCGCCGCGTGCGGCGATCGAGGACTTCTTCGACATTGAGTTTTGGACGCGCCCAGACCTGGCACTTAAACCCGAGTTCGGCGAACTCTTCTGAGTGCGTGATCCCGGATTTCAGGTTTTTCAGTGCGTCCGAGACCTCGTCGACATTGTCGCCGATCGAAGAGACGACCCCCATTCCGGTAATAACCACACGTCGCATAAGCGCTACATCCTCCCGGGCCGCTTGCGAAAACTAAATAGTCAGCCCTGCGTCGAGCTGATCGCGAGAAAACAGGCCGACACGCAAATCTTTCGCTTCATATATGTTTCGTCCGTCGACTTTCATCACCCCGTCGCCGATCCCCAATATCAGCGGGCGACGCATCATGCGCCGGATATTGATTTCATAGGTGACAAGGCGCGCGCTGGGCACCACCATGCCGGCAAACTTCACTTCCTTAGCGCCCAGAGCGCGGCCATGGCCGGGATTGCCGGACCAGGTCAGGAAAAACCCGATAAGCTGCCACAGAGCGTCAAGGCCAAGACAGCCGGGCATGACCGGATCGCCGGGAAAATGGCAGTCGAAAAACCAGAGGTCCGGATTGATATCAAGCTCGGCTTCGATGCGACCCTTGCCGTGAACGCCGCCGTCCTCGGTAATCTCTTTGATGCGATCGAACATCAGCATCTGCGGCACCGGCAGTTGCGCGGTGCCCGCGCCGCCAAAGCCGTGATAGCCGCATTCCAACAATTCTTCGCGATTATAAGCGTTCTTCTTCTCGAGCATATCCCACGCCGCACTAACCTTGCGCGTTGGTAACGATGCGGCCTCGCGCGGTCAATTGCGAGCCACAGGGGCTAGGACCGTGTCTTCTCCGGCGAGGCGTGCAATTCGCCGCCGCCCCAGAATCCCGTCGCCGGCGCCCAGCCGCGAACCCCTGGCGCAGAAATTTTTACCCAGCCCCCTCGGGCTTTTTCGATCCGCGCGATAACGCCGCGCCCCAATCGCGCTTTTTGCGCCGCACCATCGCTCGGCCGCGCCCTCACCGCGAGCCCGTCCTCAGTCACGATTGCGGTTTTGGCGCCGGAGAGTTTGGTGCGGTGAATCCAGCATTCATCGCCCTCAAGATCGCGGATCTTGCGCCAGTGATCGCGGGTTTCGGCGACCACCATGACCGGCAGACCGCGGCGCTGATAGGTCAGGCGAATTGGGTGGGAAAAAGTCGGCCCCGCTCGGCAGAAGGTTTCTTCCGCTTTCAGAGAGACGAATCGCGGCACGGGCAGTCCCGACGGCGTATCGGTGCGGATTTCCGGCACGGGGGGCGTTCCCGCTTGCGGATCGCCCGCCAGCGCAGTCATATGGACCGCGAATGCGGCCATCCCAAAAAGCGCCGCGAGACGGCGCGATTGAATGACGCCGGGACATAGGGAAGAGTTGGTCATGGATGATCGGAAACGCCGACAAATATGAAGCACCTGTTACACCATCACGAAGGCGTTAATACTCCGTTAACTATCGCCGCAGTCTCAAGGATTGGGTCATGACCCGCGCCATCAAAGTCGCCGTAACACGGCGCCTGCCCGAGCAGGTGGAAAAGCGGCTGTCAGCGCTGTTCGATGTCGACTTTCATGACGCCGATAGCGCTCTGTCGCGAGAGGCGCTGATCGAAAAAGCGCGCGGCGCCGATGTTCTTGCTGCGACCCTCGGCGACAAACTCGACGCAGGGTTTTTCGATGCGGTTGGCGACAGGCTAAAGCTCGTTGCCAATTTCGGCGCCGGCGTTGATCACATTGACGTCGCCGCCGCCAACGCCAGAGACGTGACGGTGACCAATACGCCGTCAGTTCTGGCCGAGGACGCCGCGGATATGGCCATGGCGCTTATTCTTGCGGTGCCGCGCCGGCTGGTTGAAGGCGTCGCGGCCTTGCGCGAAGGCAAGTTCGAAGGCTGGTCGCCGACCTGGATGTTGGGTCGTCGCGTGCGCGGCAAAAAGCTCGGCATCATCGGTCTCGGCCGTGTCGGCGAAGCGATCGCCCGGCGCGCCCGCGCCTTTGGTCTGTCGGTTCACTATCACAACCGCAACCCGATTAATCCGCATATTGAGGAAGAGCTGGAGGCGACCTATTGGGACAGTCTCGATCAGATGCTTGCTCATGTGGATATTGTCTCGGTCAATTGTCCGCATACGCCCGCGACGTTCCATCTGTTGTCGCGGCGACGCCTCGAGCTGCTCCAGCATCACGCCTATCTTGTTAATATCTCGCGCGGCGAAATCGTCGATGAAACCGCGCTGGCGGACCTGATCGCCGATGGCCGCATCGCCGGCGCCGGTCTCGATGTTTATGAGCGGGGCGGCCCAAATGAAAAGCTTCTAACGCTTTCCAATGTCGTCCTTCTGCCGCATATGGCGTCGGCGACAGTGGAAAGCCGCATCGAAATGGGCGAGCGGGTGATCATCAACATTAAGATGTTCGCCGACGGGCACAAACCGCCGGACCGGGTCATTCTTGGCCTCGACAGCGAGGCCTGAACCGACCTTCAGGTCGCGGTAATCTCGCCTTACAGATTATCAATTCCGACGCCCGTTCCGCGATTCGCGCACGCCGCAGCGATGTTTTCCGGTCACACTTGCTCACGGGCTCGCGACAAAACAAAGAATTTAGTTGAATCGAAATCGTCCGGGCGCAAATTGGATGCCGTGTCGGCGGACGTCCGCCGGGTATTGGTGCGTAGTGGGACATGAGACCGGTTCGTAGTATTTTGGCGTCAGGCGTCCTCGCGGCAATCGCGAGCGGCGCATTTGCAGATTCCGCCGAACCTCTCAATCTTTTTTCGCTCAAGACCGATGGCCCGGTTGCGGCCGTTACGACGACGTTTGACGCCGAGCCCGGCCAGGCGGTGCGGCTCACAATCTACGATAGCGAAGAGAAATTTCTCGAGACGCCTTACGCCAAGCGTCACGGCCGGATCGACGAACGGGGCCTTGCTGTAGTCTCTCTCGGCGACATCGAGCCGGGAGAGTATTCCATCGCCGCCTATCTCGACGAGAACGGCGACGGCAAGCTTAACCGCGGCAAAATACTGGGCTTTCCGAAAGAGCCTGTAGCTTTCTCCAATGGCGTCACGCCGAAGCTTGGCAAACCAAGCTTTGAAGAGACCAAAGTGTCCGTCGACGAGAGCAGCATCGTCGTTATCACGCTCGATGACTAATCGGCGTCGCGCCGGATAAACTCCGCCTCGATTTCAATCGAAACTTCCTCCCCGACAATGCCGGAGAAACGGTCAACGCCGAATGTCCTGCGGTCAAATGCGCCGGTGGCGGAAAAACCGACCACGTAGGCGCCGCGACGGAGGCGATCTCGTGCTCCGCCATTAAACGTCACGTTGAGCGCCGCCGGTGCGGTTTCCCCCCGCAGCGTCAGATTACCGGACATAACGCCGGTGTTTTCGCCGGTGATCTCAATCGCAGTCGAGACGAACCGGGCTTCTGGAAAGCGCACTGCGTCAAACCACTGCGGACCCTTTAGCGTTTCGGCGAATTCATCATTGGCGACATTGAGACTGGTCATGTCGATGACCGCTTCGACCTGCGCGGCCTCCGGATTTTCCGGGTCGAAATCGAGGACGACGTCGAACCGCTCAAAGCGGCCCACATAATCGGAAAAGCCGAGGTGATCGACGCGGAATGTGAGCGCGGCGTGGTCAGGGTCGAGGCTGTAGGCGCCCTCTTCCAGGGCGCTGGCGTCCGTGTCGACATTCGGCGCAACAAGCGGCGCAAGGGTCGAAGCGCAGGCGCCAACAAGTAACAGGCCGAAAACGGCGGCTGCTTTCCCCATCTGCGACAACCAATTGAACATGGGCGCTACTCCTTTTTTAGCGGGCCGCAATCGGGACAGGCGGGATCCGCCTTGAGTGCGACGGTGCGAAAATGACCGGCGAGCCCGTCATAGAGCATGACGCGTCCGGCGAGGCCTTCACCGAGATCGAGAATCTCTTTCAGGACTTCCATAGCCGCGAGGGCGCCGATTACGCCCGTGACCGCGCCCAACACCCCTTCCTCGGCGCAATTGACCTGCGCGTCCCGGGGCGGCGCTTCCGGAACGAAGCAGCGATAACACGGCAGTTCTCCCGGCGCCGCATAAGGTTTGTAAGTTGTGAGCTGTCCTTCAAATCGACCGACAGCGGCGGAGACAAGTGTTTTGCGCGTTTCGATGCAAGCGGCGTTTAGGGCGTAACGGGTCTCGAAATTGTCGACCCCTTCGACCACGAGGTCGAAGTCCTTGATCAACTGACGTGCGTTCGTCTGGTCGATGCGAAACGGAATTAAGACGGCGGATATTTCGGGGTTTAGGTCTTTTATGAATTCAAACGCTGAAACAGTTTTTTGCCTTCCGATATCACCCGTCTTGAAAATCACCTGCCGCTGCAGGTTTGACAGGGAAACTTCGTCATCGTCGCAGATCCCGATGGTCCCGACCCCGGCCGCGGCAAGGTATTGAATAACCGGCGCGCCGAGGCCGCCGGCGCCGACGACAAGCACGCGCGCCGACATCAGTTTCTGCTGCCCCTGGCCGCCCACTTCCCGCAGGAGAATATGCCGGGCGTAGCGTTGGCGTTGCTCTTCATTCATGCAGGCACTTTATGAGCCACGGCAAGCAAGCGAAAGCCGGTTGACGAGACCGTGACCTGCGCGCGATATCGCGGTCGATGACAGACGCAAATCCAGAAATCGCGATCTCCGCCACATCTCTGCGCAAGACCTATGGCGGCAATGGCAAGACGCCCCCCAAAGAAGCGCTGAAAGGCGTCGATTTGTCCATTCGCACCGGCTCGATCTTCGGTCTTCTGGGCCCCAACGGCGCCGGCAAGTCGACCTTTATCAATATTCTCGCGGGGCTGGTGACCAAAACCGCCGGCGAGGTCCTCATCTGGGGCTTTAATATCGACCGCAATGCGCGTCAGGCCCGCGCCTCGCTCGGCGTTGTGCCCCAGGAAATCAACATGGATGTTTTCTTCACGCCGAAAGAGGCGCTGGAGATACAGGCCGGGCTCTACGGCGTGCCAAAATCAAATCGCCGGACCATGGAGATCCTCCGCGCTCTTGGCCTTGAGGATAAAGCCGAAGCTTATGTGCGCCAGCTTTCCGGCGGCATGAAGCGGCGTCTCCTGATCGCCAAGGCAATGGTGCACTCCCCGCCGATCCTCATCCTCGACGAACCGACCGCCGGGGTCGATATCGAGCTCAGAAAACAGCTTTGGGACTATGTGCTCGAACTTCACGCCCAGGGCGTAACGATTGTTCTGACTACGCACTATCTTGAAGAGGCGCAGGAGCTTTGCGAGGAAATCGCTATCATTCATGAAGGCGCCGTCGTCGCTTGCGAGCCGACGGAAAAACTTGTTGCGTCGCTCGATTCCAAAACCCTCATGGTGGCGCCGGTCGACAAGCTTGAGGCGCCACCGGATCTCGGCGCCTTTCATGCGGAATTGAAGCCGGACGGGCGCCTTGCCATTCCCTACCAGCCGTCGAAAACGCAGGTGGCTGATATCCTTGAGCAGCTCTCCGTCGCGGGCGTCGGCGTCAAAGACCTCTCAACCGTGGAATCCGATCTTGAGGACGTATTCCTCGAACTCACCTATCGCCGGGCGGGCTAAACCCTTGGCGATGTTTAAGTTCTCTTTCATTGGCCCTAGGCGCAATTTCCGTTAACCTTCCTTCAGCTTGATTTTGAAGGGGGATTGCCATGTTGCGCGCATTTTTTGCCGCCATTTTCCTGTTTGCGTTTTCATCTGCCGCTGCGGACGACGGCGACGCCATTCTGGTGCTTGATGCTTCCGGCTCCATGTGGGGCCAGATCGAGGGCGAGGCGAAAATCGGCATCGCCAAAACCGTGCTTGGCGATCTGCTCGATGAATTGCCGGCGGAGCGGCGCCTTGGGCTCATTGCATACGGACATCGGCGCAAAGGCGACTGCTCCGACATCGAGGAATTGGCGGCCGTTGGCGCGGATCGCGCAACGATTGGTGCGGCGGTCAAAGGTCTAAGCCCCAAAGGCAAAACGCCCATGGCTGCGTCCGTAAAGCTTGCGGCGGAGAAACTGAAATCTACGGAAGAAAAAGCAACGGTCGTCCTGATCAGCGACGGCATCGAGACCTGCGAACCTGATCCTTGCGGCGTCGCGTCATCGCTTGAACAGGCGGGCGTCGATTTCACAGTGCATGTGGTCGGCTTCGACATCACAGAAGAAAACGCGGAAGCGCAACTGAAGTGTCTGGCTGAAAACACCGGCGGCAAATACCTTTCCGCCTCGAACGCCGATGAACTGGGCGCAGCGCTTGAGACAACCGTTGTCGCGGCGCCGGAACCGGTTTCGGAAACCAAAGTGCGCCTGCGCGCAACGGAACTTGAAGGGGGCCTCGTCATTGAAGAAGGGCTTACCTGGACGGTTACGCCGCGGCTTGAGGGCGATCCGGTCGTAAGTGAAGCAAACGCCGGCGTACTCGATGTTGAGATCGCGCCGGGGGCTTACGATGTTGCGGTTGAGCGCCCTTCAGACGGTCTTAAAGGCACACAGGAACAGGTGGTCATTCGCGAAAACACCTGGAAGACGGTAACCGTTGCGCTCGATTTTCCGGTTGAGGCGACGGTGACGCCGGATCCCGGCGGCGCGGTTATGGCGGGAACCAACATTCTCGTTCACTGGACGGGACCCGACCGCAAGGGCGATTACATCACCATCGTTGAAAAAGGCGCCGACAACGGCAAGTACGGAACCTATGCTTACACCCGCATCGGTGATCCGGCCGAGTTGCGCATGCCGGTTGAGCCGGGCGATTATGAAGTGCGCTACATGCTCGGCCAGCCGATCCGCACCCTGGCGAGCGTCGAAATCACGTCGTCGCCGGCAGAAGCGACGCTAGCGGCGCCGGACGAAGCGATTGCAGGTCAGGAGATCAAGGTTGACTTCACCGGCCCGCCCGCTGGCTCCGGCGACTGGATCACCGTGGTTGAGCCCGATGCGGCCGATAAGGCGTACAAAAATTATCATTATACAAAGCAGGGAAGCCCCGCGACGATCCGCATGCCGCTTGAGGCCGGCGACTACGAGCTGCGTTTCGTTCAGGGCAATAAAAAAGTCCTCGCACGTCGGCCGATCACGGTAACGGCGGCGCTTGCAACAATATCGGGCCCCGAAACGGCGGTGGCCGGCGAGGAAGTCAGTGTTGAGTTTACGGGACCGGCGCCGGCGTCAGGGGACTGGATCACGGTCGTCAAACCTGATGCGGCTGAGAACAAGTATGGCGACTATCACTACACAAAACAGGGAAGCCCCGGCGCGGTGCGCATGCCGCTCGACGCCGGCGAATACGAATTGCGGTTCGTGCAAGGCAACAAGAAGGTCATCGCCCGCCAGTCGATTACGGTGGTCGCTGCGACGGCGACTCTCGCCGCCAAAGACACGGCGATTGCAGGCGAAACGGTGAGCGTCGAGTTTACCGGGCCGAAGCCGGCCTCCGGCGATTGGGTGACAGTAACTGCGCCGGATGCGGAAGATAAGAAGTATACGGACTACGCTTATACCAAACAGGGTAGCCCGGCGAAAATACGAATGCCGCTTGACGCTGGCGACTATGAAATCCGTTTCGTGCAAGCCAACAAGAAAGTGCTGGCGCGCCGGCCAATCATCGTTGAGCCCGCAACTGCGACACTGGATGCGCCGGCGAGCGTCCCGGCGGGCGGATTCATGAAGATTGCTTTCACCGGCCCGCCGTTCGGCAATGGAGATTACATCGCCATTTCAAAAGCCGGCGCCGACGACCTCAAATATGAAAGCTATAGCTATTCTAAAGCCGGCAGTCCTGCGAATGTCCGCGTGCCAAAAGAACCGGGCGAATACGAGATTCGTTTTATTCACGGCAACAAAAAGGTGCTTGCCCGGGCGCCGCTGACTATTACGCCGGCGGAGTAGCCATGTAAGGGGCGTCGCCTGGTAGAGACATGGCGCGTCGGCGCAGCGCTTCGGCTGCGTCGGCGGGCGTTCCCGTAATGTCGGTCGGCGAGACCGGCTCGCCGAATGCAATCTGGTAGGGCTTCTTTTTCTTGTTGAGCAGTTCGTGGAACAGCGTGATGTCGCGCAACTCTGTGTTGATGCGCCAGAAGAGATAATAGAGCCAGGAATTGCGCATGACGATTTTCGCCGGCACGACCGGGCAATCATATTTACGCGCGAAGGAAGCGATTGAGCCAAGCCAGGCCTGATCGGTCAGTTTTCGATTGTCGTCCATAAAGGCGAGCCGCCCGGAGGGGAACAGAACAACGCATCGCTCCGCTTGAAATGCAGCGCGGGCCTCGACCAGCGTTTCGCGCGAGGACAAAGGCGTTCTCTCTTCCGGGCGCCAGACGACGGGAATGACCATGTCCTTTATGCCCGGCGCCGCGCGAATGGCGTCGCGATTGGCAAAAAATGTCATGTCAGGGCGTCGCGATTTCAGCGCGTCATACATGGCGACGCCGTCGGGTATGCCCGTCGGGTGGGTGGAGGCGATCAGTACACGCCCTGTTTTCGGAACATGTTCCAACCCTTGCACAGTCAGATCGATGCCCAGGAGGTTGCTGACATAGTCAAACACGCCTTCGGCGTCGAAATCGGCAATTGCGTCGGCCATTTTGACCGCCTGCCCATATAGTAGGATCGGGTATAAAATGGACTTGTAAAGCGGCCAGAGCGGGGAGTGCATTAGCCGCGTCGCGCGCTCCTCGATCAGCTCATCGACGATGTGCTTGGCTTCGGCGCGCGTGCGCGTGTCGGGTTGAGCGGCGGCGTCCAAAACTCGGTTCTCTGCTCCCATTTTCGCAATCGACCGGACCTGAGCGGCGGCGCATTATAGCAGAGTCGTCAGTCGCGCGCCTTGGCGTTTTCCTCGCGATTGTCGCGATAGGGCTCGCTGGCGAGATGCAGGGTAAGAAACGCCCCGGCGATCAGGAACGCCACAGCCGCCAGCCCGCCTCCATGATTGCCGAGCCAGTTGCCGACGGCAGCAACAAGGGCGACGACAATATAGGGGCCGATCGGCGGATGCTCGTGGCGGTGGCGCATGAAATAGAGCGCCGCCGCAGCAACAAAAAGCGTCACCGATAAAAGGTCAAAAATCGTGTCCAAAGCGAATGTCTCCCGCGCGCGAATTGTCGCCGGAGGCCGTTAAGGAAGGATTTCCCATAACCCTTAACGCAGAGTTTACCGCGCCCGTTGTGGGTTCTTGAGCGTGCGTGGTTTAACGCCGTCCGCGCTCTTGTCGGATGCTGTTACGCTGCAGCGCAGAAGAAATTCCGTAGACACGCGGCTTCGTTGATCCGTTGGTTTTCGGCTACAGCCGCAAGGGGTCTCGCCTCAAGTCGGTTTCGCTTTTTTTGAACGCCGGGCTGGTGGCCATGGCGTATTTTTTGAACTAAGAGGCGGCATAGGTTCGCGTTGGGGCGGGCTCCCCGGTGGGACCTCGGGAGGACATGAATGAGCGTATCTGTAACGACCGCGCAAGTCGCGGCGACGAGCTTTGCCGATTGCGCGCCGGCGGAGTTGGCGAATCTGTCGCGAGAAGCTCTTTATCAACTGGCGGTTGAGCGGAGCGAGGGCGACATCGCCAAGGGCGGCCCGCTTGTTGTTCGCACCGGTGAGCACACTGGGCGGTCGGCCAAAGACAAATTCATCGTTCGCTCAGTCGAGGTTGAAAGCAAAGTCTGGTGGGATGCCAACCAGTCAATAACTCGCGAGGCCTTTGATCGGCTTCATGCGGACATGATTGAATACGCTGCGGCCCGCGAACTCATTTCGCAAGATCTGCGCGGCGGCGCGGACAAGGAACATTCAATCAATGTTCGCGTCTACACCGAATATGCGTGGCACAGCCTTTTTATTCAGCATCTCCTTGTGCGCCCGCCCATGAGCGAGCGCGGCGGCGACCCTGATTTCACGATCGTCGATCTGCCAGGCTTCGAGGCCGATCCCGCTGTCCACGGATGCCGGACGAAAACCGTGATCGCGGTTGATTTCACCCAACGCCTCGTTCTCATCGGCGGCACGTCTTACGCCGGCGAAATGAAAAAGTCGGTGTTTACAATCCTCAATTTCCTGCTGCCGGAAGAGGGCGTGATGCCGATGCATTGCTCCGTTAATGTCGGCGCAGGAAACGACCCGGCAATCTTTTTTGGCTTATCGGGAACAGGCAAGACCACGCTGTCGGCTGATCCGGACCGCACGCTCATTGGCGATGATGAACATGGCTGGGGCGTGAACGGTCTCTTCAATTTCGAAGGCGGCTGTTATGCAAAGATGATCCGACTGTCGCCGACGGCGGAGCCGGAGATTTATGCGACGACGCAGATGTTTGGGACAGTGCTTGAGAATGTCGTGATGGATCCCGCGACCCGCGAGCTCGATCTTGACGATGCGACGCTGGCGGAAAACTCTCGGGGCGCCTATCCAATTGACTATATCCCGAATGCTGACCCCCGCGGCATTGCGGGTTATCCCAACAACATCGTGATGTTGACCTGCGACGCCTTCGGCGTGATGCCGCCGATTGCGCGGCTTACTCGCGACCAGGCGATGTATATGTTCCTGTCGGGCTATACAGCGAAAGTCGCCGGGACGGAAAAAGGTCTCGGCAACGAGCCGCAGGCGACGTTCTCAACGTGCTTCGGCGCGCCCTTCATGCCGCGCCATCCTTCGGAATACGGAGCATTGTTGGGCGATTTGATTGACCATCACGACGTGAAGTGTTGGCTCGTTAACACCGGCTGGACCGGTGGGCCGTTCGGCGTCGGCAAGCGCATGCCAATCAAGGCGACCCGCGCGCTTCTCTCCGCGGCGCTCGATGGATCGCTTCATGGCGCGCCGATGACGACGGATCCGATTTTCGGATTTGAGGCGCCCACAAAGGTCGCCGGCGTCGATGACGCTATCCTCAACCCGCGCGATACCTGGGCCGACCCGTCAGCTTATGACGCGCAGGCGCAAAAACTCGCAGCCATGTTTGTTGAGAATTTCCGGATTTTCGAGGCGCATGTGACAAGCGGCGTGAAAGCTGCTGGTCCGCGCGTCGGTTAGGCCTTTTCGTCGACCGTTGAACCCGGCGCCGGCGTTTTGTCGTCGGCTTCGGAGGCCGGGGCGCCCGAAGACACAGTCACCATGGCTGCGCGCAAAACCCGGTCGCCGATGGTGAAGCCCGGCTGCGCAACATCGACGACGCAGCCTTTGGAAATCTCAGCACTCGGCACGTTGGCGACCGCCTGGTGCACATTCGGATCGAATTTTTCACCCGCCGGTTCAAGCTTTGTCACGCCGTGGCGTTGCAGGGTTGTCAGCAATTCCTTTTCCGTCATCTGAATGCCGGCGACGAGACCGTTAAAGGCTTCTGAATGGCCTTCAGGGATGTTGTCGTCGGACACGCCGGCGGCCCGCAGGGCCCGCTCGAAATTGTCCGCAACGCTAATGAGGTCGCGAGCGAAATTGGCGATGGCGTATTGACCGGCCTCGCGCTTTTCCCGCTCTGCGCGCCGGCGGGTGTTTTCAAGATCGGCCGCGAGGCGCATCATCTGTTCTTTGAGTTTCTCGGTTTCCTCGTTTTCCGCCAAAGGCGCGCCAGGATCGAGCGGCTCTTGATCGGCCTGCGCTTGCGGCTCCTCGGCCACGGGCGGGGCATCCGTCGGCTTTGCAGCGGCCGGCTCTTCCGGCGCTGCGCCGGCGTCTTTGTCGGCCTTCGAAGGGTCAACCTTCTGGCCCTCATTGGCGGGATAATCTGGATCGCTCATAGCACTCTTCTTCGCCCGATGCTGGTGGTGCGGCAGGCCATTTACGAGCCATTGGCGCCTATTTCAACAGGCGCGAGACGACTTCGGCCGTGTAATCCACGATCGGGATGACTTTAGCATAGTTAAGGCGCGTCGGGCCGATGACGCCAAGGACGCCGACAATATTCTGGGATTCGTCGCGATAGGGCGCGGCGATCACAGAAGACCCCGACAGTGAAAATAGCTTCGTTTCCGAGCCAATAAAGATTTTGACCCCGTCGCCTTCCCGCGCGGCGTTCATCAGATCGATAAGGTCCCGCTTTCGTTCGAGGTCGTCAAACAGCATGCGTACGCGCTCAATGTCCTGAAACGCGGTTTCGTCGAGGAGCTGGCCGCGCCCGCGCACGATCAACGAAAACTCTTCGCCGCCGGCGATGTCTGCGACGCCGTCGCTCACCAGTTTTGACGTAAGCGCGTCAAGCTCGGCCCGGTGCTCAGCAACTTCGTTGAGAATATCAGTTCGCGCCTCGGCGAGAGATCGCCCGCGCAGGCGCGCATTGAGATAGTTGCCGGCGCGTATAAGCGCTGAATCCGGAAGAGTGTCCGGCGTTTCAAGCACCCGGTTTTCAACCCGGCCGTCTTCAAAAACTAAGATCGCCAGCGCCTTGCCCGGGGCGACTGAAACGAATTCCACCTGCCGCAGCGGCGCATCTGCTTTTGGCGTGAGGACAAGGCTGGCGGCGCTGGTGAGGCCGGACAATCGCGTCGCCGCCTGTTCGAGCGCTTGCTCCACGTCATCGTCGCGCGCCTCTGCTTCAATAGCGCGGCGTTCTTCTTCGGTTAGATCGCCAACCTGCATCAGGCTGTCGACAAAAAGGCGCAAGCCCCGCTCCGTCGGCAACCGCCCCGCGGAAATATGAGGCGCATAAAGCAGCCCGAGATCGGTGAGGTCCGCCATCACATTGCGTACGGTGGCGGCGGAGACATCAATCGTGCGGTCGTGGGACAGTGTGCGCGAACCGACCGGCTCGCCGGTTGCGAGATAGGTTTCCACAAGTCGGCGGAAGATATCGCGCGAACGTGCGTCGACATCGTTCAGGGTATTTTGCGTCGGGTCGGTCATAACAATTGTCCACCAAAAATAGGGGCAATCGCCGTGCATTCAAAGAGGCGGCGAAAAGGCGGGTCGACAAGCGCTCTGCGCCCGCGCTAGGTAGCCCGCCTGCTTTAGGGAGTTGTTCATGAGACCATCAGGCCGGGCATTCAATGAATTGCGCGACGTATCTTTGGAACGTGGCGTTTCAAAGCATGCGGAAGGGTCTTGCCTCGTCAAATTCGGCGACACTCACGTCCTCTGCACCGCAAGCTGGGACGAAACCACGCCGCCCTGGATGCGCGGCGGCGGGCGCGGCTGGGTAACGGCCGAATATGGCATGCTGCCGCGTTCAACCGGCGGGCGCATGAAGCGCGAAGCAAAGGGCGGCCAGTCGGGCCGCACCCAGGAGATCCAGCGCCTGATCGGGCGATCGCTACGCGCCGTCGTTGATTTGAAAGCGCTCGGTGAGCGTCAGATTCTCGTTGATTGCGACGTCATCCAGGCCGACGGCGGCACCCGGACCGCGTCGATCACCGGCGCCTGGGTCGCGGTCAACGCCGCCTGTGAGTGGGCCGTTGAACAGGGGATCATCACCGCAAGTCCGGTGCGCGAATCCGTCGCTGCAATCTCCTGTGGCCTCGTCAGCGGCGCGCCGGCGCTTGATCTTGATTATGATGAGGATTCCTCCGCTCAGGCCGACGCCAATTTTGTCATCACGCGAGACGGCGGACTGGTCGAAATACAGGCGACAGCCGAAGGTGATCCGTTTACGGATGAACAGTTTGCGGCCTTGCTTGCGCTCGCCAAGGATGGCTGTGCGACGCTGGCTGAAGAACAGGCGCGGGCCTTTGCGGCGTGATGCGCGCCAAGCGGTTGACCATTGCCGTTAATTCATCCGCCCGCGGATCGGATTGCGCGCTGGCCCAGATTGGCGAAAGGGACCGTCCATGGTAATACAATCGCCTTGCCGAACTAAATACGGTTCTTGATGAAACAGGACGAAGCGGCGCGCCCGCAAAGCGCCCCCGAGAGCGATGAGCCGGTCGACAACCGACCACCGGAAAACGCCCCAGAGGCAACGCCGGCCGAGCCCGCTGCGGCCGATCCTGACGCGTCGGCATTCGAGCAACTGGTGGGCGTCGATGCTTTGCGCGGCGAGCTGAGCGGCTTTCTGATCTGGTTCCAGAACCAGATGCTCACCATCGACGTCGCCGTTCAGACGGGGATCTTGTTTGCCGCGCTTCTGCCGGCGGCGATTTTCGGGCCGCAACTTCGTAAGCTGTTCCAGAGCCAGATTGCGCCCCGGGCCCCTTATGGGGTGCTGCGCCGCGGCGCGAGCGCTTTTGCCCATCTTGCAACCCCGGTCGCCCTTTTTATTACCCTTCAGATCGCCGTCGCCGCGCTCAAGGCGATGGGCGTTGCGACCGGGCTGGTGGCCGCGGGCGTCAGCTTGCTCACCGCCTGGATCGTCATTCGCCTCGTCACGCTGGTGATCCGTTCGCCGTTCTGGTCGAAAGTGGCGTTCTATGTCGCCTGGCCCATCGCGGCCCTCGATGCGTTCGGCGTGCTCGACGATGTTGTCGTGCAGCTGCAGGCGTTTTCGGTTCCTATCGGCGAAGACGCCGCCGGCAATGCGCAGCGTTTTTCTGCGTTGGATCTTATACGCACGATCTTCATATTCGGCATTTTGTTCTGGGCGGCGAGTTTTGCGAACAATTTTATCAAGGGACGCATCGACGCCATTGATGAGCTAACGGTCTCGTTCAAGGCGTTGTTAGCGAAAATCCTAGACGTTTTGTTGCCGGTGATTGCGCTCATTGCAGCGTTACAGATCGTTGGCTTTCCGTTCGGCACGCTGGCGATCTTCGGCGGCGCCGTCGGCCTCGGCATTGGTCTTGGCATGCAGCGCACCGTGTCGAACTTTTTCGCCGGGTTCACGCTGATCGCCGACAAATCGATCAAGCCTGGCGACGTGATCGAAGTCGGCGATACTTATGGCTGGGTGACGGATATGAGCGCGCGGTATGTTTCGGTGCGCACTCGCGATGGCACGGCGCATCTTGTGCCGAACGACATATTTATCAATGAGGGCGTCACCAACTGGTCCCATTCCGATCGTGTCGTGCGGCTGCATGCGCCGTTTGGCGTATCTTACGGAACAAAGGACTTGCGAACGCTCGCAAAGCGGGTGGAGGAAACGGCGCTTGGCGTCGAGCGCGTGCTTAAAACGCCGACGCCGCGCTGCAATCTGATGGAGTTTGGCGACAGTTCGATCAACTTTGACTTGCGCTTCTGGATAAACGATCCCGCCAATGGGTCGGCCAATGTGCGCTCGGACGTGTTGATGGCGATCTGGGATTTGTTGGCGGAATTGCAAATCGAAGTACCATTCCCGCAACGGGACTTGCACATCAAATCGGCCCCCGAGGGCCTGACCATGACGCTGGAAGACAGCGACGGTCACACCCTGTCACAACGCCGGGAGGGCGCGGCGGCGGCCGAATAAGGCGGGTTTCTCGCGCTTTTCCTCGCCTCTGCCTGCGGCTATAGTAAGCGCCGGGGTTGCGATGACCGGTATCAAGCGGAGTCGATCATGATTAGAAAATTTGCGCTCGAAAAGTTCGCGCTGGGCGGAGCGTTTATGTTGCTGGCGGCCTGCGCCACGGCGACGCCTTATGGGCCTGCCTCTCAGGGGAGCGGTTATGGTTTTTCCGAACAGCAAATTGAGGAAGGCAGGTTTCGCATCACCTTCCGAGGCAATTCGTCGACGTCGCGCGAAACGGTTGAGAATTCACTTCTCTTTCGTGCGGCGGAACTGACGCTGCAGGGTGGTTATGACTATTTCATCGTCGAGGAACGCGATACTGAAGCGCGCACGACCTATCGAAACACAGGCCCCGCTTTTTATGGCCGATACGGCTATGGCTATCCGTTCCATCGGCCATATTACGCGTTTCCCTATTACGCCTATGGCTTCCGCTGGGGATATCCGTATGATTCCTACACGCGGGAAGTTACGCGCTATTCGGCGATCGCATTTGTGACTATGCATCGCGGCGAAAAGCCGACAGACAATGCGCGGGCGTTCGATGCTCGCGATGTCATAGACAATCTTGGCCCTGTGGTGCTCGGCCCGCCAGAATCGGCCGGGTACTGACGAACGGGCAAGAATTAGACAGCGCGGAGAATAGTCTCTTCGTCGCTGTCTTGCGCTTCATAGACGACGACAAAACCACGCGGCGTATGTCGAATGACAACGCCGCGACGTCGGCCGACATGAATCTCCGAGCCGATGGGCGGGCGACGCGGCGCTTCAACTGAAACGCCGTCGAGAGATGTGTCGAGAATTTTGACAAACAGGGAAGTCCCGTCTGCAAGGCGGCAGGCGGCGCGGGACGGCGCGCCGCGATGGCGCAAGG
The DNA here is from genome assembly GCA_965267325.1 of Hyphococcus sp. Taxonomy (GTDB): domain Bacteria; phylum Pseudomonadota; class Alphaproteobacteria; order Caulobacterales; family Parvularculaceae; genus Hyphococcus. The sequence goes on along the minus strand of OZ253943.1, from coordinate 2,423,556 downwards.
CGCCGCGTCGGTCCTCAAGTCCGTCTTTGTATTGCTCATTAGCGCGCAGCATCAGCTGTTCTGTCAGTTTCACGCGGCGGCGTCTTGAAAGCATGAACGAGGCTGCAAATCCATCTGGCAGGACGCGCATCACCGTCGCTTCAATTTCGTCGAGGCCCTTAATGCGCAAGATTACGGCGTCGCCTTCGACAACTTTTGCGTCGGAAATGACGGCGAGATTGCCGGGCGAAATATTTAACAGACGTCCTTCATATTCATCCGTCGCGTTGACAGTAATGGACGCTGGCAAATCAAGGCCGATTCGCCGGTAGCGCCGGGCGTCTGCTTTCGCCATGGTTAAACTTCCTAAAATTACCGATTATCACCCGGTCGCTGCAAATTATCGGCCATCGTTCAATCCTTCCCTAACGGATAAGAACGAATTTTATCATTTACCGCGCCTCGCGTTCGTTTCGTCGTGCGCGATCTTGAAGCGGCGGCGGGCGCTTTTATGGTAAACGCCATTTTTGGGGCGCCGTTCGACATCAAGGAACAAATGATGAAAGTTCTCTCACTCGCAGCCGCGATAGCGGCGCTGGCGGCAACCGCAGTTGCCGAAGACGATCCGTACCTCTGGCTTGAAGAAGTTGAGAGTGAGAAAGCGCTGGACTGGGTGCGTGGGCAAAACGCCCGCAGCCTCGCGGTTCTTGAAAACGATCCGCGCTTTGATGCGTTGTACCAGGACGCCTTGTCGATCCTCAATTCAAAAGAACGCCTTGCCCTTGGCGAGATTCACAACGGCCAAGTCTATAATTTTTGGCAGGATGAAGCGCATGTTCGCGGCTTATGGCGCCGCAGTGATGTTCAACGGTACAAAGATGGAGACCCGGAATGGGACGTTCTGATTGATTTCGATCGGCTGGCGGAAACAGAAAATCGCAATTGGATACGCGGCGATACGCAATGCCTGTCTCCTGACTATCGTCATTGCATGATCGAGGTTTCCGACGGCGGCAAGGACGCGGCCTATTGGCGCGAATTCGACACGGTCGAAAAGACGTTCGTTGATGGCGGATTCTCGCTCGACGAAGCAAAATCCGGCGTCGCCTGGCTCGATGCTGACACGCTTATAGTCGGAACCGATTGGGGCGAGGGATCGCTGACGACGTCCGGTTACCCCCGGGTGCTGCGTTTGATGGCGCGCGGCGGGGCGGCGACCGAAGCGCCTGTCGTTTTTGAAGGCGAAGAAAGCGACGTTTCCGTCGGCTCCAGCGTTTATCAAGACGACGGCGTCGCCCATGTTTTTGTCACCCGATTTCCATCGTTTTTTGAGCGTGAGTATCACTACGCAAAAGACGGCGTCGCAGACTTGAAGAAACTTCCTCTTCCGCCGAATGCGGATCTGCAGGGCGTGTTTAAGGGCGCGGCCATTTTTTTCTTGCGCGAACCGTGGAGCCACGGGGGAAGCGACTATGCGCAAGGAGCGGTTATTGCTTACGATCCGACGGCGGACGCCGCCGAACTGGTGTTTGAGGCTTCTGAAATTCAGTCGGTGGAAGATGTCGCTATCGGCAAGAGCAACATCATCATTCAATATCTAGAGCATGTCGCGGGCAAAGCGGCGCGACTGTCACGAAAGAAAAAAGGCGGATGGAAGGCGAAAGAAATCGCTTTGCCCAAAAACGGTGTTGTATCGATTGTTTCGACCGGCGGCGGATCGGATGATGCGCTTATTTCTTTTGAAAGTCTGACCACGCCCGACACACTCTATTTCGTGAGCAGCGAGAATAAAGTGAAAAAAATATCGGCGGCGCCGGAATTTTATGACGCTTCCGATGTCGTTGTCGAACAGCGCTTTGCGACATCGGCGGATGGAACAGAAATTCCCTATTTTCTGATGGCGAGAGAAGACGTTCTTAAAAAAGGCGATGCGCCAACCATGCAATATGGTTATGGCGGATTTCTCGCCGCCATTCTCCCGGTCTATTACGCCGACCCCGGGCGTCCTCAACATGGAGCGCTCGCCGGAAAAATGTGGGTGCGTCGCGGCGGCGTGCTCGTTCTGTCGAATATTCGCGGCGGTTCCGAATATGGCCCGCGCTGGCATGACGCGGCGCTCAAAGAAAACAGACAGCGATCGTTTGACGACTTTATCGCCATATCCGAGCATTTGATTGAGACGGGCGTAACGAGCCCCGAAAAGCTCGGCGCCCATGGTCGTTCAAATGGCGGGCTCTTGATGGGCGCAATACTGACGCAACGCCCTGACCTCTATAACGCCATCGACATTGGCGTACCGCTTTTCGACATGAAGCGGTATAACAAGCTTCTCGCCGGCGCTTCGTGGATGGGAGAGTATGGCAATCCCGACATTGACGAAGAGTGGGCCTACATTTCTCAGTACTCCCCCTATCAGAATCTTGCCGCCGGCGAGCTCTATCCTGAAGTCCTGTTTTATACTTCGACCAAGGACGACCGCGTACATCCCGGCCACGCGCGAAAAGCGGCCGCGAGGCTCGCAGAACTCGGCTATGACTTTTATTACTACGAAAATATCGAAGGCGGACACGGCGGCACCGCCAATCAGGACCAGCTAGCCTATCGCACCGCCCTTGAATACGTCTATTTCGCTCGCCAATTGATGGGGGAGGAAGGTGAGGAATAGGGGCATGGCCAACATCAGCGCAGAATTAATTGCGCGCGCCTGGCGGCGCGTTGACGTTAAACTGAATATTGACGGCGAACTTCATGTGCTGCGATGGCGGCGCGGCTGGTTTGTCGATGAAGTGTTGTTTGACGAACGGCGTGTGGCGACCTCGACCGGTTTTTTGGGCCGCGACACAATTTTCGGACTGAACATAAAAACGCCCAACGATGGCGAGGCAAGATTGCTCTTTTCCATTGATCCGGAGGATGACTGGATGGACTGGTCTGGATCCAGCCGGCCGTCAGGGGTCCGTCTTGAGACCGCCGATGATGCGTTGATTGCCATCGGGTCGCTGGGCCCCGACCGCACTGAACCTTTTAAGGGGTTGTTTGATAGAGCGATTGCCGCCGTTGGCCTTTCATGATCCCGGCAAACCCGTTAGCTTTCCCTCCACGATATCGGGGCGGACAAGACGGGAGCGATTATGGCCTGGTGGTTTGGCGTTAAACTCTGGAAGCGTGTCTTTTTGGGGCTCGCGCTCGGCGTCGCCTTTGGGTTCGCAGTCTCCAACACGATGGCGCCCGATCGCGCCGACGCGCTTCTGAGCGACGTCAGGGTCTTCGGCGATATTTTTATCGCGATGATCCGCCTCGTGATCATTCCGCTTATTTTTATGACGCTGGTCGCCGGCGTCTTGGCGCTTGGCGATCCGGCGAAACTCGGCACGATCGGCTTGAAGACAATTCTTCTCTATTTGCTGACGACGTTTTTCGCGAACATTATCGGTCTTGCCATGGGCACGATTTTCCGGCCCGGCGCCGGCGTCGATCTTGGCGGCGCAGCGCCGCGGGAGGTGTCAGCGGAGGCGGCCGGCTTTTGGGACCGGATTGTCGGCATGGTGACGAAAAACCCGTTTGAGAGGTTTCTTGCGGGCGATCCCATGACGCTGACCTTAACAGCGGTTCTCGTGGCCATCGCGGTTATTGTCGCCATCCGCTCAACGCGTGCGGGCGAGAAACGCGCGAAATCAGGGATCGTATTTGTCGCCCTGTTCACCCTCGGTGTCGCTGCGGCGTCCGGCGATATTCTCGTCGTGATTTTCTCCTCGATCATTCTGGGGATTATTCTTTTGTTCGCTGGCGGCGGCGCGGAAGGCGCGCCCGCCCGCTTCTTTTCTTATGCGTCCGACAAGGTGCTCGGCGTTACCCAGTGGATCATGGAACTGGCGCCATTCGGCGTCTTTGCATTGATCGCCTATGTCGCCGGAACGCAAGGTCTCTCGACATTCACCGCGATCTTCTGGCTCGCCATTGCGGTTTATCTCGGGTGCTTCCTGCATATGGCGATCACCTATGGCGGCATCATCAAATTCGGATTGAAGTTGCCGTTCATCAACTTCTTCCGCGGCATTCTCGATGCGCAGATGGTCGCTTATTCTACCTCATCATCATCGGCGACGCTGCCAGTGACGATTTCAAACGTTTCAAAAAACCTCGGCGTATCGAAGTCGGTCGCCGGTTCGGTGCTGCCTCTCGGCTCGACTATCAACATGGACGGAACGGCGCTTTATCTCGGCATTGTTGCGCTCTTTACGGCGCAGGCATTTGGATACGCAGTAGAGCCGCATCATTACGTGCTGATTGCGGTGACCGCTGCGCTGGTTTCTATCGGCGCCGCAGGCATTCCTTCAGCTTCCCTGTTCCTGTTAGCGACGGTTCTTGAAGTCTTTGACGTAACGCCGGAACACACGGCTCTCGTCGTCGGGTTCATTTTCCCATTTGACCGCGTGCTCGACATGATGCGTACCGTGGTCAACGTAACCGGCGACGCCACGGTGGCGGTTACCGTGGCGAAGTGGGAAGGCGAGATTGATGAGGACGTCTTCCGCTCGAAAGCGGCGCAGTGAATAACCTCAAAACGCTGCGCCTCAGCCTGCGCATGTCGCGCGAGGACTTTGCGGCGCGCATTGGCATCTATCCAGACTATCTGATTGATCTTGAAATCGGCGATCGGAAACTGACCGCTGCGTGGCCTGAGGCGATCGCTAAAGGCTTCGGCGTCGCGCCGGAGGAGTTCGCCAACCCGATCTTTGACGGCGTCGCCGACAATGCGCCCTTGCCGCCGTTACGTCAGTTTGCCTGTCCCATCACAATCCGTTTTGCCCTGCAGATGCTGATCGCCAAGGTTGCAGGGATTGGCCAGTCGCTGGAATTGACCGAAGACCAGTATGCGGATGCGGTAATAAGCTTGAATGCGTTCGTCGCTGACTGCGCCGATGATCCGGGAAACGAACAGGACCAGTTCAATCGTCTTTTGAAAGGTCTTCAAATAACCGTTTTAACAATCGTTCAATCCTGTGAGATCGATCCTCAGAACGCGTTTGAAGACCGCCTTGTTGCGGCGCTGCCGCCGCTTGCGCGCCTGATTGCTTCTTCTCAGATGAATGTTTCGGACCCGGAAAGGAAATAATATTTCCCCGCTCCTTTCTCCGCATTGGAAAGGAGTCTAATAGGCGCCGTCTAAGCGCCTCGGCTCTTTTTTTGTCATCTTCGCCCAAGTCTCGTTCCGTCTTTCTTCGTTCCGACGGTTGTTAACTTCTTCGTAGTGCATGGCCGCGGAGAGAGCAAGCGTGCGAATACACGTCCGCCGACTGGTTAAGGTTAACAATGTCTGAACACGACCTTTACCATTCGTTATTGCCTTTTTCGTTTTCTCTTAATGCCCGCGGTGGTGCGGGCCACTTAAGAGGAGGCCAAAAATGGCTCAGTGGGATTTGCGCTCTGAACAACTGAAATTGTTGCGTTTTGAAAAACTCATTGAAAGGGCCTGCGCCGACATGGTTGCAGGGAAAAACCTCAACAAAGCGACAGTGCTTGCTGGATTGCCGCTGGTCGCTGCCGCAGGCGCTGCCGCAGCGCAAAAACTAAACGCCGACGCGCCGCTGCAACACGCCGCCAATATTGAAGCCGCCGCCCATTCCGCGGCGACGGGCGAGGCGTGGCTGACGCAGCTTGCAGAGGTGGTGACGACAGGTCACAATGCGATTGAAAGCCTGGCCGAAAGCGGCGCATTTCTATTGCTGCAAGCGAGCGGAACGCCGAAGCGGTCGACGTCGGAGTTCGTGCAATCACTCCTGATGAATGGACTGTCGTAATACGATTTGGGGTCTTCCTCTTTATTGGGGTAGGCCTCAGCTTCCTTTCCGGATCGCGTAACTTACGCATCATATCGTTGGTGCTCGTCGGACACTGGACGATCGCCAACACCCTTTTTTATTTTTTCGGCAACGCGCTGGTAAATTTTATCGCGCCGTTGGCGGTCGCTATTATGTGCGCCCTGTTCATTCTGTGGCGCACGCGGACGCTTAAAGGCGCGTTCATCTACAGAACATTTCTCATCTACTATTTCATGTATTTTCTCATCAATACATGGCACCTCCTTGGCCGCATATTTTTTCCCGACGCATTTGTGGCGACCTATTGGTTTTCACTCGCCGCCTCCAACGGCGTCTTCATTCTAATCGTGACGACCTTGTGGGTGCTTGCCATTCTCAAATTTCTCGACAACCACGCCGACGGCGGTCTGATGGGCGTTTTTGATCGCAATATCGAAAGCTGGCGGCGCTGGTTCGGCGGCAGCTGACGGGACGTCAAAAGACGGATCTCGCCGTGTCATCCGACACCGGTTCAGTCTCGTAAAAGGGACATGTGGTTGTTGCGCATAATTGTGGCGATTGGCGGCGCCGGCCTTGCCGCCTCTATCTGGTGGGCCATGGGCGCCGATACGCGTGGCTTGGGTCCCGTGCTCGTGGAAATGTTTTCCAAGCCTTGGACGGTGGTCACGCTCATTGATCTCTATCTCGGCTTTTTGCTCGCTGCGGTTGTAATTTGCCTGTTTGAAAAATCCTGGTTCTCCCGCTTTTTCTGGGCCGTGCCGATCTTTTTTCTCGGCAATGTCTGGCTGGCGGTCTGGTTCGTCATCCGACTGCCGGAGCTCACGAGGCGTCTGCGGGGTCATTAGGGCCCGGCGCTCGTTCGTCCTTGCTTTCCGGCGTCTCTCACCCTATAGAACCGGCCGATTTCGGGAAAAGCTGAGCTTTTTCCTGTCCACCGACACGAAACCCGCTTGAAAAAGGGCTGGGGTCGGGGATGGACCGCCGTCGGGGTAACGCCCTCACGGCGGCTGTTTTCGTTTTGCGCGCATTCTCGCGCAGGGCGGGATTTGGTTTGTGCGAAGGATTTTCGATTTGGACTATAGGATCGACGTTGGAAAAGCGGATTGGCGGCCGGCCCCGGAGGGAACGGCGCCGCTTGGGCGTCTCGCTCACGCCAGCAAACACACCTCTCGCACCGGCGGCGCGCGCAAACGCTCCCATAGCGAAAAAGTTGGCTATCGCCCCGATGAATTGAACGAACGCGCGCTTATGTTCCTCATCAAAGAGGAGGCTCTTTGATGTTTGAGTCATTAAGCGATCGACTAAGCGGCGTATTTGAAAAGCTCCGGGGCAAAGGGGCGCTAGAAGAAAAAGACGTCAACGAGGCGTTGCGCGAAGTCCGCGTTGCTTTGTTGGAAGCTGACGTCGCGTTGCCGGTTGCGAAGAGCTTTATCGCAAAGGTCAGGGAACGAGCCGTGGGCGCAGAAGTCCTGCGTTCCGTGACGCCGGGCCAACAGGTCGTCAAGATTGTTCACGACGCGCTGGTCGAAATGCTTGGCGGCGAGGGGGATGTAGAAACAGCGCTTTCCTTTGCAACAACGCCGCCGGCGGTGATCATGATGGTCGGCCTGCAAGGGTCCGGCAAAACGACCTCGACTGCAAAGGTCGCCTTACGCCTGCAGAAACGCGATAAGAAAAAAGTCCTGATGGCGTCGCTCGATACGCGCCGTCCGGCGGCGCAGGAGCAGCTGCAGATTCTGGGCGAACAGGCGGACGTCAAAACCCTGCCCATCATCGCCGGGCAATCGCCGCGCGATATCGCAAACCGCGCGGTCGAGGCAGGCAAGCTTGGCGGCTATGACGCGGTGATGCTCGACACGGCGGGCCGGCTTTCCATCGACGAACAGTTGATGACCGAGATCGCCGATATTCACGGCGCAACAAACCCCATTGAAACACTGCTTGTAGTCGACGCGCTTACCGGTCAGGACGCGGTTGAGACCGCCACGCGATTTAAAGAGCGCGTGCCCGTCACCGGCGTTGTCATGACCCGGATCGACGGCGACGCCCGCGGCGGCGCTGCGCTTTCCATGCGCGCCGTTACCGGCGCGCCGATCAAGTTTGTCGGCGTCGGCGAAAAACTCGACGCCCTCGACACGTTTGAACCCGAACGCATGGCGGGGCGCATTCTCGGCATGGGCGACATCGTCTCGCTGGTCGAAAAAGCGTCAGAAGAATTGGATGTCGAACGCGCCAAGCAACAGGCCAAGAAAATGGCCAAGGGTCAGTTCGACATGGACGACCTTGCCGAACAGTTCCGCCAGATGCGCAATATGGGCGGCATGGGCGCCATCATGGGATTGCTGCCCGGCATGGGCAAAATGAAAAAGATGGTCGATCAGGCCGGCGGCCTGGAGAACAAGGAAATCGTCCGCCAGGAAGCGATCATCAGCTCCATGACGAAAAAGGAGCGCAAGTCTCCGAAACTCCTGAACGCCAGCCGCAAGAAACGCATTGCCGCGGGCTCGGGCACCAGCGTTCAGGAAATCAATAAACTCATCAAGGCACACCGTCAGATGGCCGATCTCATGAAAAAGATGGGCAAGGGCGGCATGAAAAAAATGGCCGCGCAAATGGCGGGCATGGGCGGCGGTATGGGCGGCATGCTCGGCGGCGCGCCCGATCCCGCCATGCTTGAAGCCGCCAAAGGCAAAAAGGGTAAAGGCGGCGGCGAGGAAGAGATCGATTTCGACGCCATCGAAAAAGCGCTCTCCGGCAAAGGCGCCTTGCCGCCGGGGCTCGGCGGTCCCGGCATGATGGGCGGCTTGCCGGGCGTGGGGAAGAAGAAGTGACCAACACGCAAACCATCCTCAAGCGCTTCGACTCACCGGATGAGGTCCGCGAATTTCCGAAAGGCAAATTCGAGATCGTGCATGTGGGCGGCATGACTATTGGCCGCGCCACCTATCAGCCCGGCTGGAAATGGTCAGAGGATGTCGGCAAGGCCATGGGGGAGAGTTTCTGCACGGTTGAGCATGTGGGCATGGTGGTTTCCGGCTGCGCCACCGCTGCCACGAAAGATGGCGAAGTCACCGAAATGCGCGCCGGCGATATTTTTTACGTTCCGACAGACCCGCATGATTCATGGGTTGTCGGCGATGAACCTTATGTCTCGCTGCATTTTCTTGGGGCGGACAAATACACAACCAACGAAGAGAACTGACGAAAAAGGAAAACCAAATGTCATTGAAAATCAGACTTGCCCGGGGCGGGGCAAAAAAACGTCCGTACTATAACATTGTCATTGCCGACAGCCGCATGCCGCGGGACGGCCGCTTCATCGAAAAAGTCGGCTCGTATAATCCGCTGCTGGCGAAAACCGATGAGAAGCGCGTTCAGTATAATGAAGAACGCGTCAAGCATTGGCTCGGCGTTGGCGCCCGGCCGACCGATCGCGTCGCGCGCTTCCTTTCCGTAAACGGTCTTGTCGACTGGAAGGCGGGCAACAATCCGAAGAAAGGCGAGCCGGGCGAAAAAGCCAAGGAGCGTCTTGAAGAAAAACGCGAGAAGGAAGAAGCCGCGAAGGCGGCTGCTGAAGAAGCGGCCAATGCGCCGGCTGAAGAGCCTGCTGAAGAAGCAGATGCGGCTCCGGCTGAAGAAGCGCCGGCGGAAGCTGCTGCTGACGCGGAAGAAAAGTCCGAATAAAATCTACGTCAACTGGCCTCCAAAGCGCCGGTCCCGGATTGGGACCGGTGTTTGGGCCAATTGAATCAACCGGAATTTGCGCTTTATTATACTCGGCGCGGACCTGAAGGAGGACCGAACCGATGTCCATGAAGCTCACCGGCTGCCTTATCGCAACTTTGTTTCTTCTATCGCAAACCGGTTGTGTCGTCGCTGCGATCGGCGCCGGCGCTGTTGCCGCGGATGAAATCACGGAAAAGGACGGCAAGTTCGATCCGCTGGAAGAAGCATACGACGGAGACGACTCGACGACGCCGATCATTGATGAGGGCGACGACGAAGACGACGAATGATCGCTCTTTGGCGGCCTTGCCTGTTGGCTCCGGCATCACGAAACAATTGTGACGATGAAACCGTCGCCTCCCGTCAATCGAGGCGCTTGATCATCACGATCATGTCGCGCTCGTCTTCTTTGACTTTTTTGCGAAAGCGGTCTCGACCGATTTCAGAAAAGCCCCATTTCTTATAAACCCGTTGCGCCCAATCAGCCGAGGCCATGGCGTCGAGCCAAATGTAGGGAACATCGCGGGCGCGGGCCGCGGTCTCCGCTTCATCATAAAGCAGTTTTGCAAGGCCGCGCCCCGTTCCATGAGGCAGGAAATATATGCGCGGGATTTCCGCACCGCCGGCGCGCTTGGAGACCGGTTCAGGGCTGTCGAACTTCATGGTGAGGAAACCCACCGTTTGCCCGTCTATTTCGGCAAGCCAGACCCCAAATTGCGGATCTGCGATCTGGTCCCGGAAAACGTCGGGGCCGAAGCTCTTGAGTTGCTCCACAAAGGCCGCGCCGTCATCCCAGAGGTAGGCGTAGGAGGCCGCATAGGCCGCAGGAGCAATAATCCCCAAGGTTGGCGCGTCGTCTTGGGTCGCCGCCCGAATGGAAAAAGAGCCTTCCATACGCGCGATAGCAGCATTTCGGACCCGGCGACGCAATTGCTGCGGCGCAAGAGGTCGGCGCGCTTGCCCCGGCGGGCCGGCAGCGCGTAGTCTCGCCGGCAATTTTTCTAAATGGCGCTTTAGGGGAGGCGCCAATCGACAAAAAAGGGTGATGCGTAATGGAAGAATTCTACGCCGGCGTTGACAATGTCAGCGGGTTTATCTGGGGGGGAAGCTGGAACGGCGCGCAGGTGCTGCCCGTAGCGCCCATGGTCGTAATGCTGTTGGGCGCCGGCCTGTTTTTCATGATCCGGCTGAAATTCCTGCCGATCCGGCGCCTCTTTCCCGCCTTTGGAAACCTCTTCCGCGGCCGCGGCAAAGGCGTCGACCAGTCGGCGGGCGGCGATATTTCTCCATGGAACGCTCTATCGACAGCGCTTTCCGGACAAGTCGGCACCGGTAACCTCGCCGGCGTCGCGACGGCGCTGACCCTTGGCGGTCCGGGCGCAATTTTCTGGATGTGGGTGACCGCGTTTTTCGGCATGGCTGCGGCCTTCGCTGAATCGAGCCTCGCCGTGAAATATCGCGAGAAGCACCATGACGGCCGCATCCACGGCGGACCGATGATGTATATCAAGAACGGCCTTGCCAAGGGATGGCATTGGCTGGCGATCTTTTTCGCCCTCGGGACGATGTTTTCGTCCGTAGTTACCGGCAACATGACGCAAGCGAATTCCATCGCAACCGCGGTGGAGGCGTCGACACAAATCCCCACATGGGTCAGCGGTGTATTTATCGCCATCCTCGCCTTCATCGTGATTATCGGCGGCATCAAGTCGATCGGTTCCGTGGCGGGCCGCATCGTGCCGGCGATGGCGCTTGGCTACATTCTCGTCGCGATCATCATGCTGATCATCAATGCTGAACATGTGCCGAATTCACTTCGCATTATTTTCAGCTATGCGTTCGGTCTTGAGCAGGCCGCCGGCGGCATCGCCGGATATTCCGTCCTTGCTGCTGTTCGCTTCGGTGTTGCGCGCGGGCTGTTCTCCAACGAGGCGGGGCAAGGCTCGACCGCGATCGCCCACGCAGCGGCGCAGACCGACGATCCTGTGTTTCAGGGCGAAATCGCCATGCTTGGCGCTTTCATCGATACGATTGTTATCTGCACCATGACGGCGCTGGTCATTCTTTCGGTGCAGGGCTCATTCCCGGGCCCCGACGGCACGACGGTCGAGTACGCCTGGCAATCGACCCTTCAGGGCGCGCAGGTGACGACCGCCGTGTTCAATCAAGGCATGCCCTATGGCGGCGTATTTATCGCCGTCGCGCTGGCGCTCTTTGCCTTCACCACCATTCTCGGCTGGTCCTATTACATGGAGCAATCGGCGACCTATCTGTTCGGCGACTGGATCGCCAAGCCCATGCGCTTTGTCTGGGTGGGCATGGTGGCGCTGGGCGCCATCCAGCCGATCGACTTCATCTGGAAGTTCGGGGATCTCGCGAACGCGTCGATGGCGTTTCCAAACTTGATCGCCATTCTGCTTCTATCGCCGGTCGTCATCGCTATGGCGCGGGAAAAAGGGCGGATTTAAAAAACCTTCGCATTCTGTAAGCGAAGTTGAACGGGTCTGCAGTTGCCCGCGCAATGGCGCGCGGGCTATTCTCCCGATTACGAAGAAGGAGTTGACGCGGTGTTGAAGCGCATTGTCGCTGGTGGAATTTGCGCGGTTGTAATGGCGAGCGGCGCCGTTGCGCAGGATGCGCCGGAGGACGGATTTTATATTCGAGCCGGCGCGGGGCTGAGTTTTCTCAGTAATCTCGATCAGGAATTCACCCACAATCCGTTTGTCGTTTCCGTGGTGACGCCGCCGTCCGGTCAGATCGTCGATAGCAATGCAGGATTCATTGCGTCGGCGGCGCTGGGCTTTGATTACACCGAAGGCATCCGCACCGAACTGGAATACCGATACGCTTCGAACGGCGTTGAAACCGTCACGCCGATCGGCGGTTTTGATCCGGCGATTGGACCTAGCCCGTTTCCGCCCCGCGGATCGGACGGCAGCGTCAACGGGCATTTTGTTCTTTCGAATTTCTATTACGATTTCAGATCGTCGAGCCGATTGACGCCGTTCATTGGGCTTGGGGTCGGCGGCGCGTTTGTGGGCGTAGAGGGCGGAGAGCGCGATGCAGCGCTCGCCTATCAGGGCCGGGCTGGAATCTCTTATGCATTCAACGGCGGACTCACCGCCGATGTTGAGTATGTCTATCTGCGAACAAACACGCTTCGTTATGGTCCGAGCCCGGAGGATTTTTCGGCGGCTGGACCTTTTGAGGCAGCCGTAGACGGTGATAACTATCAATCCTCGTCGATTATGATTTCCATCCGCAAACAGTTTTAAGTCATGTCCATCGAACTCTATCTCGCTTTTGTCGCAGCGTCGGCGCTCCTGGTTCTGACGCCGGGCCCGATGGTCGCCTATCTGGTGGCGACGACGCTTTCTCATGGGCTGCGTCACGGGTTAATGGCGTTGATCGGATCGGCCGCCGCTTCCGCCTTGCAACTGGCGGTCGTAGTTGCCGGGCTTTCATTGATCCTCGCAGCTGCGAGCGAGGCATTTGTCTGGCTCAAATGGATCGGCGTCGCCTATCTCGTCTTTCTCGGGATCAAGGCCCTGCGCGAACCAGCGGACGCACTCGAGCCGGCGCTAGAGGTGCGACAGTCATCGCGTCGGACAATCACTGAAGCGTTTTTGGTGAACCTCACCAACCCCAAGGCGCTGCTCTTTCACGGCGCTTTCCTGCCGCTGTTTGTGTCTCCCGCTGCGCCGGCGACGCCGCAGCTCGTGCTGCTCGCGGTGACGTTTGTCGTCGTCGCTGCGGTGCTTGACGGGTGCTGGGCGTTATTCGCAGCGCGGGTGAAGCCGCTTCTCGCTCGTATCGGCCGCTGGCGGCATCGCATCACGGGCGGCGTCCTCCTTGCTGCGGCCGGCGGGCTGGCCCTGGTGCGGAAATAGAGCGCAGCCCCGGCGCTTCCAATGGGCCTTCTCATCCGCTAGACCTCGCGCCGAAGAATTGGTGCGGCGCAGCAAGCGCCCTTCGAACGAGGAGAATTTCATGGCCCGCAAAAAACTCGCAATGATCGGTTCCGGCATGATTGGCGGCACGCTCGCCCATATCGCCGCGCAGAAAGAGCTGGGCGATGTTGTCCTGTTCGACATTGCAGAGGGCATTCCGGAAGGCAAGGCGCTCGACATCGCCGAAAGCTCGCCCGTCGACGGCTATGACTCGAGCCTCAAAGGCACGCAGGATTACAAAGACATTGCCGGCGCCGATGTCTGCATCGTCACCGCTGGCGTGCCGCGTAAACCGGGCATGAGCCGCGATGACCTCCTCGGCATCAATCTGAAAGTGATGAAAGCGGTCGGCGAAGGCATCCGGGAATACGCGCCGAACGCTCTCGTCATCTGCATCACCAATCCGCTCGACGCCATGGTCTGGGCGCTGCAGAAATTTTCCGGCCTGCCCCACAACAAGGTCATCGGCATGGCTGGCATTCTCGACTCGTCTCGCTTCCGCTACTTCCTTGCCGAAGAATTCAACGTGTCGGTTGAAAGCGTCACCGCCTTTGTTCTTGGCGGCCATGGCGACACCATGGTTCCGCTCACACGCTATTCGACGGTTGCGGGCATCCCGCTTCCCGACCTCATTGAGATGGGCTGGACGACACAGGAAAAAATCGACGCCATTGTCGATCGCACGCGTAAGGGCGGCGGCGAAATCGTGGCGTTGTTAAAAACCGGATCGGCCTATTACGCACCGGCTGCGTCAGCGATTCAAATGGCCGAAAGCTATCTGAAAGACAAAAAAGTCGTCGTTCCGTGCGCTGCCCACCTTACGGGTCAGTACGGCCAGAACGATCTTTACGTGGGCGTTCCCATCGTTGTTGGCGCGGAAGGCTGCGAGCGTATCGTCGAAGTCAAGCTCAACGCCGACGAAAAGGCGATGTTTGATAACTCCGTCGGCGCCGTCAAAGAGCTGATGGAAGCGTGTACGAAGCTCGATCCGAGCCTCGGTTAATTTCCGCTGTAGAACCCTTGGGTGAAGCGCCGGCTTTTCGGTCCTGTGCCGGAATAAAAGCCCTGCGTTCTCAAGGACCGGAAACTGCGCCACGGGGCTTCGTGGCGGATCGTGATTTCGATCTTGTCCGCGGACATTGCCGGCATTGCTTCGCCGCCGGCAATCCGCGGCGCGCCCTTGAACAAATGGACGCCGTCGAAGTGTTCATAGGACATGCCGGGGGTCATGGCGGTGCGCTCGCCGCTGCCGGTCGTCAGCAGTTTCGGGCCCGGATGGGCGGCAGCCCCTGAAACGCTCGCTGCTGCGATGATCGCTGCCGCGACAACAAAATTTTTCTTCATCCCTGATGCTCCCAACGCTACCCTCTTTGTCTTGAGCGCGTGAGCTGATCTTCGTCCGATCCACACCGTGCAACACGCGCTTGGGGCGATTGTGAAAAGCGCGGCGCCGTTGCGCAAGGGCGAGAGCGGCGAGCGCCAGTAAATTTCTTCGACTTTTGCAAGCGCTGCGGGAAACGGAGATCGTGCTTTCGCTCCCCGCGCGCATCACGCTATGAACCGCCAATGCGAATTCTTTATTCTCACCGCACGCGCTCGGCAGACGGCCAATATGTGCACATCCGCGCCCTCACCGAAGCGCTGGCGGCGCGCGGCCATGAGATTGTTTTTGCGGCTCCGGGCGATGATCGGAATGAAAAAGAGCTCAATGCTGCAGGGAGCGCCGGCAGGCTTAAATCGCTCCTGCCAAAAGCGCTCTATGAATGCGCTGAGTACGGATATTCTTTTCCGGCGTTCGCCCGGCTATCAGCGCGGGCGCGACGCGCCGGGCCGGACATCCTCTATGAACGCTACAATCTCTTTTACCATGCAGGGGTTTGGGCGAAGCATCGATTAGGGTTGCCGTTCATTCTTGAAATCAATGCGCCGCTTGCTGAAGAGCGCGCGCGTCATGGCGGTCTCGCGCTCAAAGGGTTTGCAAAAAAAAGCGAAGGATCGATCTGGCGCGCCGCCGACATGACGCTGCCGGTGACGAATGCGCTCGCCGATCATGTGCGCGCTGCGGGCGTTCCCGAGGAACGTATAACGGTCATTCAAAACGGCGTCGATGCGGCGTTTCTTGTGGATCGAGATCCGCGCGCTATTCGCGAGCAGCACAACCTTACGGGCAACCTCGTTCTCGGCTTTACCGGTTTTGTGCGCGACTGGCATCGCCTTGATCGCGTGATCCGGTTTATCGCCGAGGCGGGCCGCGACGATCTTCATCTGCTTCTCGTTGGCGACGGGCCGGCGCGAGCCAGTCTCGAACAGCTCGCTGGCGAATGCGGGATTTCCACTCAGGTGACAGTCACAGGCGTCGTTCAGCGGGACGCCGTTCCCGACTATGTGGCCGCCTTTGACATTGCCCTGCAGCCTGCGGCGACGGATTATGCGTCGCCCTTGAAGATTGTTGAGTATATGGCCCTTTCAAAGCCAACCCTGGCGCCGGCTCAGCCCAATATTGCCGAAGTGCTGACGGATAACGTCGAGGCAATTCTGTTCGATGCGGCTGATGACACGGCGTTTGCGACAGGGCTTGGACGCCTTATTGATGATGCTACGCTACGCGCCCGTCTTGGCGCTGCGGCGCGGGCGCGCTTAACCCGTGAAGACTTTACCTGGGCCGGCAATGCCGCCCGGGTCGAGGCAATTGCCGAACGAATGCTTGGAAACACAACATGACCATCCGTATAGAAACAGAACGCCTGATCCTGCGCCCCTTCGACGCGAAGGATGTTGAAAGTCACATCGTCATGATGCAGGACGAAAAGACCGCTTCATTTCTCACCCCTGACGGCAAAGCGCGTCCTTATGGGGATGAATGGCGCGCGGCCGCCTGCTATGTGGGTCATTGGGCGATCCGGGGCTTTGGTTTTTTTTCGGTCGAAGAAAAAGAATCTGGTGAATGGGTCGGCCGTGTCGGTCCGTGGCAGCCCGGCGGCTGGCCGGGACTTGAATGTGGCTGGTCCATCGTTTCCAGCCGGTGGGGCCGGGGTTACGCGGTCGAGGCGGCGATCGCGACGATAAAGTGGACGTTCGATACGTTCCCCGAATTGCCGCGCATCATTTCGGTCATCGACCCCGATAACGCCAACTCTCAAGCCGTCGCCCGGAAAGTGGGCGAGGCCAAAACCGACGAAGTGTTTGAATTCTGGGGCCATCGTCTCGACGTCTGGGCTGCGGGCCGCGAAGAGTGGCTTGCAAGCTTTGCCTAGCCCAGCGGTCAGATTTTTTGTATGGCGTTTGGGGGGTGTTGCGGCGTAAATTGTGACGGCGTTGTCACAAGCTGCGGATATGACGTCTCAACGCATAAGGTGGGGTTATTATGAAAAACGCACTTTTTGTCGGCGCCGCGCTGTTGGCGCTTTCTGCCTGCGCAACTGATCAGAGCGAGACTGTTATGACGCCGCATGAGCCGTGGGAGCGTCCGGCGGAAGCGCCGGATGGCGCTATCCGCGCGGTTCCCATGCCGTCGGCGACGCTCGATCCGTCCGAGACGCTGACGCGCATCGTTTTTGCCTCTTGTGCGCAGCAGAACGAAGACCAGTCGATATGGGATGTCATCACGGCGGAAAATCCCGATCTCACGCTCTATATCGGCGATAATGTTTATGGCGATGTGCGCTCCGATGACGCCGCACTGCCGGAACTCAAAGCCGCATACATGCGCCTTGCGCAATCAGAGCCATTCGCCCGCGCCCGCGCCGCGGCGCCGATGTTGACGGCCTGGGACGATCATGATTACGGCCTCAACGATGCTGGCGGCGAATTTCAGCACAAGGAAAGTGCTGAAGCGCTTTATGAATATGTCTGGGACGTCAAGGACGAGCGGGCGACTCGCCCCGGCGTTTACGGATCGTGGATTGTCGGCGCCGAAGATGGCCGGCGCGTTCAGATCATTATTCTCGATACGCGGTTTTTCAGATCGCCCTTAAAACCGACCGACGACTTCGGCGCGAGAGGCAAGGAACGCTATCTTCCTGATCCGGATCCGGAAAAAACCATGCTGGGCGACGCGCAATGGGCCTGGCTTGGAGAAGAATTGTCGAAGCCGGCGGATTTGCGCCTTATCGTTTCATCCGTGCAAGTGATGTCGGAGGGTCATGGATGGGAAGCCTGGCGAATGCTGCCGACGGAACGGGCGCGCTTTTACGAACTGATCGATGAGGCCGGCGCTGAGGGTGTGGTGGTTCTTTCCGGCGACCGCCACTCGGCCGCGCTTTATCGCAAGGAAGACGTGCTCGACTATCCGCTGTTTGAAGCGACCTCTTCTTCGCTCAATTTGCCGTTGAGCGGGTTCCTGCGGCCCGACCAGGAATTTACCCCGGACGACGATCCGAACCGCCTTGGCGAGCAATTCATTGACGCCAACTACGGGCTGATTGAGATCGACTGGGAAGCAAATGTCGTCGATATCTCCATTCGCGGCGCCGATGGCGCAGAAATGGCGAGCGAGCTTGTGGACCTCAGCGCGCTGCGCTAACGCTGCTCCGCAACACCAGCGAGGCGGCATGGACGGCGAGATCAAACTGACGGCAACAAAATGGGTGCGCGCGGATATCGACGCTTTAATGGCGGCGCCGTTTGCAGATCTCGTTTTTCGCGCCGCAGAAGTCCATCGCGAAAATTTCAATCCCAATGAGGTACAAGCCTCGCGGCTTCTCTCGATCAAAACTGGCGGTTGCCCCGAAGATTGCGTTTATTGCAGCCAGTCGGCGAAATTCGACACCGGCCTTAAAGCCTCGAAACTCATGGATGGCGCTGCTGTCGTCGAAACCGCCAAACGCGCCAAAGAAGAAGGCGCATCGCGGTTCTGCATGGGGGCGGCATGGCGCGAGCCAAAAGACCGCGACATGCCGGCGCTGTGCGCCATGGTCGCCGAGGTGAAGGCGCTGGGTCTTGAAACCTGCATGACGCTTGGCATGTTGACGGAACGCCAAGCCGCAGAGCTGAGCGATGCGGGGCTCGACTACTATAATCACAATATCGATACGTCGCCCGAATACTATGACAAGGTCATCACTACACGGACGTTTGAGGACCGTATTGATACATTGGAAAAAGTGCGCGCCGCCGGCATGAAAGTCTGCTGTGGCGGCATTGTCGGCATGGGCGAGCGCGTAGAGGATCGCGCCGGGTTTCTTTTGGCTCTGGCCAACATGACGCCGCCGCCTGAAAGCGTGCCCATCAATGCGCTGATGCCGATCGAGGGAACGCCGCTCGAAAATTCAGAGCCCGTCACGGCGCTCGACTTTGTGCGCCTTATTGCAGCGGCGCGCATCTTGATGCCGACATCTTATGTTCGGTTGTCGGCAGGGCGGGAAAATATGAGCGAGGAAACACAGGCCCTGTGCTTCCTCGCCGGCGCCAATTCGATTTTTGTCGGCGATGAGCTTCTGACCACGAACAATCCCGGTCAGGCGAAAGATGCGGCGCTGTTTGAAGCGCTCGGCGTGCGGTTGGCTTAGCCGCCTTCGGCTACGCGTTTGAGGCTGGCGAGCCCTTCTTCATATTGCTTGCCGAGCATCCCATCCATCATGAACATGCCCATATAGGTTGCCATCGGCTTCATGTGCAGCGCCATATCTTCACGCATATTCGTGTCGAGGGACCAGACGACTTTGGTCTTGCCATCGCCTGCGTCCGATACGTCAAAGGTCGCTTCGGCGACGCCCATGCCTTCGAAGGCGAGATGGGTGACCATTTTAGACGGCGGTTCATGCACAACGATTTCCTGGCTGCCCTTGCCGACATTACGATTTTCACTTTCCCAGCTCATTTTTTGGCCGACGCCTTGACCGCTGAATGAATATTTCGCGTCGGGGTCGAGCTTCGCCCAGGGAGACCAGGCGTCCCAATTTTCAAAGTCGCTGATATGGCCGAATACTTTGTCGCGCGGCGCACCAATGACGGTTTCGCGCTCCACATGCACCTTGTCCGGCAAGATGAAACCTAAGACGACAATAACAGCGATAAGGGCAATAACGCCGATCAGGATTTCGAGCATGATCCGTTCCTCCTGGTGAGTTTTGTTTTGTAGACCGATTAAGACATTCGGCCACGGAGTTTGCCTCAAGAGGCGCGAAAAGCAAAACGGCCTCCCTTGCGGGGAGGCCGTTCGATTTTCCGGATGTGTAAACTGATCAGTCCGCGTCTTTTTTCTGGCGGCGGTCGACTTTTTCCGCAATCCGCGCCGACTTTCCGCGGCGCTCGCGCAAATAGTACAGCTTGGCGCGGCGGACCTTACCGCGGCGCACGACTTCGATTGAGTCAACCAGTGGCGAATAAATCGGAAAGACCCGCTCGACGCCCTCGCCGAATGAAATCTTGCGGACGGTAAAGCTCTCTTGCAGGCCGCCGCCGGCGCGCGCGATGCAGACGCCTTCAAACGCCTGAATACGTTCGCGCTCGCCCTCGCGCACTTTCACGTTGACTTTGACCGTATCGCCCGGCGCGAACTCCGGCACGTCCTTGCCGAGTTCTTCCATGTGCTCTTTTTCGAGCTGTTCAATAATGTTCATGACGTTTCGTCCTTGTTCTTGTCCGAACGGATAGGACCGCGCGTCTGGTATCGTTCCCAGAGATCCGGTCGTCGCGCCCGCGTTATTTCTTCCGCCTTTTTGCGCCGCCACGCCGCGATCCTTGCGTGATCGCCCGATAGCAGCGCCTCCGGGATCGCCCGGCCTTCAAATTCCCGGGGCCGCGTATACTGGGGATACTCCAGCAGACCGCCCTCAAAACTCTCTTCCCCTAGGGAAGAAGCGGAGCCCAATACCGCAGGGATCAGGCGCACGCAAGCCTCGATCAGGGCCATGGCGGCGATTTCCCCACCGGCGAGTACGAAGTCCCCGATTGAGACTTCCTCGATGCCCCGGGCAGAGAAAATCCGCTCATCGACGCCCTCGAACCGCCCGCACAGGGCGATCAGGCCGGGACCATCGCTGAGGGCCCGGACCCGCGACTGGTCGAGCGGCTTCCCCCTCGGGGAAAGGCAGAGGATCGGCCGATCGTTTCGGGTGACGGAATCAATGGAGGCGGCGAGAATATCCGCCCGCATCACCATCCCTGCGCCGCCGCCGGCGGGCGTATCATCGACCGCGCCGTATTTATTGTCGGAGAAATCCCTGATGTTGACCGTGTCGAGGGACCACAGGCCCTGGCCAAGGGCGCGCCCGAGCACAGAGGCGCTCAAAGGCCCCGGAAACAGCTCTGGAAAGAGCGTGATGACGGTCGCGTGGAACATGGGGCCGGGTATGGCGCGGACGCGGTGAACCCGCAAGACGCTCGGCGTCTCAGCCGCCGACGAGGTTCCGAATAATGATGGCCGAGGACAGGAATATCCAGAGAGTATTGAAGGCCACCAATGTGGGCAGGAGCTTTTTCATCGAAGCCCAGATGAGTGCGGCGGATGTCGCCAGCGTTAGAAAATGGAGCTGCCAGAGTTCCTGACCGAGAACGAGACCGGGAACAATGACAAGCGCCTTGGTGAACCAAGCGGCGAATTCCACCGCATTATAGTTTGTCCAGTAGTCGCGGCGGGTCCACATACGCATGCAATCGGCAATGCGGCTCCATCCAACATGGTGATAGACGGCTATGGTGATGATGAGGCCGAGAATGCCGGCAATGGCGTAGGGCATTGAACTTTGTCCGCTCCGGAAGTGAATGAAATTGCGATTTGTCCTTAGGGTGCGGCGCCCAGCTCCGCCAAAATATTCGCCAGCGTCTTAATCAACTGTTCGCAGGCGGCGTCATCGAATGTCATGGGCGGGCGAATTTTGAGGACGTTATCCGCCGGTCCTTCAACCCCGATCAGAATGCGTTCTTCGCGCATTCGGTTTTTAACGTACGCCGCCTGCTTTGTCGCCGGCGCGCGCGCGTCCTGGTCGTCGATGAGATCAACGCCGATAAAAAAGCCAAACCCGCGCACGTCGCCGATTAACGGGAACCGTTCGGCGAGCGCGTTGAGTTCGGCACGCAGGGCCCCGCCGACATTCGTCGCCTTTGCCGGCATGTCGTTTGTTTCAAGTACATCGAGCACAGCATTGCCCGCGGCGCATGCGGCGCTTGAACCGCCGAAGGTTGAAAAGAACTCCGGCCCTTCGGCAAAGGCGGCGGCAATCACGTCGGTCATGGCAACGGCGGCGAGAGGAAATCCATTGCCCAGCGGCTTACCGAAGACGGCGATGTCTGGAACGGCGCCTTGTTGATCAAATCCCCAGAAAAAATCGCCAAGCCGGCCGAGTCCGGTCTGCACGTCATCAGCGATGGCGACGCCGCCCGCCTCGCGCGTCATGGCGTAAATCGCGTTGAGATAACCATCCGGCAGGACGATCTGTCCGCCGACGCTGGGCAGACATTCGCAGATGAAGCCGGCGATCCTGCGGTTGTCGTTCTGCAAGCGTGAAAAGACCGTCCGGGCGTCGTCGACATAGCGCGCGCCCGCGTCAGCGCCGCGGTGGCGTCCACGAAACACATCCGGCTGCGGAATAATATGAACCCAATCCGGCGGGCCGCCGACGCCGTCGGGATGATTGAATTTGTAGGGGCTGATATCCATCGCACCGGTCGTGCCCCCGTGATAGCCGTGATCCATCACAGCCATGTCGCGGGCGCCGGTCACCGCGCGCGCAAGACGCAAGGCCAGTTCATTCGCCTCGCTTGCAGAGTTCAGGAACACGATTTTCGTCAGCGGATCGGGCAGGAGCGCGATCATGCGCTCCGCATAATCCACATGAATGTCCTGAAGATATCGCGTGTTGGTGTTAAGAAGCGACATCTGCCGGCGTACTGCCTCGACGACATGAGGGTTGGCGTGCCCCACATGAGGGACGTTGTTGTACGCATCGAGATATTGCGCGCCGGTTTTGTCAAAGAGAAAATGACGTTCTCCGCGCACAAGATGCAATGGCGCATCATAACTGAGCTTTTGATTGCGCGGAGAAACCGCCGCCCGTCGCGCCTCCAGCGATGGTTGCTTTCCAACGGCTTTTGGCGCCTTGGCTTGCCCTTCGGTACAGGCATCGACAAAAGTCTCGAACACCGTCTTTTCGTTCCAGGTCTGAAGCGACTCCAGTAAGCGCCAGGCCGGCGCTTCACTGATCGAAAGATATTCGTTTTGCGGATTTTCACGCCGTTGAATAGCGGCGTTAGAGACCGATACGGCTAGCCGCGTTTCGATCAGCGGCAAGAGCAGTGCGCATTCATTTTCCGATAATGCGCTCACGCTGTTGTAGCCGCTCACCAGCGCTCTGGCTCGGGCGAGACCGTCGCCGTCTCCCATCATGGCGTAGGCAAGCGCGATGGCGACTTCACAGATCCGCGGGGCGCTGGTCATGTCGCCGAAATCTAATATGCCGGTGACGCGGGTCCGGTCTTTCTCACAAACGAGAATATTCATGTCGTTTGCGTCGTTATGGATTGGCGTCTTCGGTAAGCGACCAAGTCGCGGAGAGAGATAGTTTGCAAATCGCGCTGCGATTTTTTCAATGCGCTTGCGGCGATCGGCGCCGTCAATGGCGTCAATGGAATCGGCGATCCACCCGGCTTGCTGCAGATCCCATTTCAACGGCCGGCCAAGCAAAGGGTGGGAAAATCCTTCGAGCGCGCGGTCAAGCCTCGCCAGCGTCTCGCCAATATTTTCAGCAAGGTCCGCCGTATAAGGATCGATTTCCGCCATCAGTTTGCCGGGAAGGAATGATATCAGCCACGCAAGGCGCGCTTCTCCGTCGGCGCTTTTAAGGACAAAACTGCCTGCACCGTCTTTTGCGGGGATGACGGCCGGCACGATATCGGCAAGCCCGCCGCTGGCGGCGTGCTGCATAGCCCGGATCTGCAAATCGATGAAAGCCAGGTCGCAGTCCGGCCGCATCGCTTTTAAGACATATCGAGCGCCGTCCGCGCGCACGACAAAATTAAGATCAAGTTCGCCGGGCAAGACCGTAACCTCGCCGTCGATGGCGTAGAAATCCTTCAACGCGCGTGTGATCTCACCGTATTTCATAAGCCGTCGATCATGCGTCTTCTTCCCGCATGGCGTCGAGATCAACAGCGATGTCGTCGGAAACGATTTCGCCGGTCTCGTCGCTGATGGACGGCGCGTCCGTTTTGTTGATTGCATTGCGGGAAACGGTCAGTCGCCCGTTTTCGAGATCAACGACGGGAACCGCATTCTTAGTAAAAGCGATCAAGCGCACGCCGTTAACACCCGGAATATCGCTCAGCTCAATCAAGTCGCCGGCGCCGAAATTATGGACCGCGGCCACGCGTCCAGCCGGCGCGCCGGTCTCGTCAATTGCGGTGAGACCGACAAGGTCGTCCAGATAGAACTCGTCTTCTTCTGTTTCGGGAAGCGCGGTGCGATCTATGTAAAGGCGCTCGCCCTTCAGGCTTTGTGCGTCTTCGCGACTCGTTATTTCCGGCGCGCGGACAAGTGCAAAACCCGGCTTCGTCTCGCGCACAAAAGTCAGCGTGAATTTTCGTGCGCCGTCCTCCGTTTCAACTGTTCCATAGGTCGCGATATTCTCCGGCGTTTCAGTAAATACCTTGACCAATGCATCGCCTTTCACCCCATGGGCGCCGGCGAATGCGCCGAGGCAGACTTTTTTGTCCGCGGCGCTCATGCGGTTTCATCCTTAGCGTGCGGTTGAAACAACTTGCCCTTCTCTGTCCACAGAATAACAGCAAAAGCCGCTATCCCGAGAACGCCGAAGCCTTGAATAATCGGGATCGCCGTCCCGTCATATAGCTGTGCGATGAGGCCGCCGAGAAAACCCGCGCCCGTGGTGCCGGCAAAACCGTTCGCCGCCGCCGCCGAGCCGGCGATATGGCCCATGGGTTCAAGCGCCATCGCCGTCGAGTTGGGGCCAATGAGGCCGAGACAGAAAAACGAAATCGACATCATCACCATAAAGATGGCGAAAGTTTCTCCCGCCGTTGCGGCGATCGCCAGATGGATCAGGTTGACAATGATAAACACCAGAACCGCCCCATGGGTCAGTCGTCGCATGCCGAATTTGGCCACCAGGCGCGCATTGACGAGGGTCGCGACGCCGAGCGACGCCGCGATTGCCGCGAAGGCGAAAGCAAAAGCGCCGCCAATGTCAAACGTTTCGAGGAACAATTGTTCCGACGCGCTGATGTAGCCGAAGAGCGCGCCGAAACACAGCGCCGACGCCGTCGTATATCCGATTGTTGTCCGATTACGGATGAATTCCATATAGGCGCCGATGATCGGCCCGGGACGCAAGGGTTTTTGCTTCTCAGGTGTGAGGGTCTCCGGCAATCGCCAGTGGAGCCAGAGCGCGAGCACAAGACCGTATAGCAACAGCGCCACGAAGATTGCCCGCCATGGTCCGGCGAAAAGGATCAATTGACCAAAGCCCGGCGCGAGGATCGGCGCCGCCATAAAGATGGTGATGGCGAGTGACATCACTTGCGCCATGCGCCGACCGGAGCATTGATCGCGCACCACGGCGATGACGGCGACGCGCGCGGCGGCGGTCGTCACGCCCTGAAAGGCGCGCGCCGCCAACAGCAGAGAAAACGATGTGGCAATCACGCTTAGGAGCGAGCCCAACACATATCCGGCGAGGGACCACATGAGCACGCGCTTGCGCCCGAATCTGTCTACCAACGGGCCGAAAAAAAGCTGGGCGATCCCATTCCCGAGAACATAGACGATAATGACGAGCTGACGGTCATTATCCCGAGCCGTCCCTAAATCGTCGCCGATTGTCCCAAGCGCCGGCAGCATCATGTCAATGGCGAGCGCATTGAGGGCCATCACAGCGGCGGTGATGGCGATGAGTTCCGCGAAGGAAAGCGCTGGGCGCTTGGAGGTTGCGTTGGCGTCCATGCCCGACCCGTTACGCCGCGAAAGCCGCCTTGGCAATCGTGAGGATTTGAGACGCAACGACAAATTCTGGTAGAAGCCGGTTTTCGCCTTCGGAGAAGCCCATGTCTGAACAAACCACGCAAACCAACACGGCGAAGCTCTATTGGCGCGAAAACGTCAAGCTGCTTTGTTCGCTCCTCGCAATCTGGTTTGTCGTCTCGTTCGGGGCGGGGATCCTATTTGTCGACGCGCTTAACAACTTTGCTCTTGGCGGCGTTCCGCTGGGATTCTGGTTTGCCCAACAAGGCTCAATCGTCGTCTTTGTCATCCTGATTTTTGTTTACGCCGCCCGCATGAAACGCATTGAGAAACGTTTCGGCGTCGGAGACGAATAAGCGATGGATACGCAAATTCTCACCTGGATTTTTGTCGGCGCGTCTTTCGCACTTTATGTAGGCATCGCCATTTGGTCGCGGGCGGGCTCGACGTCTGAATTTTACGTCGCCGGCGGTCATGTGCACCCGGTCGCCAACGGCATGGCGACGGCTGCGGACTGGATGAGCGCCGCCTCGTTCATCTCCATGGCGGGGATAATCGCGTTTTCCGGCTATGACGCGAGCGTTTTCCTGATGGGCTGGACCGGCGGCTATGTGCTCCTGGCGCTGCTTCTTGCGCCATATCTGCGAAAATTCGGTCAATTCACCGTGCCAGACTTTATCGGCGAGCGGTACTATTCGCGCACCGCACGCGTCGTCGCCGTTATCTGTCTCATCATCATTTCGTTCACTTACATCGCGGGGCAAATGCGCGGGGTCGGTGTCGTATTCTCGCGATTTCTGGAGTTGCCCATCGAATGGGGCGTGATCGTCGGTATGGGGATCGTTTTCTCTTATGCGGTGCTTGGCGGCATGAAAGGCATCACCTACACACAGGTCGCGCAATATTGCGTGTTGATCTTCGCCTATCTCGTGCCGGCGATTTTCATTTCGATGCTCATTACCGGCAATCCGGTCCCGCAATTGGGGCTTGGCGGTAATGCGGGCGGCGAGCCGGTGCTGCAGAAGCTTGATCGGACACTGGTCGATTTGGGCTTCACTGCCTTTACCCAAGGAACAAAATCAAAGGTCGATCTTTTTGCCATCACCCTCGCGCTCATGGTCGGCACCGCGGGTCTGCCCCATGTTATCGTGCGTTTCTTCACCGTGCCCAAGGTTTCCGATGCGCGCCGTTCGGCTGGTTATGCGCTCGTTTTTATTGCGCTCCTTTATACGACGGCGCCGGCGGTGGGGGCGTTTGCACGGCTTAATTTCATCGAAAACGTGCATCAGAAAGAATACGCCGAAGCGCCCGGCTGGGTGAAAACCTGGGAGGGGATCGGTCTCATCGCCTGGACCGACAAAAATGAAGACGGCGTCATTCAATATGGCCCCGGCGCGCCATTTGAAGGTCGCGCAGCGTTTACGGGCGAGACGGGCGCGAGCGGAGAACGTCTGGTATCGAATGCGCCCACGCCCCATGCCAACGAAATCCTTGTCGATCGCGACATCATGGTGCTCGCCAATCCTGAAATTGCACGGCTTCCGGCCTGGGTCGTTGCGCTGGTCGCCGCCGGCGGCGTGGCTGCGGCCCTGTCAACGGCGGCGGGTCTTCTACTGGTGATCTCCGCATCGATCAGCCACGACCTCTTGAAGAAAACGTTCCGCCCACAGATTACTGAGCGAACAGAATTGCTGGCCGCTCGGGGCAGTGCTGCGGCGGCGATCGTAGTTGCCGGCTATCTCGGCATCAATCCGCCGGGCTTTGTGGCGCAAGTTGTCGCCCTTGCATTCGGTCTTGCAGCCGCGTCGCTATTTCCGGCGATCCTCATGGGTGTTTTCTTCAAGGGAGTGAACCGGGAAGGGGCAATTGCGGGCATGGTCGCGGGGCTCGTCGTTACGCTCGCCTATATCATCTGGTTCAAGTCGCCCTGGTTTGTCGGCCTTAACGGACCTGATCGCTGGCTGTTTGGCATATCGCCGGAAGGCTTCGGCGTTGTCGGCATGGCGATCAACTTTTCTGTCGCCGTGCTTGTTGCGCGGTTCACGGCGCCAACGCCAAACGCGGTGCGTTCAATGGTTGATGAGATCAGGCTGCCCAGAGGCGCCGGGGCGGCGCCCGACGCCCACTGACTTACTTCAGCGCTTCCAGCGCCCGTTCTCGGTCATAGTCGGACGAAATCTCCGCCGCCGCAGCGCGCAATCGAGTTTTGAGCGCTTCATCGTCGCCGGCGATCGCCGCCGCCGTTTCAATTGCAACGCGTCGATCGTAATCGGAACCGATTTCGTCATAGGCCTCAAACCAGGCGTCGGCGACCGGTCCTTCGCCAAGGCGCGGCGCGGCTTTTGTCAGAATAAGACGGATATCGTGGTCGCTGTCGATGTGTACGCCGGCAATCGATACAATGCGTGCGGCGGCGTCGGCGGAAAGGTCTGCGCCGGCAAGCAGCGCTTCTGCGGCAACGCGATAATCATACGCCCCGTCGACGGATTCGAGCAGAGATACGGCGGCGTCCGCAGCGTCTGCCGGTAACGGTTTTTTCGCGACAACTGCGAGCACGCGACGCTTTTCATAGTCGCTTTCGATCTCGTCCGCGACCGACAACAGAGCAAGCATGGCCTCGTCTGTCACATCCTGTTTTTCGACAATGGTTTGCAGCGCCCTCGCCATATCGTGGTCGCCGCTCAGCCCGCTTAGCTTTTCAATCAGTATGCTGAGCTGGTCGGGGGAAAGCGCTTCGCGCTTGCTCAGTGCAACCGCATAGCGCCGGATGGCGTAATCGCTTTTCAACTCATCAATTTCTGAAAGAACCGCGTCGACGTCGCCGCGCTTGAGAATGCGCGCAACCCGCATTTCGGCTTCAAATGCGCTGGCGCGCAAGAAACGCAAGGTGACGTCGCCAATGTGCGCTTCAGTCTCCGCGCCTGGCTCCTGCTCTTCGCCTTCCCGCCAATATGAGGCGACAACCTTGCGGCCGTCTTTTTCGAACCGCACCCGTTCGCTAACGTCATTTTCCTTCATATCGATCACGAGGAAGTCATCGACAGCGCTGATGCCCGCGCCAGCGTCGTTCAGCCTGAACTCGCCGCGCCATTCCGCCTTGATGGCGAGGCCGTCGTCTTTCAAAGAAAACTCGCTCGAATCGCCACGCACTGTATGCTGGATGCGGCTGCCGTCCTCATCAACTTCAAACTCGGTTTGATCGTCGCCTAGAAAAACCGCAAACGTGATGGCGGCGGCCACAGCCGCGCCGCTCAAAAAAATCAATGTGCGTAGGGAATTGATGGCCTTTTATCCTTTTCAATAGAGCAGCGGCGATTATCCCCAATCACGGCCCTTTTTGTCGAGTGCCCTGACCATCAACTTGGCGAGGGTTTCGGTCGTTCAATCGCCTTTCTCGACGGCCAATTCGGGTCGGCGATGCTCGGCTGCGAGGTAGTCTTGCGATTGCATCTCAATCAGGCGCGAGGCAGTCCGTTCGAACTCAAACGCCCCGTCGCCCTCCTTATACAATGCGTCCGGCGGTCCGTCGGCCGAGCATATGAATTTGGTGCGGCTGTCGTAGACGGCGTCAATCAGATTGATAAAACGCCGCGCTTCGTTGCGTTGTCCCGCCCCCATAATCGGAATGTGATCAAGGAAGAGCGCGCCAAAGCGGTTCACAATCGCGATATAGTCGCTCGCGCCCAAAGGACGCTCGCACAATTCAGCGAAGGAAAATCGCGCCGTCCCCCGGCCAGCGCGCGGAACCGGGATGGTGCGCCCTTTTACGGCAACAGATTCTTTGTGTTCGCGCGCGCCGCTCAACATGCGCGCCCAGGCGCGATCCATCGCCTCATCTGCAGCGGCGCCCAAGGGCTGGTGATAGACGGGCGCGCCGGCCAGCTTGTCGAGACGATAGTCCCGGGCCGAGACAAGTTCGAGCACCTTCGTTTTTTCTTTCAGCAGTGCGATAAATGGCAGGAAAAGCTGGCGATTGAGGCCATCCCTATAAAGATCGTCGGGCGCACGGTTCGACGTTGCGACCACCACGACCCCGCGCTCAAACAGCGCTTCAAACAGGCGCCCCAGGATCATCGCGTCTGCGATGTCGGTCACCTGAAATTCGTCAAAGCACAAAAGCAGCGCTTGTTGGGCAAGATCGTAGGCGACAGGGGACATTGGATCGTCCGGCGCCTTGCGATTGACGCCCTTGTGGCGACGCTTGGCGCTCTCATCGGCGGCGCGCCAGCGGGCAATGCGTTCATGGACGTCCGCCATGAATTCGTGGAAGTGGACCCGCCGCTTGGCGGCGATGTCGGTGTTGTTGGCGAAGAGATCCATGAGCAGGGTCTTGCCGCGGCCGACGCCGCCCCAGAGGTAGAGCCCTCGCGGCGGCGGCGAGGTCCGGGCGAACCAGTTTTTGTGGGACCGGCAATAAGCGCGCACGGCGTCATGCAATTCCTGAAGGCGCTCGATCGCCTGGCCCTGGGCCGGATCGGCGTCGAGTTCTCCCTCCCGGATCAGCGCCTCATAGCGCGGTTTCGGCCCCCTCGTCATGAGCTTCGCTATAGCCTGACCCTGCGCGCGCGTCACGAGGTGCAAAAAGCCAGGCGGCGGCGCCGGCGGCGAGGGCGGCGGCAAAGAATTGCGCCAACAAGAACGCCGGTGCGTCGGCCGGGCGTACGCCGGAGAATGTGTCCGTGAGGGTGCGCGCGATGGTTACGGCGGGGTTTGCGAAGGACGTGGAGGAGGTGAACCAGTAACCGGCGGTGATGAATAGGCCAACGGCCGCCGCAACGCTTTCGGGGCGAAAACGAAGGGCGCCGAGGATTGTTAGGACGAGACCAAAGGTTGCGGTCGCCTCACCAAGCGCCTGTCCCATGCCGGTCCTTGCTTTGTCGGAGACTTGCAGGATTTCAAGATCGAACATGGCGTGGGCGAGAAAGACACCGCTGACGGCGCCGAGAACTTGAACGCCGACATAGGCGCCGGCCATGGCGAGGCCGATGTCGCGGCGAATGAGAAATGCGAGCGTCACCGCCGGGTTGAAATGCCCGCCGGACACCGGCCCGAAGATCAGGATAAGGACGTAAAGTCCGGCGCCCGTTGCGACGGTATTACCGAGAAGGGCGATGGCGGTATTGCCGCCGGCGAGGGTCTCGCCCATGACGCCGGACCCGACAACGATGGCGAGAAGGAAGGCGGTCCCCAAGGCTTCCGCGCCCAGTCTTTGTGCGGTTGAGAAAGTCATACCAGAGGCTCTACTGATGTTCGGCGAGGAAGTCGTCGATGGTTTTGCGAATGTCGGCGAAGACGGTTTCGAAGGCGGCGCGCTTTTCATCGTCGCTTCCCGCGGCGGCCGCGGGGTCGGGAAAGCTCCAGTGAAGTTTCTTTGGCGCCGTGCTGCCTCGGGTCGGCCATACCGGACAGGTTTCGCCGGCGGCGTTGTCACAGACAGTAACGACGACATCCATTACCGGCGCTCTATCATCGGCAAATTCGTTCCAGCTTTTCGAGCTCGGCGCATCATCGCCATCGCCGACAGCCACGCCATGGCGCTTCAAAGTTTCGAGGGCGAACGGATTGGGCGCCCCGGTGGGTTTCGAACCGGCGGACCAGGCCCGCCAAAGACCTTCGCCCGCCTGGTTCATATAGGTCTCGGCCATAATTGAGCGCGCCGAGTTGCCGGTGCAGAGAAAAAGGATGTGTTTCATTCAGGCGATCAGGCGGCCGATTGAGATCCCGGCGCAAGTTCAATTTCCGGGTCGGCGCCATAGGTAGCGCTGTCGGCGAAGGTTTGAAACAGCTCCCATTTTTCATCCTGAGGTCCGCGCGCCCAGTACTTGTTCGACTTGGCGTAGCAGCAGGTGGTTGCGTCTTCTGCGAAGAGGGACTCACCGTGATCGCGTAATCGTCCCGCCGTCTCATCGAGGTCTTCACGGGTCTCCAGTGAAATCCCCGCATGATCGAACCCTGCGGCCCCGCTCGTGGCGGAGATCGAGACATTGGCGCGCGGGTCATCGAGCAGCCACTTGGCGTAATCAGGTTCGCGCCGGGTCGGTTCAACGCCGAAAAGGGCAGTGTAATAGGCGATCGATCGGTCGAGATCGTTGGTTCTGAAATGTAGATGCAGGCGTTTCATGAGGCGCTCTCCTTTATGACATAGGGTCCGCAAAGCCGCCGATCGCCCTGACAGCAATCGGCGAGCAGAAAGTCGATCAGTTCTCGAAGGCCGCCATAGTCGGCGGCGTAAAAGATGCTGCGCCCGTCCCGCCGGGACTGGACGAGGCCGGCGCGGGCTAGCTCTTTCAGGTGAAAAGACATTGTCGGGGCGGGCACGCCAAGCCTCTCGGCGATGACGCCTGCCCGCAAGCCGCCGGGCCCAGCCTGCACCAGTTCTTTCAGCACGGCGAGGCGCGAGGCTTGCGCAAGGGCGGAGAAATTCTCAGCGGCGGTATTTAATTCCATAATTTGATAATAATGAAAATATAAAAATATGTCAAGCGCCACCAAGCAAGAATTTTGTAGATTATTGGCGCCATGTCGGCCTGATTGCATGAACGGGGGGGCGTCGTGTCCAGGCAAACCCCAGAGAAACCGGGGCTTTGCGCGGCGCGCGAAGCAACGTATCGGCGGTTTGCAAGGGGAAATAGCAAAGGGCGGGAAGCGCTATGCCATACCGAACCCTCAACGCCGAAAAGGTCATTGCGACCATAGACAAACTCGCGGCGCGGGTCGGCGAACGTTTTCCGGCAAGCGGCCTGGAAAATGTCGCTGGAGAGCTGGCGGCGACGGCGCGCCGCTGCGCCGCTGAGTCAGATCGCTTGCGCCGGCCCATCGCGCCGATCCGCGTCACTGTCTATTCGATCTGGATTGTCGGCGCGGCGGCGTTTTTGTGGATCGCGGCGACCCTTCACTACGACACGGTCAAATTCGACGCGGCGAGCCTCGTTCAGGTGCTTGAGCCGGCAATGAACCTCGCGGTGCTGGTGGGGCTTGGCGTTTTGACCCTCGGGCGCCTTGAGGAACACTGGAAGCGGCGCAAGGCGCTCGATTATCTCCACGAACTCCGCTCGATCGCCCATGTGGTCGACATGCACCAATTGACCAAGGACCCGTACCGCAAGGCGCTTCCAAAAACCGCTTCGTCGCCTGGCGACGTCCTGTCGGGCCCGCTGCTTGAGCGTTATCTCGATTATTGTTCTGAAATGCTTTCGCTCACAGGCAAGCTGGCGGCGTTGTTTTCGCAATCCTGCCGCGATCCGGAAGTCTCAGCCGGCGCCAGCGATGTTGAACAGCATTGCACCGCCATGTCGCGCAAGATCTGGCAAAAGATCATGGCGTTCTCGCGTTTCGAACAGGCCGGCGCGAATTTTCCGTGATTAACGTTTTTTCGGTTCTGACCAGACCAGCGTGTCACCGGCGCCGGAGATGATCAGTCCCGCGAGCACGGCGTGAACCGGGCTTTGAAATAGCGCCAGCGCGAACATGAACACGCCGGCGAAGATCGCAACATCAAGCGCAATCCGCATGGCGAGCCTCCTTTTTGAAGGCGCGTGAATTCTACCACAGACGGGCGCGACAAGAGTTAACGGGCGGCTTGTGAACGCCCTTGAAAACATTGATTTTTTGAAAATTTAATCTGTGTGCGGCGCAACAATAGCGTGCGCGGCTACGTGTTTTCGCGCTGTACAGACTGGCCGAGCAATATGCAAAAGGCGACGAAGAAAATCGTCCACAAAACAGTAATCAAGAAATCCATCGACAACTCAAACGCTATGTAAAGCGCGCCCAAAAAAGATGTGTGCATGACCGTATTGTAGATTTGCAGCACGTGCGTCAGGATTAGGTAACCGACGACAGCGGATGCGATATGGGTCCACTTCGCCGGTTGTCGAATAAAAAATAGCAAATATGCTGATACGCTGGCTAAGGCGCATGAAAACAGGACGGTTTTTGCAACATACGCCAGATAAACACCGTCGACGAATTTCAAAAACAGATACATTGGCGCAAGCGTTTTTGCTAAAACTTCGATTGCCGCTGTAAAAATGAAAAATAAAACCACATCACGCAAGGGCGTGAATCTAGCGGCGAGTTGAAAATCGACTCCTTGCGCGCGTTTGAAAGCCAGCCAGCCAAAAAGAGCGTAGGCGACAAATGTAAATGTTTGGAGCGCATAAATAGTCAACTGGTAGCGACCGGTGATCCCGACTGACCAATCCGGCGCGCCGTGAATAAGATTGGCGATACGCGTGTCGTTTAAGACATACGTATCAAAGTAGTCGAAAACGACGAGCGCAATCACAATTAGAAAATACCCGCTCCGATCCTGTATCGACAGTCGCAGAGCATCGGTCCAGTTGCGGATGGTTTCGCTTCTCCGCCGTGCGCTGATGACAGCGTTCCCGCCGCCGCGATAGGCGGCGTGAGCCCTTTCAATGACATGACGTCGCAATGGCGCATGCATCGAAAGAAGCAACGCAAAGAAGAAAAGTAAGACGACGAGTTCGCCGCCCCTTCCGAGGTGTTCGGAAAGGTCAGCCACGAGGCGCTACTTCGCCGCCGGCTTTCCGTCCGGGCGATTGACCATCATCTTTTTGATTTCTGCGATGGCCTTGGCCGGATTCAGATGTTTCGGGCAGACTTGCGCGCAATTCATGATGGTGTGGCAACGATAGAGCTTGAATTCGTCTTCAAGTTTGTCGAGGCGTTCATTCGCATACTGATCACGACTGTCGGCGAGCCAGCGATAGGCCTGGAGAAGTGCTGCGGGTCCGAGATACTCCTCTTCCCCGCTCTCTTTTTCGCCGTTCCACCAGTAGGACGGACACGACGTGGAACAGCAGGCGCAGAGAATGCACTCGTAGAGGCCGTCGAGTTTCGCCCGCTCGCCCTGGGACTGACGCCATTCGTCATCGGGTTCGGCTTCCTTCGCTTTAAGGAACGGCTCGATATAGGCGTGCTGCGCGTAGAAGTTCGAAAGATCCGTGACGAGGTCTTTTAAAACCGGCTGATGAGGCAGGGGGTAAACGGCGACGTCGCCGCTTCCAAGCTCGTCCATCGCCTTGGTGCAAGCAAGCGTGTTGGCCCCGTTGATGTTAAAGGCGCAAGACCCGCACACTCCTTCCCGGCAGGAGCGCCGGAAAGATAGCGTCGGGTCGATCTCGTTCTTGATCCTGATCAGCGCGTCGAGAACCATGGAAACGCCGGTCATGTCGACTTCGTAGGAATCGATCCGGGGGTTTTCATCCGTCTCCGGATCGTAACGGTAAACCTTAAACGTGCGCGTGTTAGCGCCGCCGTTTTTTGCCGGGAAATGTTTCCCGGCTTTGTTGATCGTCGAATTCTTCGGCAGCGTCAGTTGCACCATGGCGCGGAGTTCTTTCCGTTCTTAAGTCGGCGCAACCGCGCCCACGTCCATCCTACGTTTTCCATACCAGTCCAGATCGCGGGTGACGACCATTGTGACGCCAAGGGCGGCGAACGCAGTCAGCGATCCGATAAGGAGAGCGTAGTCCTCTGATTTCATGAGCAAATATATCAGGCCATAAGCGCCTGAAAAGGCCGCAAAGGCGATCGCTCCGCGCAATTTACTGTGAAACACTGTCGCGGCGTACCAGCCCGACAGGATGACGGTGGCGCTCGCGGTCAGGAAAAAAGCGAGACCGAAGCCGATATGTTCGGAAAAGGCGAGGACCAAAAGGTAGAAGATCACTTGGGTCGCGCCCAAAAGGATGTATTGCGCCGGATGCGCCCGTCCGCCCATGGTGGCTTCGAACAAAAAGAACGTCAAAAAGACGATGCCTAGGAACATCAAGGCATATTTGAGTGCGCGATTGACTGACTGGTAGGGGCTCGATGCCGCGACGAATTCAGCGCCGAAGCCATGGCCAGAGAGGACTGAAAGCCCGGGATCGATGAAGAAACTGCGCGGGATCGCACGAGCGAGATAAGGAATGCGCCATTCTGCGTTAAAGCCCGCATCGGTAATCGTACGCGCATCGGGGATGTATGCGCCCTGAAACCCTGGATCGGGCCAGTCGGCGGCGATCGTTGCTGTCGTTTCTTCGCCGACTGGCGAAAAGAACAACGCGCCGCCGCCCGAAAGCGGCAGGGTCAATTCAAAGTCAAAGCCGCTTTGCCTATTGCGCATCGGCAGAGACGCTCTGACGCCCGGCGCCGTATGTCCGGAGGCGGCGTCATTCGCCGGCGTCGTCATAATTCCAGGTTCGAATTCGGCTTTCACCGGGCGTCCGTTGAGGGTTAGGCCGATCGTGTCGCGCACGCCCTTCAAATGACTGTGAGATGCAAATTTGACGGCGATTGCGGCGTCCTCCCACTTGAGCGCAACCGGGCCTTCGGCGGCTGGCGGATCTGCGAAATCGAACCGCCCTTGCATGGTTATGTCGGCGTCATAGACGCTGGCTTCATATATTGAGCGCTGGCGTTTGGAGGTGCGCGCCATCGCCTCAATGTTGAGTGATTTCGGCGTAAAGGCGACGGTGGCGGCGCGCAGAATAGTGTTGCCGTTCTTATCGGTCTTGCCAGTGTCGATCTCGGCGGGAACGAGAATAATTGGCCCACTGACGGTTTGCCGTCCGCCGGCGCGTTCAACAATTTCGGTGGTGACTTCGTCGGCCCGGGTCGAGCGATCCCAGACCAGGGCGTATATCAGCATCGCCGGGACCCACAAAAGGAAGGCGAGGCCGCCGACAAGAATGAGCTTAAGACCAAGCGAGCGCGCCTCGGCGGGCGGAATGACAGACATGGGCGAATTCCCCTTCGCAATGCGCCCCGCCGTCGGTCACTATCATGAAAAGCATGTCCGGCGTTTGTTGCGAAAGGGGAAATTTAAGGGCGCATCACAACCCCTTCTTCAGCGGCTTCAGCTCGTCATAGTCCGCCGTGCGTTTTTCCATCTGCGCCATGAAGGACTTCTTGATGTCGTCTGATGAAAGCATGCCGGCGTTCCAGGTCGCCACATAATCAAGGGCGGAGGCGGTCGAATGATCGCGGGCGAAGTTTGCCATGCGCTTGACACCGGAGACCGCCAGCGGCGAGTGCGCGGCGATTTGCGCTGCGATGGTCATGACGCCGTCGAGGAGGGCGTCATGGCTTGAAAAGACCTCATTGACGAGGCCTATTTCTTTTGCTTTCGCCGCCGGCAGGCGCTCCGCCGTAAAAGAGATCTGCCGCGCCCACCCTTCAGGCATGACCTTCATCAATCTCGGGAAGGTGCCCACATCGGCGGTCATGCCAATCGCGGTCTCCTGCACGCAGAAAAACGCGTCTTCCGAGGCGTATCGACAATCGCAGGCGGTGGCGAGATCAACGCCGGCGCCGATGGCGCCTCCCTGAATGGCGGCGAGCACCGGCTGGCGCGCTTCTTCAAGAGCGGTGAATGATCGCTGCAGCATCATGACAAAATGCCGGAACGCCTCCGCCTTGATCTCGCGGGCCTCGCCCTCAACGTCGAGCCCGCTTTCCATAAAGACGGAAACGTCCATGCCGGAAGAGAAGTGTTTTCCCTCCGCCGACAATACGATAACGCGGGCCCTGGCGTTATCGGAAATCTCGTTCACCGCCTCGGGCAATTCGCGCCAGAAATCGGCGTTCATGGAATTGGCTTTTTCCGGGCGGCAAAAGCGGAGATGCGCCACGCCTTCGGCAATTTCGAGTGTGAACGAGGCATATTTCATGGTGTTTCCTTAAAGTTCGCCATGGGCGATGAACGAGTTTTCATGTTACCATGGGCCACAGGCGAGCGAACCGCTTTATGACAGTTCCGAAAGAACGGACGCCGTGGCGCCGTTCATGCTTCGCAACAGGCGGTGCTGTTAGAGTTAGTGGCGTCGGCTACGTCAGTTGCGTTGGTAAGGTTAATACGGGCATGTCTCAGGAGAAATCCGCCGAAATTATCGATCTTTCCGCCTCGCGGGCGGCTGCGGCGGGCGACGGCGCTGGACCGTTTCTCCTGAGCGCGCGACTGGCGGCGGGGATTGAGATCTCGGAAGCGGCCGCGGCGACCAAGATCAAACCGGCCCATATTGAAGCGATTGAGACGGGCAACACGGCCGGTTTGCCGGCGACGCCCTATGCGGTTGGCTTTGTTAAAGTCTACGCCGCCTATCTCGGCCTTGACGCCGACGCCGTCGCGGCGGAATTCCGGCGCGAGGTTTTGGCCGCGCGGCCGGAGCCTGAAACCCCGAAGCGCGCGGCGCCCGAGCCAGCATATGAAACCAGTTCCGGGGTGAAGGTGGGTTCGCTATTCGGGATCGCGCTTATTCTTGCGTTCGCCATCTGGATCGGCATCCAAATCGCCGGCAACAATGATGAGGCTGACGGCGCAAGCGCCCAGGACAACGGTCCGCGGGTGCGCCTTTCGGAAATCCGCGCGGAGGCGCCAAGACCCCGTGTTGTTTCGGCCGCCGATTATGAAGTTGTCCCGATCCCGCCGGTGGGTGGCGCGCCTGTTGGCGAGGCCGAGACGGCGCCTGCGGAGGCGACGGCGCTTGATGAATTAACGGCCCCCGCAGAGGAGCCCGTCATTGAACCGGCGATCATCGCACCGGCCATTATTGACGAACCAATTGCTGCTGAACCCGACGCGCCCGTTCTTGCACCGGCGACGACAGAACCGGCGCCGGCTCCGCTCGCCTCTCCCGCAACATCGACGCCCGTTGCGCCGGATGAAACCGTTATCGATGCGCGACTTGTTCGTTCTATTGGGCCGAAATATCCCGCCCGCTGCGAACGGGGCGCCGCCGCGCTTGAATCCGTTTCCGTGCTGTTTGACGTCAACGTAAACGGTCGTCCGACAAACCCTCGCGTCACCGCAACGTCAAACGACTGTTTTGACGA
This sequence comes from Hyphococcus sp., assembly GCA_965267325.1. Classification (GTDB taxonomy): domain Bacteria; phylum Pseudomonadota; class Alphaproteobacteria; order Caulobacterales; family Parvularculaceae; genus Hyphococcus. Next base: position 2,385,322 of record OZ253943.1, on the reverse strand, counting down.
CGCCGCCGTCGCCGCCATTTCGAAATGGCGCTTCGATCCGCGTACGGTGGGCGGCGCGCCTCGGCCTCAGAAAAATGTCGAAGCGACGTTGAATTTCAGGCGGTAGGCCTGGGGTATGGGGTTGGGCTCCCGTGACCGATTGGGTTGCGGCGAGGGGCCGGGCGTCTAAGCGCGGTACATTAAGAACACAAGCAAAGTTGAGCACACTGTTGTCGAAGCGGCGCATCCCTCAAGCAAATGCTTGATCGTGATAAGCTTCTTCTTCGCAGACCCGGTCTGGCCAGCATCAGCCCGGCCAATTTGTCTCGTGATCTCGACGTTGACTGAAACTGTGATGGCGGCGGCGACTAACGCCACAACTAACAGCGCAAGGCCGTACGTTGAAATGGGCTCAACCGTCGTTTCGCTGGTAATCAGCAAACCGATGATCATTGTGATGAGCGGGACGGCCGCCCCCATGAGCCTGTGGTTCAGCTTGCTTTTGATCATTCGATTTGAGTTTTTAGGTGCGCGAGACATAGAACGGATTTTGAGCCGGCTTGAGGCCGAGTATCGCCGCCGGGCTCAAGAATTGATCGATCTTGCAGAAAGCTATGAACGCCGCAATTGTCACTTGTCTGCGCAGGAAGAGAGTCTTGTCTGCTTTCGCAGTATGAATCGTGGAGGGTTCGATCCAGCCCCATTACTGTTTTTGCTAGCGCCGCAAGCGCAGCGACGAGGCTGATGGCGATAAAGGAACCACGCATTGCCGAAGGCAGAAAAGCCGCAATGCGCAGTAGAGTGAAAATGCAACCCAGGAATAACAAAGCGCCGAACAAATACGATCCCAGCTGATACGCGAGAGTAACGATCAGAGAATCCGAAACGGGGTGTGATTCTATTCGGAACCCAATAATAGCCGTTGAGACGAGTGAGCAAAATAAAATATAAAGAAAATTGCTATTTATCATCTTATTTATATTTGTTTATATTGTAGAGATGGAAACTGTACTTATTGATATAATCAATATTACGCATTGATGTATAGGTGTATTTGCACGATTCCGGATGGCGGCGTTGAACGCCCATGACCGGTTGGATTGCGGCGAGGGGGCGGGCGGTCAAGCCCGGAATATCAAGATTGCTGGGCGGGCTGTCGCCGCTGGCTAGTAAACCCGTGCTTTCGGCTCGATATAGTCGATCTCGTCCGTAAGCGTATATTCGTGCACCGGGCGGTAATCGATTGTCGCTTTGCCCTGCGCAAACCAGGCGGCCGTGTGCTTCATCCAGTTGGCGTCGTCGCGATCGGGATAGTCTTCGCGGGCATGAGCGCCGCGGGATTCTTTGCGATTGGCGGCGCCTTCCATGGTGACGATCGCCTGGCCGATCATATTGTCGAATTCCAGTGTTTCGACGAGATCAGTGTTCCAGATCATCGTGCGGTCTGAAACGCCTACATCGGCAAGCCCCTTGTAGACTTCGCCGATTTTTTCGCGCCCCTCTTCGAGCACGTCGCCGGTGCGGAAAACGGCGCAGTTTTCCTGCATGGTTCGTTGCATGGCGTTTCGCAGTTCCGCCGTCGGCGTTTCGCCGTTTGCATGACGGAACTTGTCGAGCCGGGCCAGTGCTTCTTCGGTCGCTTGTTTTGGAAGGTCCGCATTCGCTGATTTTGCATCGACGACCTCGCCGCAGCGCAGGCCCGCAGCTCGCCCGAAAACCACAAGGTCGATGAGCGAGTTGGACCCCAAACGGTTGGCGCCGTGAACGGAGACGCAGGCCGCTTCGCCGATCGCCATAAGGCCCGGCGCCACTATGTCCGCGTCTTCGCCGCGCTTGGTCACCACTTCGCCGTGATAATTCGTCGGTATGCCGCCCATATTGTAATGCACCGTGGGCAGGACCGGGATCGGTTCTTTGGTCACGTCGACGCCGGCAAAAATCTTCGCGCTTTCGGAAATGCCGGGAAGGCGTGCCGCCAGGATCTTTGGATCGAGATGATCAAGATGCAGGTGAATGTGATCTTTCTCCGGGCCGACGCCGCGGCCTTCGCGGATCTCGATGGTCATGGCGCGTGAGACAACGTCGCGAGAGGCAAGGTCTTTGGCGCTTGGCGCGTAACGCTCCATAAAGCGCTCACCCTCAGAGTTGGTGAGATAACCGCCTTCGCCGCGCGAGCCTTCGGTGATGAGCACGCCTGCGCCGTAAATGCCGGTGGGGTGAAACTGCACAAATTCCATATCCTGCAAGGGAAGTCCGGCGCGCAGCACCATAGCGTTGCCATCGCCGGTGCAGGTGTGCGCGGATGTGCAGGAAAAATAAGTTCGCCCGTAACCGCCGGTGGCGAGGATTACCATCTTGGCGGCGAAACGGTGAATGACGCCCGTGTCGAGTTCCCAGGAGAGCACCCCGCGGCACGCCCCATCGTCGCTCATGATGAGATCAAGGGCGAAGTGCTCGATAAAAAATTTGGCGTTCTGTTTGACCGACTGGCCGTAAAGGGTGTGCAGAATGGCGTGGCCGGTGCGGTCGGCGGCGGCGCAGGTGCGTTGCACCTGTCCCTCCCCGTAATTCTTGGTCATGCCGCCAAAGGCGCGTTGATAGATTTTGCCGTCTTCGGTGCGGCTGAACGGGACGCCCCAGTGTTCGAGTTCGTAAACTGCGGCCGGCGCGTGCTTGCAAAGATATTCGATGGCGTCCTGATCGCCGAGCCAGTCCGAGCCCTTGACCGTATCGTACATGTGCCAGCGCCAGTCGTCTTCAGACATGTTGCCGAGGGCGGCGGAGATGCCCCCTTGCGCCGCAACTGTATGAGAACGGGTCGGGAAGACCTTGGTCACGCAAGCGGTTTTAAGGCCCGCTTGCGCCGCGCCAAGCGTGGCGCGAAGCCCTGCGCCCCCGGCTCCGACAACCACCACATCGTATTGATGATCGACGATCTCGTAACTTTGCGTCATGAATAAACTAGCCTGCGAATGAAAGTTGGTATGCGGACCAGATCGCGACGCCAATGAGGGCGAGCGCCGCGAGCCAGCTTAAAAATACTAATACGGACTTCGCCCAGGAATGGATGTAGTCGACGATCACTTCCTCAAGTCCGATGCGGCCATGATAGGCGCCAAGTGAAATCAGGATGGCGAACGGAATGCTTGTCGTCGGTTTTGCAAGCCAGGCGCGCATCTCGACAAAACTGTCGCCGGCGTGCGCCACAAGCGAGATCAGGAACCAGACGACAAACGGGATTAAAACAACCGCGCTTGCGCGCTGAAGGATAAAGGTCGAGGTGTGTTTTTTTGACATCTCACGCGCCTCCGCGCGCAGCGTGGCCGGCGACCAGAATGATAATCGTCAGAAGAACCGACCCGATATAGACCGCCCAGCTTGTTGCACGCGCCCATTTCGGTGCGAAGCCGCGCCCTGAATCCCAATAGAGATAGCGCAAACCGTTGAGGAGATGAAAAGAGAGCGACCAGACAAAGCCGGCGATGATGATCGCACCGAAGGGCGAGGTCAAAAACGCACCGAGGGGTGAAAAGAACTCCGGCCCACGAAGCGCGGCGTACATCCAGACCGCGAGCAACAATACGCCACCCGCGTTGCCGACGCCGGTGGCGCGATGGGTAATCGACGAGGCCATGGTGACCGTAAACCGCCAGATCTGCAGATGCGGGGACAGCGGGCGCGATGAAGGGGGGGAAGCGGCCATAAATATTCCGTGATTTGAAGGCGTTGCCCTAAACTCGGGGTGGCGGGACGGTGTGCGTTCGGCGCGCGAGGATAGGCCGGCTCGGCCCCAAGTCAACGAGCAGCCAATTGCCTGCGACGCCATTGCCAACAAACGTGATCATCGGCCATGATAGGGCGGCCGGGGTTAGATAGTTGAGTGGGGCGTAGTTATGGGGACTTGGTCAAAATCACTTGCGGTGACGACGGCGGCGTTTTTTCTGGCCGGCGCAGCATCAGCGCAGTCGATTGACGCCGTGACGGCGGACGAGCTTGAAGCCGCGCTCTCAAACGCGGGACTTAATCCCACTATGCTTGAGGATGCGGCCTCGGGCGCGCCGGTCGCCAACGGTCAGGCCGGGCAATTTTCATTTGTCGTGCGAGCGCTTGACTGCGCCGGCGACCCGCCAGCCTGCGAGAACCTCATGTTCTTCGCCAATTTCGATCTTGGCCGCAACGCCAGCGCCGAAGACTTCCGCATCGTCAACAGCTTCAATGACGGTCAGGTATTCGGGCGCGCCTATGTTCTGGAAAAGAAGGACCAGGTTGGCGTCGACTATGTCATCGAGCTCGGCGGCGGGGTTTCCGAAGATCACCTCGCGCAAAACATCTCGCGCTGGGCCGACGTGATTTCAGCCTTCGTCGCCAAGTTTCAGGAAGAGCAAGGCCAGAGTTAGCCGGTCGCAGCGCGCCTTACGCCGCCCTCTCCACCAGCGCTTTGAGCGCTTCAGGAAGATCGTCTTCGAGTTCTTTCATGCGCGCGATCAACGCGCGCTCATTGTCGTCGAGCGCGCCGTCGCGGCCGATGCGGGTCGCGAGCCATTCAGTTTCCGCCGGCGTGATTTTCGCTGCCTCCGCAACGGCTGCATCCCGTTCATTCGCTTTTTGTGCGTATACGGATTCCGGCGTACCGCCGGCGTTTAAAAAGGCGTCGAAGACGCCGGAGAACATGCGCGAGAAAAATCCGCCGACTTTGACTGAATGGTCGCTGACAAAGGCGTGGCGCGCCATGGCGTCCTCACGGCTGGCAACGGAATAGCCGAGGCCCGCCATCAGATGATTGACGACCCCTTGGGTGAAAAGCTCGCCCCAGGCGGGCGTCGCATCGCCAAATTTTACAGCATCATTGATCTCAAAAAGGATCTCCGCTTCCTCGCGGGTGACGCCTGCGTGGCCTGCGCCGCCAGCGGCGAACAGCCAGCGACGGATCAGCATCACGTCTTCTTTTGAAACCGCCGGGCGCTCCTTCGCCATGATCGATGATTTCAGTTCGCGGCCCGTAAAGGCGCTCATCTCCGGCGGGGTTTCGAGCGCCGTTTCCATCAGTTTGACAAGCAGCGCGCGCTCCAGGCGGTTGGCGCAACCGTCGCTGACAATGCGCGCCTGTATTTCGTCGAATTCATCCGACGTCAGATAACCGTGTGGTTCTTCCTCGCGCAGATAAAAATCCGCGACCGCTTCGGCGAAAAACTGCGGCCATTCGGGATCGCCGTCAGGCGCGCGCTGGCCAAGAGCAAAAATCGCGTCGAGTTCGCGCTCGCAGACAACGCCGTCGGCGAAGACATTGCGTCGCAGGAAAAGGACTTCGTCTGCGGTGATGTAGCCGTCGGCGCCGACGGCGGCGAGGCGGGTTTCGATGGGTTGGGCGTGGGCGTCGAATTCGGACATGGCGGCCGGGCTCCATGAATGAGATTAGCGGCCGCCAGCATGCGCTGCCGGAAGTTAAAATCGCGGTAAGGCGTGCGCGCGCACTGCGCCTAATTGGTGAATTTTTGAAAGATTATTCCGCTGCGGTCATGCGGCGGGCGTCAGCGCCCATGGCCGGCATTTTCCGGCGGTCGCGATTGGCGACCATGCGCTCATGCAAGGTTCCGATGCAGTCCTTGCCTGTCGTCTTGAACAGAAACGGCAAAAACGCGTGGATGAGACAGGCGAAGCCCGCGCCGACCATGCGGGCGCCAAAGCCGAGAGCCATGCCCATATGCTGGAAATAGGTCTCTCCGACGCTTGCCGGATGCTCTGTAAACGCCCGCTTGATCATAGTCCGTCCACCCCTGCGCATTGATGATCGGAGAATAAGGGGAAATGGTTGAAAAAAATTTCTCTAATTCGATAGATAGAAAAACTATTTGTGGAAAAATTTTCTAATATGTGACAGAATATTGGAATGGATCGCATCGACATGGCTATATTAGCGCAATTACAGCGTGATGCATCGACCCCGGTGAGCGATATCGCCGAATCGGTCGGGCTCTCCCAGACCCCCTGCTGGCGGCGCATCAAAAAGCTGGAGGAAGAAGGGGTGGTCGCCCGCCGCGTGGCGCTTATTGACCCGGACGCTGCGGGCCTGAAGCTCACGGCCTTTGTCGCCGTGCGGGCCGCGCGCCATGACGAGGCGTGGCTGTCGAAATTCACCGCCCATGTCCGGGCAATCCCCGAAATAGTCGAACTCCATCGCATGAGCGGCGACGTGGACTACCTGATGAAGGTTGTCTGCCCGGATATGGCGAGCTTTGACCGAATATATAAAAGGCTCATTTCGGGGGCGGAATTTTCTGACGTCTCGTCCACCTTTTCCATGGAAACACTGAAGGCGACGACGGAGCTGCCGCTCGACTACGCCTGACGGCCCGCCTATATGGCCCGGACGATGGCTGAACTCGATCTTGACAGGCCGGCGGCGCCGGGCCGCATCAATCTCGCCGGGATGACCCGGGGGGAGCTGCGCGCGGCGTTGGCGGATACGTTCGGTCTTGATGAGAAAAAGGCGCGGATGCGCGCAACCCAGCTATGGCGCTGGGTTTATCATTACGGGCTCACCGATTTTGCCGCCATGACCGACATCGCGAAGGAAATGCGCGCCGACCTTGCCGAGCGCTTCGCCATCCGCCGTCTCAATGTGGTTGAACGGCAGGTCTCAAAAGACGGGACGCGCAAATATCTCATCGAGCTCTCCCCCGGCGTTGAGGTCGAATGCGTTTTCATTCCAGATGTGGGGCGGGCGGGCGCCTTGTGCGTTTCGAGCCAGGTCGGCTGCACGCTCAACTGCACCTTCTGTCATACGGGAACCCAAAAACTTGTGCGCAATCTGACGGCGGCGGAAATCGTCGGCCAGGTGATCGCGGTGAAAGACGATTTGGAGGAATGGCCCTCCGGCGGCGACGACAGGCGTTTGTCGAACATCGTCTTCATGGGCATGGGCGAGCCGCTCTACAATTTGGAAAATGTCGCCAAAGCTATCGATGTGATTTCCGACGGCGACGGGATTTCAATCTCGCGTCGGCGCACGACCGTTTCCACTTCCGGCGTTGTTCCGGAGATGAAGCGCCTCGGCGAGACGACCTCGGCGATGTTGGCGATTAGTTTGCATGCGACCAATGACGATCTGCGCGACGAATTGGTGCCCATCAACCGGAAATATCCGCTTGCGGAGCTTCTCGATGCGTGTCGGAACTATCCGGATGTTTCCAATTCCCGGCGCATTACATTCGAGTATGTGATGCTAAAGGGCGTTAACGACACTGACGCTGAAGCGCGCGAACTTGTCCGTCTTCTCAAAGGCATTCCGGCGAAGATCAATCTGATCCCGTGGAACCCCTGGCCCGGCGCGCCTTACGAGTGCTCCTCATGGGAGCGCATCGAAGCCTTTGCCGACATCGTCAATCGCGCCGGCTACGCCTCGCCCATCCGCACGCCGCGCGGCCGGGATATCGCCGCCGCTTGCGGGCAACTCAAATCCGACAGTGTGAAGAAACGGGCGAGTGAGAAGAGGCGGGAAGCGGCGGTTTAACACATGCCCAATGGGCAAAAAATTTTTTCGCGGGTGACCAGCCATGCGCGAACGTCGTCCTTGAAAAACCAATCGACCGCGATGAGCAACGCCAATGCGCTGGCCCCTCCAGCCGCGAACAGCAGGCGATTGGCAGTTTCATCGGGCTCTCGAAACCCGCTGATCGTGATCAGCACTATCACAAAGGCCCCCAAAAAAGTCGTCACGATCCCGCCGGTTCGCATTGCATTAAACAATGTGACCGGATCAGGGTTTCCGATAAGAGCCCAAAAGAAAACAAAAACCGCCCCAAAAATCGGGCACATGACAATCGCAAAAAAACCGGCGAGCGCGGGATGGGAAAATAACCACCCGGGTAGCGGCCCAAGTTTCTCGACGGCGTCGATAAGCGGTTTTTCTTTGATTGACATGCCCTACTCCGCTCTTCTTTCAAATCGCCAATAAAACAATGTCGCCAACGCGGCATTCACAACGACAGCGACGCAAAGATACGGCCATAAGGGCTCGCCTGCCATGGCGGCCCACAGGGCGCGCATCTGCCAATAGGCGCCGATGGGGGCGAACACCCATTCCGCCGGCGGGCTGATAAACCACGCAATGACAGGCAGAACTGCAAACAGCGAGAAAATGCGCACCAGCGCAAGAGCCGCAATGCGGCCCGGGGCAAAGGCGACAACGCCGAGCGTTATGACTGGAACCAGCGTCGCGCCGGCTGCGGCGATGGCGAGTACTTTCGGCGCCGGCAGGGGCGCCATCCCGGCAATGGGATAGGCGCCGGCCGTTACAATGATCGCGGCGAAGGTCGGCAGCGCCATGCGCGCGATCATGTAGGCAGCGAAACTAACAGGCATCACGCGCAGGCTTGGCATCAACCGCTCTTCGCGTTCCTCCACAAGCAGCAGGCCGTAGACAGCTCCAATCATCGATGCGCTAAGGCCGACGAAAATCGCCATCAAGAGCGCATGCAGATTGTTAATCGCGGCAACGATCAGGGGTCGGATCGCTTCCAGTTCAATACCTATCCGCTCGCCGGCGATATCGGCGAGCGCGGCTTCATCGGGGATGACGAAGCGATAGATGAGCGCGACAATGAGCGGCATAAACGCGAGAAGCGCCAGCAGCCGGTTGCGCGCGACGTTGCGCATATCCGCGGCGATAAGGGCGCCGATGAATGAGCGGGGCATGGCGAAGCTATTTTGGGACATCGATCAAGCCTCCCCTTCGGCGCGCTGCATGCGCTCAAGTCCGTGAGACGCCAAGAGCCCGGCAATGGCTATCCAGACAAGACTTCCCAAAACGCCAAGGCCGTGCGCCTCACCGACTTGCGCGCCAAATGCGTCCGCGAGGAGGCGTTGCGCCGGGGTGATCGGATGCCAGGCGGTCCATAAAGGATCGAGATTCACAAACACGGCGAAAGCCGGCGCGCTTAAAAACAAGACCCAGCCGACCATCGGCAAAACATACGCGTAGAAAGCGCTATGGGGCGCGACGGCGAAGACGCCAAAGAGGGCGGATATCAAACTCAGTGACAGCAGCCCTGCAAAGAGCAGCCCCGCATCGACGCCGGCGCCAAACAGGGCATAAAACAAAATGAACATTTCGGCGATCGAGAATGTTGTAATCACGATCGTCCGTGACAGGAGGGATTGCCAAAGGGGGATGGGAGAGACGGCCATGCTGATGAGCACGCCCTCTGAGCGTTCGCTGAGGAGTAAGATCCCAACCGTCAGAAATGGCGACATCACAGCCAGAAGAATGACAAGCGCCGCTGCGAAATCGGCTACAAAACCTGCGGGCGGGATGGAAAAGTGAGATGCGCCAAACACAAACAGGATGATGATAATCGCCGAAACAGCAATGTAGCCAGACCGATAGAGGAGGCGCAGATCATTCGTAATTGCGGCGAAGAACGGTTTCATGACGCACGGCCCGCGAGTTTGATGAATACGTCATCGAGCGTCGGTTCGAGCGTATGAATGGTTTCGATATGCGCCTCTCGTAAAAGTCCCGCGAACTGCTGGTTTTCAGACAGTCCGTCGAGCGCGAAGGTTTCAGCGCCGCGCATGTTGTCTTTGACGTAAGTTACTTCCACGGCGCGGCGGCTATGCGCAAGACGCAGCGCGCGCGGGGAATCGAGTGCGGCGAGCTTGCCGTCGACAAGCAACCCCACTCGATCGCAAAGCGCTTCGGCGATCCCCATGTCGTGGGTTGTCAGAAAGACGGTCGCGCCCGCCTCGCGCCGTCTGGAGATGAGGTTTCCAATACGCCTTGCGTTTGCAGGGTCGAGCCCCGCCGTCGGCTCGTCGAGAAACAAAAGGTCAGGATAGTTGAGCAACGCGCGCGCAACGTTAAGCCGGATTCGCATGCCTTTTGAAAACTGTTCAACGCGTTTGTTTGCAGCATCGCTCAAGCCAACCTCGTCGAGTAGTGACGCGGGGTCTGCGGTCCGACCCGAATAGAAAGCGGCAAAAAGCGTCAGATTCTCAAGCGCTGTCAGCTTTGCATAGTGGCTGGGAAACTCGAAACTGACGCCCACTTTCTGAAAGTAGTCCCGTCCCCATTTCTGGAGCGGTTTGCCCATGACCTCGATGGATCCCTGATAGCCTCGCAACAGCCGCAGCAGAATTTTTTGCGTTGTTGTTTTGCCGGCAGCGCTTGGGCCTAAGAAGCCAAAGATCTCGCCCTTTTCGATCGTGAACCGAAGATTTGAGATCGCCGGCTTATCGCCGCGATAGGCGAAGCTGACGTCGTCAACATGGATCATGTGCGCCCTCCTATGGGCGAAACTATTTGGTTTTCTATAGTCGCTCGAAACGGCAAATGGGTTCATAGGGGGAATCCCGTTATTGCGTCGAATCGATGACTCTTCAGATCCCTCCTTCGATCACGATCCCTGAATGGGAACTCAGCGAGAGCTTTATCCGCGCTTCGGGACCCGGCGGGCAGAACGTCAACAAGGTCGCGAGCGCGGTGCAGCTAAAGTTTGACGTCGTAAGTTCGCCGTCGTTGCCGCAAGCGGTGAAAGCGCGGCTGAAATCCATCGCCGGCCGCCGCATGACCAAGGATGGAATTCTGATTATCGAGGCCAAACGCTTTCGCGATCAGGAGAAAAATCGCGCCGACGCGCGGGCGCGACTCGCCGCGTTGATTGAACGGGCGGCGACGCCGCCGAAGCCGCGTCGCAAAACCGGCGTGCCGCGCTCGCAAAAGACCCGACGACTGGAAAACAAGAAAAAACGCAGTGAAACGAAGTCCATGCGCCGGCGCCCCACGCTGGACTAGGCGCTGCTTGCATGACGTGAATTTCATACATCAAGGCGGGTCTGCGGCTTTCGCCGCGCAAACGCTGCAGGTAAAATGGGCATGCACGAATTCCAGTTTTCAACCGGGTAGGGAGACCCATTCATGATAAAAACCATTGTCGCGGCTTTCGCCGTATTTCTTTTCACATTCGGAGCCGCCTCGGCCGGAGACGCTCCGCTAACGGAGGATCAGGCGAAACGTTTTGTCAAAACGCTGCCCGCCCTTGATGAATTGAAAAAAGAAATGGATGACGAGGGGAAATCCGAACATATGCGGATTGCGACCCAGCCGAAGGCGGGCGAGCCTTTCAAGCCATATTCAAATGCAGTCGCTGCGCTCAAAAAAGATTTTCCCGCCGATCATGCGCGCCTTGCAAATGCGGTGAGACCCTATGGCTTTTCCGCCAAACAGTGGGGCGATATCGGCGACCGGCTGATCATCGCGCATCTGGCGAACAAGATGCAGAAAGAAGACCCGCGCACCATGACGATGATGGAAAACATGGACCGGTCAATGATCGACATGATGCCGCCGGAAATGCAGGCGCGCCTCGCAAATACCTTCGCCATGATGGAAACCGTCAAAAACGCGCCGGCTGAAGACCGCGAAGTGGCGGAAAAAGTCAGCGATGAACTCGACGCTTATATGGAAACTGAAACGCCGTCCTGACGGCGCGCGATTTTTCAGCTATGGATTGGCCGGGCGTTCACGAGAACGCCCGGTTTTTTCTTGCAGTGCAGGGGAGCACAGTCGTGACAAGATTGAAAAAAGTCGTCGCCCTTCTAGCCGTATATGGTGCATTTATCGGTCCGGCGGGCGCCGGATCGGAACACGCCGTCGACGCCGCACGGGCCTATCATCAAGAACACGGCGCGCGGATAGTGCGCGAGTTTGCAGATCTTTTAAGTCTCCCCAATGATGCGGCGGATACGGAAAACATCAACGCCAACGCGACGGCGATCGCGGCGCAGTTTGCCGACCGCGGCTTTCGCATGGAGTTGTTGCGTCACGAAAATGCGCCGCCGCTGATTTACGGGCGCCGCGATATCAGGGGCGCAAAAAGAACCATCGCTATCTATGTTCATTATGACGGTCAGCCGGTGGAAGAGGCGAACTGGACGAACCCGCCTTTTGAGCCGACGCTCTATTCCGCTGCTATCAAAAATGACGGACGCCGCATCGACCTTCCCGCCGACGGAACGGCAATCGACCCGGAATGGCGCCTCTATGCGCGCTCGGCGGCGGACGACAAGGCGCCGATTTCTGCGCTCCTCGCTGCACTCGACGCGCTGGAGGATGCAAACATCAAACAGACGTCAAACATCGTTCTTGTTTTTGATGGCGAAGAGGAGCGGGGCTCTGATCATCTCGACGATTATCTTTTAAAACACAAAAAGAAGTTCAAAGACGTTGATCTCTGGCTGTTCTGCGATGGGCCAACACACCAGTCGGGCCAGCCGCAGCTTGTGTTTGGCGTCCGCGGCGTCACCGGTCTCGAAGTCACGGTCTATGGTCCCAATCGAGGGCTTCATTCGGGCCACTATGGCAACTGGGCGCCGGGGCCAGGCTGGCGTCTGTCGCGGCTCCTTGCGTCCATGAAAGACGATGACGGGCGCGTTCTGGTCGATGGCTTTTACGATTCGATCGAGGAGCTTAGCGTTGCAGACTACGCAGCGCTCGCCAACATGCCGGCTGTGGACGACGATTTGCGCGCCGAATTCGGCCTGGCGGCGACGGAAGCAGAAAACGCGCCTCTGGCTGAACGCATCATGCTGCCGGCGCTCAATCTTAAAGGGCTCAAAAGCGCCGAAGTGGGCGCGGCGGCGCGCAATTCAATTCCGCCGCGCGCGACCGCGTCAATCGGCATTCGTCTTGTCAAAGGCAACGATCCGGAGGCGATGCAGGCCCTCGTTGAAAACCATATTGCAGCACAGGGGTATCACATCGTGCGTGAGGATCCGGATGCTGAGACCCGCCAGGCTCATGCGCTGATTGCGAAGATCACACGCGAGAACGGTTATCGCGCCGTGCGGACGTCAATGGATGCGCCGGGAATGGCGGAACTGGCGCGGGCGCTGCGTCAAGCAGGGGGTGAAGAACTCATCTTGAATCCGAGCTTGGGCGGTACGCTGCCGATCTATATCTTCGAGGATATTTCTGACGCGCCGATTGTCATTCTGCCCATCGCCAATTTCGATAATAATCAGCATTCGGCCGATGAGAATATCCGCCTCGGCAATCTCCTTTACGGGATCGAGGCTTATGCGGCGGTGCTGACTATGGAGTAGGCGCGGGCTGACTGAGTCAAATGCTTAAATGAAAGAACAGCACATCGAACACGATTGCTGTGAACAACAGTGGCACCAGAATTTCGTGAACAATTTGCCGACGGGTTCCCGCCAACACCAAGAAAGCAAAAAATATCGCGACAGACGCCACGTTGTCGGGGTCGATGACACGGTCGCCAAAGCTTAACGGCCTGTATGCTGTAGCAAACACGACCGTCGCGGCCGCGATCAAATATGTCACTTTCGGATTTTGAAAATAAAATGCCTTAAAATCGATCCCGTCAAATTCATTTGGAAACAGAAGATGGGAGATGATGTACAACCCTATCGGGCCGCCGAGCATCAACAGGAGAATTGGAAATGTCCAGGTCTCCACATGACGCTGGTCCCAGCTTTCCCACCATTGTTGCAACAATGCGATGAAAACCAAAGCAACAAGTAGGGAATGCACCCAATAGAAACGATTTTTCTTTCCACCCTGAATTTGACGCGCAACATTCGTCAATAGCTCGGTAACGCCGAGACCGACGATGATGGAAAGCAAGACCATAACGAACGAAAATCGATCCATTTGCGTTTTCCCGTTCCGTTCATTGTTGTTCGTATGCGTCTCGTACTCTTCTCTTTACGGAGCATAGACGACAACATCAACGAAGCGAGGTGATCGATTTTGTCAGGTTGGACCGCGGCGAGGGTGCAACGTCCAAAGGTCGGCGTTTGAAACTGGCGCCGGAGGCTAGTAAGCCCGCCGATAATAGCCCGGACGCACATTGCTGGCGACGATGGTCCGCCCGATGGGCCAAAGGGCGAAGCCGGCAAGTTTCAAATGGGCCCAGGCGAATGGCAGCCCGATGATAGTGATCGCAAGACCGATCGCGGCGAAGAGATGGCCGAGGGCCAGCCACCATCCGGCGAGGAAAAACCAGATAATGTTGCCGAGAAATCCGAGCGGTCCGGTGCCGATATCCTCCCCATAAAGACGGTCCCGGGCTATGGGCTTTGCGCCGAAAGGCCAGAGCGTGTAGACGCCGTTGTCGAAGGCGGCCCGCGCCCAGGGAATGCCGATGATGGTGATGACCATGATCAGGGCGGCGACAAACCAGCCGAGCGCTGCGAGGGCGCCGCCGAGAAGCAGCCAGAAAATATTGAGGATGAACGCAATAGGCGAAAGGCCGCGTTCATCAGCGAGGGGGTGATCGGGATACATGGGCGCCTCCTTCCAAAGGAAGATATAGGCGCGCGAGCCCCCTATTTCAGCATCGTTTCGCCGAAATCCGCCCTCAATTCAGCGCAAAGCTCAGCCGCGCCTCAGCACTCGGTCAAGGCTCAGCGTATCGTATTCCCGAAAGGCGAGTATAATGAGGGTTGCGACCGCGACTGTTGTCGACGGGAAAAACAGGACATTGGCGCGTTCGTCCGGAGCCCAAAGATAAAGACTGCGCGGATCGAGGATATGCTTCCAGATGGGAAACACGCCGCCGACAAGAATGAGCGCCTGAAGGGGATAGGCGATCGTTCGAAACAGCCCGAGAATGACGAAAGCGCCGAGCACGATTTCGCCCCAGCCGAAGGCCAGTTGAATGGTCTCGGCGTTCAACGCGCCGCCGTAATATTTGTCGGCGAGGCCAACGCCTTTTTCCGGCGCAAAGGCCCGGATCGATCCCCATACAATCAGCAGTAATCCGGTCGACGCGCGCAGCGCCAACATCAATGCAGGTTTCATATTGCCCTCCGTCTGAAGCGTGGGACGGTATAGCTGGCCGGGACGGTCCGCCAACGCACGATTGATCACGATTGCGAGGGGCGCGCCGTAATGCCGCCGGATTTGTCCGCAACAATTCGGCCATGAGAATATTAATTGTGATGGTTGTCGCGGCGCTTGCGACGTCTGCCCATGCGGAAAGCTGGGGTGAAAAACTTTCCACCGCAGCGATCGAGCGTACGCAATACCGGGTCGTTTATGATGCGGCCTATACGCCGATAGCTTATCCGATGGGCGATGTTGCGCCGGACCGCGGGGTTTGTTCCGACGTTGTCGTTCGGTCCATGCGCGCCATCGGTCTTGATCTGCAAAAGCTTGTGCATGAGGACATGAAAGCGGCGTTCGGTTCTTATCCAGAACACTGGGGTTTGTCGCGCCCGGATCCCAATATCGATCATCGCCGGGTTCCTAATCTGGAGAAGTTCTTTGTTCGGAATAATTTGCGACTGCCGCCGAGCGATGATCCGGCTGACTTTCAGCCGGGCGACATTGTCGCCTGGAACCTCAAAGGAACGCGCGGCGGCTGGCTTCCCCATATTGGCGTCGTGACAAGCGAAATCGGAGCTTCAGGCGCGCCCATGATCGTTCACAATATCGGGGCCGGGCCGAAGCACGAGGATGTGCTTTTCAACTGGCCGATGACGGGTCGTTATAGATTGCGGGAAGAATTTGTTGAGGCGCACACATAAGAACGAAAATTAAGATTTCAAGAATTGGCGCCACAGTGTTTTGTCCGCATAACGGCCCGATCTCAAAAAACTAGGAGTCGCAAATGCGCAAGGTTGCCCTCGGCCGGTCGGGTCTTGAAGTGTCGCGTTTAGGATTTGGATGCATGGGACTTGCTGAGTTTTACGGCGACGCCCTGTCAAATGCCGAAGCGGAAACAGTGCTTGATGCGGCGCTTGAGTGTGGCGTCAATTTCTTTGACACCGCTGATATGTACGGTTCCGGGCGAAACGAAGAACAGCTTTCGGGTTTTCTCAAACGCCGACGCGATGACATCGTACTCGCCACCAAGTTCGCCATCATGCGCGATGGCGACGGCGGTTGGGCCGGCCTGTCCAACGATCCGAAATACATCAAAGAGGCATGCGAGGCTTCGCTGAAACGGCTCGGCATTGACGTTATCGATCTTTACTACATGCACCGCCGCGACCGGACCGTTCCTGTCGAAGAGTCTGTCGGCGCCATGGCCGATCTCGTGAAGGAAGGAAAAGTCCGCGCCCTTGGGCTCTCCGAAGTGAGCGCCGAAACACTGAAAGCAGCCAACGCAGTCCATCCGATCGCCGCGTTGCAGTCAGAATATTCGATCGTCACGCGCGATATGGAGGCCGAAGCCATTCCCGCCTGTCGCGAAACCGGCGCAGCGCTTGTTGCCTATTCCCCGCTCGGCCGCGGCTTGTTGACTGGCGCTTTTCGTGAGGCGAAGGATTTCGGCGGCCAAGACTATCGCCTCGTTATGAACCCGCGCTTTGCGGATGGCGCGCTTGAGAAAAACCTGACGCTGGTGGATCAGCTAAAAGAAATCGCTGATGCAAAAGGGGCGAGCCTTGCGCAAATCGCGCTCGCCTGGGTGCTGGCGAAAGGCGACGACATCATCCCCATCCCGGGAACGAAGAAAGTCTCACGGCTTGAAGAGAATGTCGGTGCACTGAGTATTAGTCTGTCAGCAGATGAAATTACAGCGATCGAACGGGCTGTGCCGCCGGAGGCTGTCGCCGGCGCGCGCTATCCGGAAACCTCGGCGTCAACGCTAAACGCTTGATGAAAGACCCAGAGAGGCGCGAATGCTTGCGGGCGTCGCGCCATTCTCGCGCAAGACGCGCAAAGTGACGGATTGATCGCGCTTGGCGAAACGTTTGCCGTTTTCATCAGTAATTAGACGGTGGTGGCGATAGCGCGGCGGAGGCAGACCGAGGAGCGCTTGCAGCAATCGGTGCAAATGGCTCGTCGGAAAAAGATCATCGCCGCGAATGACATGCGTGACGCTCTGCACTGCATCGTCCAGAACGGCGGCGAGATGATAGCTTGTGCCAAAGTCCTTTCGCGCGATCACGGGATCGCCGAAGATTTCGGGCGTCGCTTTTATGGCGCCTCGCTCGCCTCTCGGCCCGCGCCCTTCTTCGATGAATGAAAGCGCCCCGAAGTCGCCGCCGAGCGCGTCGCGCGCCCGCGCCATCGACAGTCGCCAGGCGAAAGCCGCGCCGTCTTCGAGCAGCCTTTCTTCTTTGCCCGGTTGCAGCGGCTCGCCCACATATTGCGGGCCCTCCGGGCCGTCTGGTTTTAGATGCGGGGCCCGTGCGATTTCGTCGGCGATTTCTTTTCGGGTTTTAAAACATCTGTAGACGATGTCTTTTTCCCGCAAGCGTTCAAGGGCGCGCTGGTAGTCGTCGAAATGGTCGGACTGGCGGCGCGCCGGCGTTTCCCATTCAAGCCCGAGCCAGGCGAGATCTTCGAAAATGGCCTTCTCGAACTCCGGTTTGCATCGCGTTCGGTCAATGTCCTCAATGCGCAAGAGAAGGCGCCCGTCCGCCTCAGTTGCAGCGTTGAACGCGGTGAGCGCCGAGAACGCGTGGCCGAGATGCAGATAGCCCGTGGGCGAGGGTGCAAAGCGGGTTACAAAATGGGGCATCGCTCATTCGCCTAACATGGATTTGTCTTCTTTCCACGGCGTTTTTCATATCCGAGCACGCCTGCTAAGCTGCGTTTGGGCAGGGTGCGATGAGCGAAACAGAAGATCTGGATGGCGAGGAGAGCGGGCTTCCGGCGGGCGACGATGTTGCGCTGGAGCCGCCATTCGCTTCAATAACATGTCTTTCTTGCGGCGCTGACGTCGTCGGTGTTTTTTGCGTCGCTTGCGGTCAAAAGCACGATGATTTGCGCCGCAGTCTTGTTTTGCTTGCCCGCGATTTTGTTGAAGACACGTTTTCATTCGACAGCCGCATGTGGCGCACGCTCGGCGTGCTTGCCGCTGCGCCCGGTATTGTGCCGACGAATTACTCGCATGGAAGGCGCTCTCGCTACACGCCGCCGGTGCGTTTGTTTCTTGTCGTCAGCTTTTTGTTTTTTCTGACCATTGGTCTGACGAACACACTGTTCGTCGCGCTTGAAGTTAGTTTCCGACAAACAGATCCGGTGAAACTGGAAGAGGTCATTGCCTCGGCGGCGGAGCGCGGCGTCGATCTTAGCGAGGCAAGAGATTCAGAGTGTAGTTTTCACGGCACGTTGCGGTTTTTCGTAAAAGAAGGCGATCTCAATTCCGATCAGACGCGGATAGATCAATGTATTGAAGAAGCGCGCCAGGACGCTGCTGAAGAAGCGTCTGGCACGGGATCACCAGCTGCGGACGATCAGTCAGACGCTGAAACAAGCGATGCGGTTTCGAGCGCAGTCGTCGAGCGCATGCTTGAGGGCGTTGCCTGGGCGGTGCGAAACCCCAGGGCATTCAATGACGGCGTCAACGATTGGCTGCCGCGGGTCATGTTTTTGATGACGCCGGTTTTGGCGCTTGTGCTTGCTCTATTCTTGCGGCGCGAAGCGTTCATATTCGACCATATGGTGCTTGCGCTCTATATGCACGCAGTCGGTTTTGCGATTGTCGGCGCCGGTCTTATCTTCGCGCAGCTTGGTGCGCCGTTGATGGGGCTGATCTCGAGTATTGCGATCGCAGTTTATTATCTGGTTGCTATAAAGCGCGCTTACAAACGCGGCTGGCGAAAAACCGTCTGGACGGCGTTCGCATCCGGCATGATTTACTTGCTTGTTCTGCTCAGTGTCGTGATGGCGATAACGTCGTCGCTGGTCTGGAACGCCGGGGCGTGACCTACCCTGCTGCACCGCCGACGGTCAGGCGGTCGATCTTGATCGTTGGCTGGCCGACGCCGACGGGAACGCCTTGTCCCGCTTTGCCGCAGACGCCAACGCCCGGGTCGAGGGCGAAATCATTGCCGATCATGGAGACCTGGGTAAGGACAGAAGGGCCGTCGCCGATCAGCGCCGCATTTTTTATTGGCGCGCCGACTTTGCCGTTTTTGACGCGATAGGCTTCAGTGCAGTTGAAAACGAACTTACCGCTGGTGATGTCGACTTGTCCGCCGGAAAAGTTGACGGCGTAGATGCCGTCCTTGACCGATTTCAGAATTTCTTCCGGGTCATGATCGCCGCCGAGCATGAAAGTGTTGGTCATGCGCGGCATGGGGTTGTGGGCGAAGCTTTCGCGGCGGCCGTTGCCGGTGGCTTTCATGCCCATCAGCCGAGCATTAAGGCGGTCCTGCAAGTATCCTTTGAGAATTCCGTCCTCGATCAACACCGTTCGCGACGTCGGCGTTCCTTCATCGTCCACGGTGAGCGAGCCGCGGCGACCGTCGATGGTCCCGTCGTCGATCACCGTGACGCCCGGTGCGGCCACTCGTTCGCCAAGACGTCCGGCGAAGGCGGAGGTTTCTTTGCGGTTGAAATCGCCCTCAAGGCCGTGGCCGACTGCTTCGTGCAGAAGAACGCCTGTCCATCCTGGGCCCAGCACAACTTCCATCTCACCCGCTGGCGCGGCTTCAGCCTCTAAATTGACCAGTGCCTGGCGCAGCGCCTCGTCGACCTGGCCTCGCCATGCCTCTGGCGAGACATAGGCGGCGTAGCCGGCGCGCCCGCCGGCGCCGAAGCTGCCGGTTTCCTGCCGGTCGCCCTCGCCGGCGGTCACGGAGACGTTCAATCTGACCAGCGGACGGAAATCCCGGATAATTTCGCCGCCGGGCCGCATGATCTCTACGGCCGACCACGCGCCGGTGAGCGAACAGGAGACCTGGCGCACGCGGGAGTCCCGGTCGCGGGCGTATTCGTTGATGTCCTCAAGAAGTTTCGTTTTTGCCTCAAACGGCATGTCGTCGAGCGGATTTTCATCTGGATAGAGGCGGGCATTGGTGCGGGTCGGCCCGTCGGCAAATGACCCGCTCTGACCGGTCTTGACCGCCTGCACTGCATCGCCGGCCCGCTTTAGCGCGGCCTCTGATAATTCCGAGGCGTGGGCGTAGCCGGTCGATTCCCCGATGACCGCGCGCAAGCCAAAGCCCTGATCCACGTTGAAGCTCGCCGTCTTCAGCCGGTTATCGTCAAAGACAAACGTCTCCGACTGCGCATATTCGAGAAACAACTCGCCATCGTCAGCGCCCTTGAGCGCATCGTCAACGAGACGCCCGGTGCGGGCGCGGTCAAGGTCGGTGCGGCTGAAAAAATAGGAATCGGTCATGGGCGAAGACTTAATCGTCGCGCCCTGCCGCTGCAATGGCCGCGAGCTCAGCGGCGGGCCTAGCGCTGCGACCATTTTTCATGGATTTGCCGATGGCGACACCGCGGCGACCGGCCTATAAGCGGGCAAATTCCCGGCGCGAGGCGTTCCGCCCGCCGCCGGTCGGCGTCTTTGTCGAAAGCCCACGGGGTACCAGAATGAAACGAATACTGACGGCGGTCTCCAGCTTGAGCGCCTTGACGGCCGGGAGCGTCGCGCTCGCCGAACGCACGCAAGGCGGCATCGCCATGCTGCCAGCCAATTCCGCCCTGGCGGAGGAAGTTCATTTTTTCCACAACTGGATCTTGATGCCGATCATCACGGTGATCTGTATTTTTGTTCTGTTGCTGCTCTTGTGGGTGATTGCCCGCTATAATTCGAAAGCGAATCCAAATCCGCGAAAATTCAGCCACAACACGCTGGTTGAAGTCGTCTGGACGGGTGTTCCGATCCTGATCCTGCTGGCGATTGCGTTGCCGTCTTTTGATCTTCTCTACAAAGAAGACGTAACCCCCGACGGCAAGCAGGCGACGTATCGAGGCGACGGCCAAACGGTGGATTTCGTATTTCCGAATAATTTCGCCGACGGTCGTACGGTCATTCGGCCGAAGCATGTTGAGGTTTATCTCGAAGACGCCAGCGGTCGCCGCAAACTTAGCCATCGCGATGATTATCGGCTGGAAGGGCTTGGCGATCCGGAAGTGGTCGTTCAGTTCGAAAATCCGCCGGCCGCCGGCGACAGCATTGTCGTCCGCGGCGGTCGCTCCGTGGTCGGGCGCGGAGAACGCGCGCAAATCGCTCTTGCGCCGACCATGACGATCAAGGCCGTGGGCTATCAATGGAACTGGCAGTATTCCTATCCCGATTTCGGCGATTTCGATTTCTTCTCGAACCTGTTGCCGGAAGATCAGACGACGTCGGACAAATACCTGCTTGAAGTAGACAATCGCGTTGTCGTGCCCGCGGGCGAAACCATTCGCATTATCACGACGGCCAATGACGTCATCCATTCCTGGACGATTCCGGCCTTCGCCATCAAGATCGACGCGGTTCCTGGCCGTCTTAACGAGACGTGGTTTGCGGCTGATCGCGAGGGCGTCTTTTATGGTCAGTGCTCAGAGATTTGCGGCATCAAACACGCCTATATGCCGATTGCCGTCGAGGTCGTCTCACGGCCGGAATTCGAAGCATGGGTCGACGGCCGGCGCGCGCTCGCCGGGCTGGAGCCGATGTTCGAGCAACAAACAACAAAGCTGGCCGACGCCGGCGCAGCAGCGAAGTAAGGGGCAATCCGCATGGCAGACGCACACGCCGCCCACGGCGATCATGCCGACCACAAACCGTCATTCTTCGTTCGCTGGTTCTTTTCAACGAACCACAAGGATATCGGCACGCTCTATCTGTTGTTCGCCATTCTCGCCGGCATCATCGGCGGCGCCATGTCTGGTTTGATGCGCTGGGAGCTCGCCGAGCCAGGCGTAACCATCCTGACGCAATGGAGCGGCGGCGACCTCGACGCGGCGGCGAATTTCTACAACGTCCTGACCACCTATCACGGGCTCATCATGATTTTCTTCATGGTGATGCCGGCGATGATCGGAGGGTTCGGCAACTGGTTTGTGCCGATCATGATCGGCGCGCCGGATATGGCGTTTCCGCGGATGAACAACATTTCGTTCTGGCTCTACGGCGCCAGCGGCATTCTGATCACGCTGTCGCTGTTTGCGCCGGGCTATGGCCAGAATATCGGTTTTGGCGGCGGCTGGGTCCTGTACCCGCCCTTGTCATCGAATACGGGCAGTCCGGGGCCGGCGATGGATCTCTTGATCTTGTCGCTCCACCTTGCGGGCGCCTCGTCCATTCTCGGCGCCATCAATTTCATCACAACAATCTTCAATATGCGCGCGCCGGGCATGACCCTGCACAAGATGCCGCTGTTTGCCTGGTCGGTTTTGGTGACGGCGTTTCTTTTGGTGTTGTCGCTTCCGGTTCTCGCCGGCGCCATCACCATGCTGTTGACCGATCGTAATTTCGGCACCGCGTTCTTTGACGCCGCCGGCGGCGGCGATCCATTGCTGTTCCAGCATCTGTTCTGGTTCTTCGGCCATCCGGAAGTCTACATCCTGATCCTTCCTGGCTTCGGCATAATCAGCCACATCGTTTCGACCTTCTCGAAAAAACCGATCTTCGGTTATCTCGGCATGGCTTACGCGATGGTGGCCATCGGGTTCGTCGGTTTCATCGTCTGGGCGCACCATATGTACACGGTGGGCCTCAGCGTGAACATGAAAGCCTACTTTGTCGCTGCGACCATGGTCATTGCGGTGCCCACAGGCATCAAGATCTTTTCGTGGATCGCGACCATGTGGGGCGGGTCGATTGAATTCAAAACGCCCATGGCTTGGGCGATCGGGTTCATCTTCCTGTTTACGGTGGGCGGCGTCACAGGCGTCGTGCTCGCCAACGCCGGTATCGACCACTACATGCACGACACCTATTATGTGGTGGCGCACTTCCACTATGTGTTGTCGCTCGGCGCGGTCTTCGCGATTTTCGCAGGCTGGTATTACTGGTTCGGCAAAATGACCGGGAAGATGTACCGGGAATGGCTCGGCCAGCTGCATTTCTGGATCATGTTTGTGGGCGTGAACCTGATTTTCTTCCCGCAGCATTTCCTCGGGTTGCAGGGCATGCCGCGGCGGTATGTCGATTATCCGGAAGCTTTCGCCTACTGGCACGGTTGGTCGTCCATCGGCTACGCCATCACCTTGGTGGGCATGCTCGTCTTCCTGATTGCGATGATCGACGCTTTCTTCATCTATCGCCGCAAGGCGGAGGCCAATTATTGGGGCGAAGGGGCGACAACGCTCGAATGGACGCTGCCTTCGCCGCCGCCATTCCACCAGTTCAATGAGCTGCCGCGGTTCGATCGGGGGGACGCCAAGGCGTTCTAGACCGCCAGTTTTCTGAGAAATCAAAACCCGCCGGTAATTCGGCGGGTTTTTTTTGTGCGCTGCAGTATGGCCACGTCCCAAAAAATCGTTAACTTTCGCAAAGTTTCCGTTAACCACTGGGAAGGGGATCGACTATGGAAGGTATGATTGGAGAAATTCGCGCCGTCGCGGAAGGCATCTTTCTTGGCGGCAATTATGTGTTTTTGGGGATGGTGATCGTCGCCGCGCTGGTCGGCGTGTTCGCCATGCGCAATGTCGGGCAAATCATTTGCGTAAGCGTGCTGGCCATGCTGGTGCTTGGCTTGCTTTGGCTTGTTTATGGCGGAGCGACGAGCGACGCGCCGACAAGTCCGGGCGCTTATCTTACGCAATTAGACGCCGGCTGGGCGTCCCTCGGCGCTATGTCGGGCGCGACGATGCTCATTTATCTTTTGATATTCGCCGTAACCATCGCGATCTTGTTTATCGGAAAATCGCTTTTCTTCCGGGGCTGACGGAAACCATGCGATGAAGCGCCGGCGTTCTAAAAACGCCGGCGCCATTGCTTTCGCGACACGTTGCGTTTCAACACAGTAACGGATCTGGGGTATGGGGAATGCTTGAAACTATTCTCAATGACGTATTGCACATTTTGCGGTCGACGTTCTTGAGCGGCGACTGGATTGCCTTGCTGATTGCGTTTGGATCGGTGGCCGTAGCGGCGCTGATGATGCGCCGGGGCACGCAGATTGGGTCGATGACGCTGCTGGCGCTCGGGCTGTTTGCCTTGGGCGGATATCTGCGCGGGGTCTTCGCCGCGGGCGCCGAAGGCGCTTCGGTTACCGGCGGACGGCTCGCCGGCCAGCTTCAGGCGAGTTGGGGCGTGTTCATGAACATGACCGCCGCAACGCTGCTTGCTTATTTTCTCGCCTTTATGGTGCTGATTTTCGTGATTTTCGGCGCGCGGTCGGTTTTCTCTCGCCGATAAGCTAGAGCCCGCCGGCGCTTGCGGGCGGAATGGCGCCTTCTGTTGCGACCCGGGGCCGCGCGGCAATCGCGCCCCGGGCCTATTCTCATTTGACGCCCCGTGAGGCATAAGCCGCCTCATGAGCGAAACCGATATGACCATGCGATCGAGCGCTGCGGCGAGCCCGGGAGACTATTTCAGTCTCCTGAAGCCGCGCGTCATGTCGCTTGTAATCTTCACCGCTTTCGTGGGCATGGTCGCCGCGCCCGGTTCGTTGCATCCCGCGCTCGCGGCGATCTCCCTATTGGCCATCGCCGTCGGAGCGGGCGCGTCGGGCGCTCTCAATATGTGGTGGGACGCCGATATCGACGCGGTTATGAGCCGGACGCAGAAACGGCCAATCCCGCAAGGGTTAGTTCCCCGGTCCGAAGCAGCGGCGTTTGGCTGGTTTCTGTCAGCGCTCTCTGTCGCGCTCCTGGCCCTCGCCTCCAACTATCTCGCGGCAGCGCTTCTTGCATTCACGATCTTCTTTTACGTCGTCATTTATTCCATGTGGCTAAAACGCGCGACGCCGCAGAATATTGTCATCGGCGGCGCAGCAGGCGCGCTTCCCCCGGTGGTCGGCTGGGCCGCCGTTTCCGGCGCCGCGCCGCTAGACGCCTGGGTGCTGTTCGCCATTATTTTTCTGTGGACGCCGCCGCATTTCTGGGCGCTGGCCCTCTTCAAGCAGGGTGATTATGAACGCGCCGGCGTGCCCATGATGCCGGTCGTTCGCGGTCACAAGGAAACCCGGCGCCAGGTATTCATCTATTCGGTGCTGGTCGCGCTCATTGGCGCGGCGCCCTTCGTTATCGGAACGACCGGCGTTCTCTACCTCGCGACAGCGGTCTTGCTTGGCGCCTATTTCATATACGCCGCCTGGAAAGTCCTGCGCGCCGACGAAGATGATCGCCGTCCCGCCGTACGCTTGTTCGGCTATTCCATTTTCTATCTTTTTGCGCTCTTCGCAGCGATACCCATAGAGCGATGGACAGGTCTTCATGGTTGATCAGCGCCCGGAAAAATCTGACGAAATCAAACAGCGCGACCGGCGCAATCTAGCCATTGCGCTCGGCCTTGCCGCATTCATTATCCTCGTCTTCACCGTTACAATTCTTCGCCTCGGCGGATCTGTCGCCGAGCGTTCGTTCTGAGGTTGGCCATGAACGATCGCGCAAACAAAAAAACCGCAATGATCGTCGCCGGCGTCGTCGGCGGCATGATTGCCCTTTCATTTGCATCAGTTCCCGCCTACCGCGCGTTCTGCCAGGTTACCGGTTGGGGCGGCTTCACCCAGCGCGCCGAGACGGGCGCGGATCGCACCCTAGCCCGGGAAATCACTATCCGTTTCGACAGCACCGTGGCGAAGGACCTCAACTGGCGGTTCAAGCCTGAACAGATTTCCCAGACCCTTCATATTGGCGAGACGGGCCTTGCCTTTTACGAAGCGGAAAACCTTGAGGATCGGCCGGTGACGGGGCGCGCGACGTTCAACGTCTCCCCCGCCAAGGCCGGGATCTATTTCAGCAAAATCGAGTGTTTCTGTTTCACCGAACAGACGCTGCAGCCGGGGGAAAAGGTTTCCATGCCGGTCACCTATTTCGTCGATCCGGCGCTCGCTGATGATCCCAATTTGGCGGAGGTCGAAACGATTACGCTGGCTTATACGTTTTTTGCCTGGGACGATGATCCCGCTCCTGAAAGCGACGGCGTCGGCGGCGGGCTCTAGGGCTGTTTTTTGGGCGTCGGAGCCGGTTTCCCGACAAGTCGTAGCGCTGGCGCCGCCCGTCTCCTGCGGCCCTATGGCGCGGCGGCGAATGGCTCGCGCGCTTGGATTTTTGCCGGCGGGCGCAGTATAGAATTCGGCGAAAATCGAGCTTTCATCGAAGAGGGGCACGCCCATGGCCGGCGCTGACGTCAAACACGAATACCACCTGGTCAATCCATCAGCCTGGCCGTTGGTGGGATCTATCGCCGCCACGGCGATGATGATCGGCGCTGTGATGTGGATGAAATCCGGCCCCAATGAAGCTGGTCTCGTGTTCGGCCCTGCGGGCTCGCCGCTTCTTGCGATCAAAGGCAACTGGCTTTTCTTCCTCGGCTTTGCCGGCATTCTGGTGACATTCGTCGGCTGGTGGCGCGACGTCATCAAGGAAAGCCTCACCGGGGAGAATACGTCGACAGTCGTGCGCCTGGGGCTGCGCTACGGCATGGTGTTGTTCATTGCTTCTGAAGTGATGTTTTTCGCCGCCTGGTTCTGGGCGTTTTTCGGGGCGGCGCTTTTTCCCGGCGCGGGCGATCCGGTGCTGCTGGCCGACGGCTCTCAAATGCTCAACGCCGCCGGCGAACCGGCGTTTTCAGGCAATGACGGCCGCGTTCATGCGACGGGCGCGGTCTGGCCGCCGGTTGGGGTCGAGCCGCTCAATCCATGGGCGCTGCCGCTGATCAATACGCTGGTGTTGTTGTTGTCCGGAACGACCGTTACCTGGGCGCACTACGCCATCGTTAACAACGACCAAAAGGGCTTCATTCAGGGTTTGATCCTGACGATCGTGCTTGGCGCGCTCTTCACCGGGCTTCAGGCGGTTGAGTATTATGAAGCGCTGGCGTTCGACATGTTCAAGTTTTCAGGCGGCGGCATTTACGGCGCGTCTTTCTTCATGGCGACCGGTTTCCATGGCTTGCACGTCATCATCGGCACTATCTTCCTGACGGTCTGTCTCTTCCGCGGTCTTGCCGGACACTTCACGCCCGAGCGGCATTTCGGCTTCGAGGCGGCAGCCTGGTACTGGCACTTTGTCGACGTTGTCTGGTTGTTCCTTTTTGCCTTCATCTACGTTCTCGGCAATCAGGGACTTCTGTCCTGACGGGGTAGTACGAGGAGGGCCGCATGCGCTCTCTCACGCTCAAATTCAGTATCGCAGCGGGCGCGGCGCTCGCGCTCGCCGGCTGTCTGGTTTCTGAAGAGCCGTTGCTTGATGAAAAAACCGGCAAGGCGAAACCGCTCGGCGCTGGCGAACACGTTATGTGCCCGCTCAGCGCAGAGGCGGACGACAGCGACTGCGAGCGCTTTGTAATCAGCGTCGACGGAACCGGGCTTTACAATTTCGCCAATGCTGAAAATGCAGAAGACGATGCAAAAATGCGGTTCCGCCGCATCGGTCGACGCGGATACGCCGTACAGGCCCACGAAGAAGACGGCGCCATGTATTATTACGGCCGGGGCGACAAAAAACAGTTCTTCCTTACAATGATGGACTGCGCCTCTCTGTCTCCGAAAACCCGCGACGGACTTATCGAGAGCGGCGACCTGGAAGCGGATGAAAGCGGTTTTACCGTTTGCGAAGTGAAATCCCTCGACGGTCTGATCGCCGCCGCGCGCGACTATCACCGCGGCCGCGCCGCAGGCAATGATGAAGAAATTGTTCTGGAACTAACGCCGGCGACCGACTGATGGCGTATTATCCTCCGGTCTCTCCATACGCCGCCGGACTTGGCGGCAAATGCCCGCGCTGCGGCGACGGACCGTTGTTTCAGGGATTTCTCGGGCTGCGGCCCGCATGCGAGGTCTGCGGGCTCGATTATGCAAAAGCCGACGCCGGCGACGGTCCGGCGGTCTTCGTGATTTTCATTGTCGGCTTCCTCGCCGTAGCGGCGGCGTTTATGGCGCGGTTTACGTTCCATGCCCCATTATGGCTCGCATTTGCGATAAGCGCGGGCCTCACCATAGCGTTGACGCTTTGCTTGCTGCGACCGTTCAAGGCGACGCTGATAGCGCTGCAATATGCCAACAAGGCGGCGGAAGGCCGGCTCGAAGAGTGATTGCAGGGCGAAAATTTCATTTCCGTCCCGTACTGACGATATGCGCTGGCGTTGCGCTTGTAATCCTCTTGTCGCTTGGAAACTGGCAGCTGCAGCGGCTCGAATGGAAGCGCGACCTCATCGAAAAGGTTGAGGCGCGAATTGCCGCCGATCCGATTCCCTTTTCGGATGCGGTGGCGCGGGCGGCGGCTGGTGAAGATGTCGAATATTCGCCCGTTTATGTAACCGGCGCTCTTGCGCCGACGGCAGGCGCTGATGTTTTCGGCACGTTAGAGGGTGACCCCGGCCGTTATGTCTTTCGGGCGGCAACCCAAAAAACAGACCCGGCTGTATTCGTCAATCTCGGTTTTCTGTCGCATCAACAGCGCGATTGGGTCTGTCCATGCGATGAAGAAAGTTTCGCCGAAATGACAATTACGGGGTTGTTTCGATATCCCGAACGCCCTGCGCCGCCGGCTTCTTGGTTTCGGTCGGAAGAAAAGTCTGAGGACGGACTATGGTTTGTGCGCAAGCCATCAGCGTTTGCGGCTGATCTCAGTATCAATGCCGCGCCCTATTACATAGACAGCTTCGCGATTGACGGCGCCGGCTGGCCGAAGGGCGGAACGACGCGCCTCGATTTTCGCAACAAGCATTTTGAATATGCACTGACATGGTTCGGGCTCGCCGGGGCGTTGCTGGCGATCTGGCTCGCCATGTCAATTTCTCGAAAATAAACCACTTTACAAAATAAAGTAGATTAGCTACGCTCGTTCAGCGGTTTCAAGACCGAACGGATCGCGTGGTTTGAACAAGGGGGCGGGGTATGTCGCTGCAACCATTACTTGATGCGACCTGGGTCATTCAGGTCCATGCATTCGGCGCGATGGCCGCCTTTGTTCTGGGCGTTGTTCAATTGGTCGCGCCAAAGGGAACCTTGCCTCACAAAGCCCTCGGATTTGTCTGGGTGCTGATCATGGCGACAATCGCAACGTCTAGCATATTCATCCGCCCGTCGCTTGTGCCCGGGCTTCCGATCACGCAATGGTTTTCGTGGATCCATCTCTTCACGGTACTGACATTCTGGGGCGTGTTTCAGGGAAGCTATCTGTTGCTCCGCGGCGGGCCGGGGCTGAAATTTCATTCCCGTCCCTTCATCGGCATATTCGTCGGCGGCCTTGTCATCGCCGGCGCCTTTGCGTTCCTGCCCGGACGCATCATGCACGAGGTTGTATTCGGCGGTTGAGGCGCTTATTCGCCACGCAATTTGCGATCATAAGCGGCGACCAGCGTCAAATAGGGATTCACTTTCGTGAACAGCGGCTCGTCATCGTCGCCGGTGACGTAGTTTTCATACATTTCAAAATGCAGATGAATGGTCGTCGGCACAGAGGTTCCATCCGACTTAAAAAAGTCGTTGGAGATTACGCCGATCGGATCGCCTTTGCTCACATAATCGCCAAGGCCGACACTTAACGCGCCCATATTGAGATGAAGGTAGTTGTAAAGCGTGCCGTCATCGGTTTGCAGCGTCACCCAGTGGCGTCGAAGATCAACGACGCGCGCGTCTTCCGCTGCAACCGCCACATGGGCGTTTTTCGTGCAGCTCGCAGGCCGAATATCGAGGCCTTCATGACCGCCGCCGGGGCATAGATCCTGATCGCGCGAACGCTTTTCACAGAAAGTATCCTGCCAGGGATATTCATAATTTGGCGCGTCGCATTGACCGCCTTCCATGCCGTTGAGCGAACCGTAAAAGCCGCCATAACGATAAACCTGGGAATTGAGATAGGCCCGATCGGCAGTAGGGAACAGAATATCCCGGTAGACAGTGTCGTCGGCAAAGCCCGGGCCGCTTTCGGGCAACAGATCGCCGACCGGCAAATAAGAAAAGACAGCGCCGGTTTCGTCCGTTAGATCCGCCGGCGCCTCGTCCGGCGCTTCCGGTTCGTCGTCCTCTTCAGGCGGAATATCATCGACCGGATCTTCCACCGGCGGGTCTTCCACCGGCTCCTCGTCTGTGATCGGATCCTCCACGTCGCCGCTGTCGTGACGGATGTTCATTTCCCAATAAATGAGGGCCCAGAATGCAGCAAGAATGATCAGGGCGAGAAGCATCTTCCCGGCGACATTGCCGCGTTGTTCATTGTGGCGCGCACTCATTGTCCGGTCTCCCCACGATCATTGAGAAGGGCAAGGGATGAGGCGAGCGCAGCAATGAATTCGTCTTCCGCGCAGCGAGCGTCGTTATCGGGATCGTCGCAGATGACGCTTAAGACATAGCCTACATTGAACCGCGAAAAAGAAAGATCGGTGGAGGATTCGCTGCGCGTGATCACATAGGGCGCGTTTACGCCGGGAAGAGGCGGGCGCGCCGAACGCATTTTTCGCAAGGCTTCCTGTCGCGCCGGCGGACGATCAAGCACGAGGCGCTTGCGCGAGCCGGAGATGCGCATGTCGACGCCATCGGCGACTTCGGCGATCGCCGTATAAGCGTCGGCCTGTCCGAATATCTGCACCGTATCGCGAACCCGCTGTTGATCGGGAATTAGCACCGGGATGGAAACCGCGGCGATTTCCGCCGCCCGCGCCTGTTTCAGGGTTTCAGCCGCTGCTGCGCGCACGCCGACGGCGGGTTGAAACACGGGCGCACGCGTCGCCGCAACGTTGGAGAGATTTGCGAGCCTGCGCCGTTCGGTTTCGACAACAAGCGCGCGCGCCGCATCCCAGTCGACCTCCGCGCTATCGATGCGCGTCGGCGGCTGGCCGATCGGCGGCGGCGCGATACGCGGTCGGGTTTGTTTTCTTTCCTCGATGAAACGCTGCACGCGCTCAAGCGGCGGTTCGATCTCGCTGCGCTGGGCCAACACCACAGAGGACGAGGCGACAATTGCTAGAACGGCAAAAGCGATCAAAGAACGTTTCACGATCAACGCTCCGTCAGTTTAAATTCAATGCGCCGGTTCTGAGCGAGAGCCGCGGCGGAGAAGCCGGAAACCAGCGGGAAGTCTGCGCCAAGTCCGCTGGCAACGAGACGGTTCGACGGCACGCCCCGGCTTTCAAGGTAGCGCGTCACGGACAAGGCGCGCGCAGAGGACAAGCCCTTATTGTCAATGAACCGCGCGGCGCAACCGGGGCCGAGCGGTGTCGCATCCGCATGGCCGTCGACGCGGATGATCCAGTTCTGGATGGCCTGGGTTTCATCGTCGTCTTCGCGGCCGGCAACTTGCGCCTTGATGCGTCGATCGATTTCAAGAATGGCCGACGCGACGCCATTGAGGCTCTGGCTTGCCGCCGGCGACAAGGACGCCTGGCACGAGCCAAACAAGGCGTCGCCGCTGACGATCAGGCGGTCGCCCTGAACGCTGACGCCCGGAAGATCGGCGAGCGCGGCGCGCGCCTCTTCGAAAAAGCGCGAGCGCACTTCCTGCAACTCCTGCACCTTGCGGGCAAGTGCGGCGTTGAGGCGTTGCGACAGGTTTTCGATCTGGGCCTGTTGTTCGCGGTCCTTTGCTTCGGCCGCATCGAGGGCTTCCTGCAGCGAAGCAAGTTGTCGGCGCAGGGCGGCGATCTGTGCATTAAGCGTGGCGATTTCGCTTTTCTGTTCTTCTGAAAGCGCCTTTTCTGCTTCAAGTTCTTCAGCTGATGCGGCGACGGCGGCCTGGCTCGTTGCAAGGGCTGCGGTCAGTGCGGCGAGCTCGTCGTCCTTTTCATCGATCGTCGTTTCAAGGGACAGGATCTGCGCGTTGAGCGCTTCATTCTCGCTCTGAGCGAGGCCGAGCTGATCATTGAGCGAATTGATCTGGGCGATGAGGCGAGCGAGTTCAGAGTCCTTGTCCGCAAGTTCCTGCTTCACCGTATTGAGCCGGTCGCCGAGATAGAACTGCGCCACGACAAATATCGACAGGACGAACATCAAAACCAGAAGCAACGTCGACAATCCGTCGACGAAGCCCGGCCAGATATTGGCCTCGGACTTTGTGCGCCGGCGCGCCATAGCCCGCTACTCCCCGCCGCCGACGCGAATAAGAGTGCGGTTCAGCGCGCGGATTTCGTCTTTCAGTTCCGCGGTCTGACCGGCGCTCGCCTTGATCTGGGTTTCGGTATTGGCCGCAAGCGCGGTTTCAAGGCTGGCGATCGCTTCGGTCAATTCGGCAACATCGGCGCCGGAGTAAGATTTGCCATCGCCCGCTTTCGAGCGAATGGTTTCGGTCTGGCCGGCGAGCCAGTCTTCAAGGTCGGTATAAAAACGGTTTTGCGCCTGCCCGGCCTGCAGGTCGAGGAACCCGACAACAAGACTGCCGCCAAGACCGAAGAGGGATGACGAAAACGCTGTGCCCATGCCGGACAAGGGTTCTTTGAGGTTTGCGATGAGCTGGGCAACTGCGTCCTCGGCGTTGCCGCCCGTCGTCGCCAGACCGCTGATGGTTGCGGCGACGGCGTTCACCGTTTCGAGCAATCCCCAGAAGGTGCCAAGAAGGCCCAGGAACACCAGAAGGTTCATGATGTAACGGCCCATCTCGCGGCCTTCGTCCATCCGTGTACCAACGGAATCGAGCATCGAACGGGTTGATTCCGGCGAGAAGCGTTCGCGGAAGTTTGTGTCGGCGAGCAATTGCGAAAGCGCGCTGATGAGCGCCGGCGGATTACGCATGCGCCGCGTCGTCGGGTCGACCCCATCGCGGAAGCCCTCGATCCAGCGCACGGCGCGGCTCACGGTCTCAGTGAGATTGAAATGGTAAACAATCCCGAGAAAGAGCACGAAAAGAATGAGGCCGTTTAAGGCGGGGTTGGCGCTGAAGGCGTCGATGAGAAGGTTTGTCGGCTGCGGGCTCAAGGGCGACAGGTAAAACACCACAGCCGCGACCAGCAGCAGGAAGATCAGCATATTCAAGACGTATCGGCCGGGCCGCGCAAACCGAACCGTTCTTTCCCGTGAACGCGCCATCAAAGAACCCCTTTTACCCTGTTTCGCACCGCCCGCGCCGTCATAGCGGGCCGAGCGGCGGTAGCCCCATCAGGCGATCTTAATGCAAAACCCGGCCCGCTGGCCACGGGTCTGTGCCGAAGCATGCAGTCGCGGCGGCGGGGGCCGTCCCGCCGGCCAGCCCGCCAGGGGTATTTCCCAAAGGACCTAGGGCGAACGGCGCCGGTCCGGCCTCGTCTCGCCAGCGCCGGCGTTGCGGATTTACTCAACATGGCCGCATGATATGCCCAGAACGCGACATGATCATAACTATCGACCAAATATGGGATTTATCGAAGAAAATCAGATCAGGGTTGTACGCGGCGAGGCGAATTCGCGTATTTGGCGAACCGCTGCGTCACTGTTCCCGGTGCGATTTCGGCGGATTGTCCTCGCGCTTCCAGATGCTCGTGCCGAACTTGCCGGTCACTTCGAGGGTGTCTTTGTCGGGGAAACGGTAGGATCCGGCATCGGATAGCCCGGTTCCGGGCGCCTCGTTTTGAAAAAGGCCGTCCGACGCGCGCCAGACGCCGTTCAGGGTCGCTTGCGGGGAGGTGAAATGATAGGCGCCGTCTTCTTTGTAAGTGACAACCCAGCCAGGCTGATAGGGTGTTTCAAGCCGCCAGGTCCCGACCCACAACTTGGCGTCTTTTGAAAGTCGCTCTTCTTCATTGGCCTGGCGCACTTCTTCCGTGAGCTGATCGATTTTGCCGCTAATGGCCGCCTGTCCTTGTTCAATATTGCCGAGACGCGCGTAAATCGCCTTCTGAATATCCGATACGACCGGCACTGTCTCAGCGATGGCGCCCTGATCCTTTGCTTCAGCGCCCTGTTGAATGAGAAGGACCACGCTGAATAAGCCCGCAGCAAGAACCGCGGTGAGCGTGTGACCGATGCACGAGTCCCGCCACTTGAGGCGTAGGAAAACAACTGCAGCGAATACAGCGGCCGCAGCCAGCGACAACAGCAAACCGATCAGCGCGATAGGCGCGAAAATCTGGGAAAGGTCGGCCACTACGCCGAGGGCAACGAGGGCGGCGCCAGTGACGGTCCAATTGCGCGACTGAAGGGCGGCGACGCCGTCAGCGCCAATCATTTGCTCAACGACGCGGCCGACGGCAAGGCGTCGCGAGACCCGCGACTTTGCGGGCGCGCGCGGTTTCGCCGGCGCGGCGCGTTCATCATCGCCGTCCGGCGTTTGTGAAAGAGGCTCCTTGCTCGTCATGGCCTATGCGTTCTCCCCGCGAGCCATCGCTGAGAAAACGCATTTTAATGCCAAAAGCGTCGTTTCTGCAAAACGGTTCGCTACTCCATGCGCGCCGCGATCGATTCCATTGTCGCAGCAAGAGCCGCCCGATGGTCCGCCATATCGCCTTGCGCCTGTTTCAAGGCGCTTGCGGCCGACCGCAACTCTGCGGTGTCGCCGTCTTCTGCGCTTTCAAGAGCCGCTTCAACATCGCGGGCAAGCTTTTCGTCAATCGCATCTGCACGTGCGAGCTGATCGAGATAAGCGCGGGCGACAACCGGATCGGCCGGCCATGTCACCGGAAACTGCTGCTGCGGATTGAAAACGCTTGCCTGGTCTGCGCTTTTCGCCGCGGCGATTTCGTTTGCGCTTAAGAACTCGCTCGGCGTCAGTTCGAAGATGTCGAGGCCGCGGGCGATTTCCGTAGCGTAAATCCGTCCGTCATACCAATAGGACGACCAGAAGCCGCCCAGCACCAGTTCCTTTTCATCGACGGGGCCGCGATCGAAATAGGCGATTTCAACCGGGTTTGCGGAGTCGGTGAAATCGATGACTGAAACGCCGCCCTGATACCAGGACTGAACGAATATATCGCGACCCGGTACGGGAACGATCGAGCCGTTATGGGCGACACAGTTTTCAGAATCGACCTGCGGCGCCGGCAATTTGAAATAGCTGCGGAATTTTAGTTCACCATCAACGATGTCGTAGATTGCGTTTGCACCCCAGTCTTCCGGATCGTGAGCACGACAGCGCGGTCGCGAACCGCCACCCCATTCATCCGTAAACAGAACTTTTGTCCCGTCATTGTTGAATGTCGCCGAATGCCAATAGGCAAAGCCCTCGTCGATAACGGCGTCGATGCGCTTGGGGGCGCGCGGGTCGGAGATATCAAACAAAATGCCGTTGCCGGAACAGGCGCCGGCGGCGATTTTCGCAGACGGAAAAACCGTGATGTCGTGGCACTGGTCCGTGCGGTATGTCTCCTGCGTGTCGTCGCCATGGTCGCCGCCGCGCCACAACCCAGCGAGACGGCCGGTTTCCGGATCGGCGAAGACGGCGGGACTGTGGACAATGCGCGCTTTCGACGGGTCGGCGACAGGGATCTCGATGACGTCGATACGGAAGAGCGCCGTGCGGTTGTCGCCGGGCGTTTCACCGTAACAACCGGCAAGCTCTTTCTCATCGCGCACGACCGACGTGCCGGAATTATAGACGATGATCTTGCCGTCGGCGCCGGGGCCGGAGACGACGGAATGGGTGTGCGAGCCGCGGCAAGTCTGGACCTGGCCGACCTGGCGCGGTCGCGTCCAGTCGCTGACGTCGAAAATGCGCAAACCGCGGAAGCGCTCCGCGCTGACATCCTCGCTGACCCCTTCAAGTCCGCAGTCGACCCGACCGCGGGTTTGTTCAACGGACATGATGAGAATGTCGCCAACAATCGAAACGTCGCCCTGACCGCCAGGGCAGACGATTGAACTTATGTGTTCCGGGACGGCGTCCGCTTTCAGCTTGTAAACGTTGAAACCGTGATAGGAGCCGGCGACCAGAACATCGCCTGAAAAGGCCATATCCGTATTGGCGAAGCTCAAAAGGGGCGCGCGAGCGTTTTCGTCACTGCGCGGCGTTTCCTCTTCTTCCGCTTCCTCTTCCTCTTGCTCTTCGATTTCCTTTTCTTCCTGAGGCGCTTTGGGCGGCAGGCCCGCGGGATTATTCGGGTCAAAAAAGCCGGTCGGCTTTGGCAGTGCGGCCACATGCGCAAGGTTCAGGATCGCTGAGCCCGCATCGGCGTATCCGGCGGAGAGCGTGGCGCGCGGATCGGTTGAAAGCCCGACGAGGATGGCGTTCATGCGTTCGATTTCCGCCACCTGTCCGTTGACGATTTCATTGGTGAATTCAAACAATATCGGATCGTAGGCAGAGCCCGGTTGTGCGTGGAGGTGCTCAACCATTTGAACGGCGCCGTCATGATGCCGGATCATCAGCTCAAGGAACATCCGGTCAAACGCCACTCCTTTTGCGCGGGCAAGTTCGCGCATTTGTTTTTTTGACGCCATGCCCGCCATCTTGTGCGAGGTCTTCATAGCGTGGTGAGCGGCGGGGTCGGGCGCGCGCCGTCCTCGTTCTGTCAGCCAGTCCCGCATGAACGCAATTTCATCGTCCTGCGAGGTCGTGATGCGCCCCGCAATGTCGATGATTTCCGGGTTGTTTGTCCGCTTGGCGACAAGCGCCGACATCTCAACCGCCTGATGGTGGTGCGGGATCATGTCCTGCATAAAGGCGACGTCGTCGGGGGAATAACTCGACTCAGCGACCTTGATGGCGTCCTCGGCGCTCAACTCTTGTGTTTTCTCGCCGGGCGCCCCGGGCTGCAGGATCGGCGCGTTTTGCGCCGCTGCAGCGGCGTTCAATACAATGAGGCTGCTCGCAAAACCGAGCATCGCTGCTTTAGACATCAAATATCCCTCCGTTGGCGCAGTACTTTTTTTTAATGCGGATCATTGGCAGGCGAACATAACAAAAGCGTGTGACGAACCAAATTCTACGCTTTCAATACGTCATCACAGTTTTGCTGGTCCGGTAGAAAGAAAATACGATGGCGCAAAATAGAAAACCGGCCCCGTTTCCGAGGCCGGCCTTCAGTTTGCATTGTGCGCCAGAAATCAAAGGTCGCTCATCGACCTTACTTCGACGGGGCCGACGCCGGCGGCTTCGACTTCAGCGCGGACTTTTTCCGCATCGCCGATGATTACCCAGACGAGACTGTCAGGCGCGAGAACTTCATCTGCCGCCGCGGCAATGTCGCTCGGAGACAGGGTCCGGTATTTCTCCGGAAGCGTCTCGGGGTAGTTGAGCGGGCGTCCGTATCGGCTTGAAGAAAGCATACTGCCAAGAACGGCGCCGGCGGTTTCATACTGTCCGGGCAAAGAGCGCACATTGTCGAGCACCACCCGGTTCAATTCGTCGGCGGTCGCCGGTTTGTCGCCGAGATAAGCGGCGTACTCTTTTTTAATCTCCGCCAGCGACTCGCCGGTTTTGTCAGTCTGCACCGGCGCGAAGACGATAAACGGCCGTTGGCCTTTCGCGTCGAGGATCAAGGTGCGCGATCCATAAGACCAGCCTTTGTCTTCGCGCAGATTGAGATTGACGCGGGAAACGAAGCCGCCGCCGAAAATCTCATTCATGGCGCTGATGGCGATATTGTTTGGAGCGCCGGTGGGCGGCGCCGCATGGCCGGCAAGGATAAAGGACTGCTCGGAGCCCGGGCGATCGATCAAGACCGTACGCTGACCGTCAGGCAGGGCGGTTTCCGCGATCTGCTTGGTTGGTGCGTCGCCTGAGGCGCTCCACGAGCCAAAGGCGCGTTCCAGCAGCGGCTTGATTTCCGCCATGGTCGCATCGCCGGCGACAAAGATGGCGCCGTTATCAGGACGCATCCACGTCTCTTTAAAAGCGACAAGATCATCGCGAGATATGTTTTCCACGACCTCTTCGACCCCCGATCCGGTGAGCGGAATGCCGTATGCGTGATCGTCGCCGTAGATAAGCGGCGGCAACAAACGTACGGCGATCGACACCGGGTTCGCCTTTTCCTGCTGGATCGAATTGAGGATCAACGTGCGCTGACGCTCAATTTCTTCATCGGCGAAGGTCGGCCGACGCACAACGTCGCCAAGGATTGCGACGGACGCGCCAAGATTTTCCTTAAGCGCCGAAAGGCGAACGGACGTCGCGTCAAGGTTCGATCCGGCGCTGATCGTGGCGCCTAACCGTTCCAGCGCAGCGGCGAGACCGAGCGCGTCATATCGCCCGGCGCCCTCATCGAGCATGTCCGCCGTGAAATTCGCAAGACCCAGTTTACCGCCGGCGTCCGCCGCATAACCGGCGTCAAATTGCATCGCGATTTCAACGACGGGCACCGTGGTGCGGTTGGCGAGAAAAACCTTCATGCCGTTGGAAAGCGTCGTTTCCTCGATTTGCGGGAAGGCGAGGGTTGTTTCGGCGTTGACGCCCGGCAGGCCGGTCGAGCGATCGACGCCTTCCGGTTTTGCGGAATAATCTGCAAACGGAAGAACGTCGAGCTGGTGCCACCCGTCGCCAAGCCAGTCTTGGGCGGCGGCGAGAACGCCCTTGGGCGTTGCGGCGTCAAGTTCGTCGAGTTCTGTTGCAAAATAAGCAGGATCGCCCGCCAAGAGCTCGCCCTGGGCGAGGGTAACCGCTTTGCCGCCAAAACCGCCGACTTCTTCCAGGCCGCGAATGATCCGGGCTTTGGTCTTGGTCGAGACAAGCGCCACCTCGTCACGGGTGGGACCTCGAGAAAGGAACTGATCGATGACGCGTTCCATTTCACTCTCGACATTTTCAACCGTTTCGCCTTCCTTCACAGAGACGATTACGCCGAAAATCGACGCCATCTGCAGTTCGAAGTTGAAAACGCTGACGTCGGTGGCGATCTGCTGATCGTAAACAAGATCCTTGTAGAGACGGGAGTTCTTGCCGTCGCCGAGAACGCTTGCAGCGATAAAGAGATCGGTTGAAACGGGCTCGGTGTCCGGCGGCGACACCCAGACGCGGTAAATACGCGCTTGCGGCACCCGATCATACATTGCGGCGCGGGTGTTGGCTTCGCGCTGCGGCACCCAGGCGTCCCACTTGGTCAGAGGCGGGCCGGCTTCGATGTCGCCGAAATATTTCTCGACAAGCGGGCGCGCTTCTTCGGCGTTGATGTCGCCGGCAAGAACGAGAATGGCGTTGGACGGCCCGTAATAGGTTTCAAACCAATCCTTTACGTCGTCCAGCGACGCCGCGTTGAGATCATCCATCGAGCCGATGGTCGAGTGATGATAGGGATGGTCGAACGGAAACAGCGATGACTGAATATTCGTGAAGACCCGACGACCATAGGGTTGGTTTTCGCCCTGACGTTTTTCGTTTTGGACGACGCCGCGCTGTTCGTCGAGTTTGTCCTGCGTTACTGCGCCGATGAAGTGACCCATGCGGTCTGATTCCATCCACAAGATGCGATCGAGCGCAGGCGTCGGCACGGTCTGGAAGTAATTCGTACGGTCCGTATTGGTCGTACCGTTAAGGCCCGTGGCGCCGACTTCCTGCAGCGGTTTGAACCATTCATCGTCATAGTTTTCCGTCCCGTTGAACATCAGATGTTCAAACAAGTGGGCGAAACCGGATTTTCCTTTGGGCTCGTCCTTTGAGCCGACCTTGTACCAAACCGAAACAGCGACAACGGGCGCTTTGCGGTCTTCGTGCACGATTACCGTCAAGCCATTGTCGAGTTCGAATTTATCATAAGGGATTTCGATATCGGCAGCGTTCGCTGTCGCCGATAAGGCGAGCGCGCCGGCCCCCAAAATCGCGGGGAGAAGTTTCATGATACAAGCTCCAGTCTGTGGCCCCAGAAGAAAACGGGGCAACATCCAATCGACCGATGCACGGGTCAAGCAGCAGCTTGTCAGTTTGCCGTTTGATTGCAACGCTTTGCCGCTAAGTGACCGATTCTGCTAAGGCTTGGTCGCGGCCGGCTGCGCAAAAATTACGGGCACGCCCTATCGCGGTGCGCGTTTGGCCAGGATGCGCTGCAGCGTGCGTCGGTGCATGCCGAGACGGCGGGCCGTCTCTGACACATTGTGATCGCATAGTTCGTATACGCGCTGAATATGCTCCCAGCGAATGCGGTCGGCGGACATCGGGTTTTCCGGCGGGTCCGGTCGTTCGCCAGGTTTGGCCAGCAGCGCCTTTTGCACATCATCGGCGTCAGCCGGTTTCGGCAGATAATCAATGGCGCCGGCTTTTACTGCGGCGACGGCCGTGGCGATATTGCCGTAGCCAGTGAGCATCACCACGCGGCAGTCTTCGCGCTTGTCGTGAATGCGGTTGACGACGTCGAGACCGTCGCCGTCTTCAAGACGCAGGTCGACAACGGCGAAGGCCGGGGCGATCTCCTTCAAAATCCCGCCAGCGTCAGCGACGCCGGCAGCGAGGATCGGTTGAAAGCCGCGCTTTTCCATGGCCCGGCCGAGACGGGTGCGGAAAGGCTCGTCATCATCGACGATCAGGAGGGTTGCGTCCTGGGGCAGGGTGGCGTCTTCGTCGCGAGCATCGTCAAGGCTGGTCATGTCCGGATCTGTTCGTCTTTGTCGTTACTTAGAGTGCGTCTTAAATGCGCCGACGGGCGAGTAATTTCAAGCGTTTGCATTGGGTATTGAGGCTTCCGGCGTGAGCGGTTCGGCGGCGATCTCAGAAATCGCCCAGGATATGCCGACCTGCGCCCCGCGTCCGTCCCGATTTGCCCACGAAATCGCTGCGCCGGTCCGTTCGAGGAGCGATTTGGCGATAAAAAAGCCGAGGCCCATGCCGCCGGTGCGAGTGCTGGCGGCGCGGGGGCCGTCGGTGCGCCGGGCGGCGAAGCGGCTCGAAACATAGGGCTCGCCAAGGCGGGCGAGGACTTCTGCGGAGAATCCGGGACCGTCGTCCTCAATCGCAATGTCGAGTTGCGTCCCCGTCCAGACCGCGGCGATGCGCACGTCGCTTCTGGCAAAACCGACAGCATTCTCGATGAAGTTGCGAAGCCCATAGACAATCTCCGGGCGCCGCCGCAGCAAAGGTTCCGGCGCGCCGTCGCCGCTCTCTGTCTCTATACGAATGTCAGGCCCGGTTGGTTTTTCAACAAAAGGCGCTGCTGCTTCTTTCAACAGGCCGACAACGTCGATGCGGTCATGGATGGCGTCGCCCGCCTCGCCATGTTGAGAAAGACGCCCGAGAATTTCGCGGCAGCGCTTGGCCTGTTCGACCAACAGCGCCGCGTCCTCGCCGAGCGCCTCATCGTCTTCGAGTTCGCGCTGCATTTCGCGCGCTGTGAGCTGGATCGTGGCGAGCGGCGTGCCAAGTTCATGAGCGGCCGCGGCGGCGAGCCCGCCGAGAGCCGACAGGCGCTGCTCGCGTTCAAGCACTAATTGCGTCGCGGCGAGGGCCGAGCGCATCTGCGCCGATTCAGCGGCGATGCGATGGGCGTAGGCGGCAAAGAACATCACCGAAAACGAAAGCGCCGCCCACACGCCGAACTTATAGATCGGAGCTAGATCAAGCGTTTCGCCCGGCCGCCACGGCAACGGCATATGATAAAGAGCGAGGACGCCAACGCCGGCGAGAGCGAGCGAGGCAATGAGAATAGTGTAGCGCAATGTCAGGAAGCTGGCTGCAATCATCACCGGCGCGATGATCAGCGCAGAAAATGGATTGAGCAGTCCGCCGGTAAGAGCGAGCAGCGCGCAGAGTTGCACAATGTCATAAGCGATATAGGCCGCCGCCTCACGATCGGTGAGAAAGCGTTGCGGTGAAAAGCGCAGCGCCGTGAACAGATTAAGCCAGGCGCTGGCGGCGATCGCCATGATGCAAAGACCAAGGGGCGTTTGAAAGCCGATGCCGAAATGCACCCCTGCGATGGCGAGCGTTTGTCCGCCAACAGCGAGCCAGCGCAAGGTTGTCAGCGTGCGCAGGCGCACCGGTCCCCGAAGGGCGTTCATGGCGGCGCGGGCGTCAAGATTGGCGGGCATGAAGAGGTTTCTACGCGTCTCGGGCGCCACTGCAAGTTTTCGCGCGATGCAATGAGGATGGTTCCAGGTCGCGTGATCGAACCGAAAGTCGGGCGACGTCTATCCCCCTAACGCCATCACAACAACAAGCAGCGATAGACAGGCAAGGCCGCAGACAAGGCCGGCGCGTCCAATCGTGGTGGCGCGGGCGAGGAAGCCGAGACAGACAGCGAGAATCTCGCTGAACAAAAAGGCCGGACCGCCGACGCGGTCTGCAATGTCTTTCCCGCCGAACTGGGACAAGACGACGGCGACTACGCCGAGGATCGCCAAGCCCAGACTAAGCTTGCCGATTAGCGCGGCGTCCCGCGGCCCGGTTTCCGCAGCGTCTGCATCGGCGAATGAATAGGGTGGATCGATGGACTTCAGAATCTGCGCAAGGTCGGCGCCGTCGCCGGCTTCCGCGCGGGCGTCGTAAATCTGTTCCGACAAGGCGTCGCGAACGGCGGTGATATTGGTTTCTGCCGCGCCGGTGCGTCGCATGTCGGTTTCGACGGAGGCGAGAAAATTGCGGATCTGCGACTGCTCCTGAGGCGGCAGATTTTTAAACAAGGTCATCCGTCACCCTCCCAGATACATATCGACATTGTCGCGCAGTTCCCGCCAGTTTGCGACAAGCTCCGTGAGCCGCCTTTTTCCCTTTGCGGTCAGCCGATAGTAGCGTCGCACAGGTCCCGATGGCGAGGCTGCATTGCGCACCACGACGTCGCCGTCGTCGGCGAGTTTCGCCAGCACCGGATAGATGGTGCTCTCTGTAAACGACAATGTTCCGGCAGCTGACAGTTTTTTTAGAATTGCATAGCCATAGGCTTCTTCATCGCGCAAAGACGCCAGAACGCAGACTTCTGCGAGGCCTTTTCTCATTTGCCGCGACCAGTTTTCGGACATGTGTTTTTGCGCCTTAACAATCGCTCACTTGCGCTACATCGGAATACGATATAGACTATATCGGAATCAGATATAGCATGGTTTGTCGCCGTCGCGAAGGCCGGTCTCATGGGCCCCGTAGCGATGCGGCAAAGCCGGCGGCGCCGGATCGTTAAAATCGAGCAGAC
Source organism: Hyphococcus sp. (assembly GCA_965267325.1). Lineage (GTDB taxonomy): Bacteria > Pseudomonadota > Alphaproteobacteria > Caulobacterales > Parvularculaceae > Hyphococcus. The sequence goes on along the minus strand of OZ253943.1, from coordinate 2,342,582 downwards.
CGCATTCACGGTCGCGTGAAAATTAGCGATCACAGTAACGGCGCGAACGTTCGACGGAATTAGAGCCTTCGTCCGTTGAACACTGTAACAGGCGGGTGCGGGTTAGTTGCGCGCCGCCGGGTGAGGAGTTCGTGATGGCGCGAACGCAAAGGCGTGTTGGCCGCTTCGTTGCGGCTATTGTCAGCATTGCGCTGGTCGCGAGTTGTTCCGAGAGCGGATCAGGCGGCGGGTCGCCGCCGCCGACGGGGGGACCCACGCCGCCCCCTCCGCCGCCCCCTCCACCGCCTTCCAGCGTTTTCGATACGCAGGCGAAGACCGCAAGGTTTCTCACCCAGTCGACTTTCGGGCCGACCGAAACAGATGTTGCGCAGCTTACCGGTTCGGAAGCCTCTGACTGGTTTGTTGCTGAGCTTGGCAAGCCGGCGACGCTGCACCTGCCATATATTCAGGCGATTATCGCGCAGGATGAGGCAATGGATCCTGTCGGCGAGCGCGGGTTTTTTTCCTACAGCGCTCCGGGCATGGCATTCTGGCGCAACGCCATTTCCGCCGATGATCAATTGCGCCAGCGTATGGCGTTTGCGCTGTCTGAAATCCTTGTCATCTCAACGACGGTTGATGAGTTGCTGATCTTTCCGGAATCGGTCGGCTATTATCAGGACATATTAACCCGTAACGCGCTGGGCAATTACCGCGATCTCCTTGAAGAAGTTACCTACTCTCCCGCGATGGGGTACTTCCTCACCTATTTGCAAAATCAGAAAGGCGATCCAGCGACGGGTCGCGTGCCGGATGAAAACTACGCGCGTGAGGTTATGCAGCTGTTTTCGATCGGCCTCATTGAGTTGGGTCCCGACGGCGAGCCGGTGATGAGCGGCGGCGAACCGGTTGAAACGTATACGAATGATGACATCACCGGGCTGGCGAGAGTGTTCACCGGGCTTAGTCTCGATACGCCGAATTTTTTCTTCCGCTTTGACGACATCACCCAGGGCGCATTGACATCGCCCATGCGGGTGTTTCCAGCTTTTCATTCCGACCTTGAAAAATCATTTCTCGGGACAACCATTCCCGCCGGCGCCGGCGGGACGGAAAGCATCGACATGGCCCTCGATGCGATCTTCGATCATCCGAATGTGGGACCGTTTATCGGGCGTCAATTGATCCAGCGCTTTGTAACCAGCGATCCGTCTCCGGCCTATGTGGGCCGCGTCGCAGCGGCGTTTAATGCTGGGACTTATGCGCTGCCCGACGGGACAAATGTCGGAGCCGGCGTACGCGGCGATCTTGCAGCGACCATCGCCGCCGTATTGTTCGATGATGAAGCGCGCTCAGACGCGGCGATGGCGGCCGACACGTTCGGCAAGGTCCGCGAGCCGGTCTTGCGTTTCGTCAACTGGGCGCGGGCTTTTAATGCGCAGTCGGTGACGCCTGAACACACTATCGTTCTTTGGGACGCATCGAGCCCGAGCGCCCTTGCCCAACATCCTTATCGCGCGCCGTCGGTCTTTAATTTTTATCGTCCGGGTTATGTGGCGCCGGGCACCCAGTCGGGGGCGGCGGGTCTTACAGTTCCCGAACTGCAGATCGTCAATGCGTCAAGCGTTGCCGGTTACGCCAATTACATGACATTCTTCGCGCTGGAATTTGCCCAGTTCGCGCAGGACAACGCATTTGTTTCCGCTGACGATGCGCGCAACAGTCTGCGTCCGGATTATTCGGCCGAAATCGCGCTGGCGGATAATCCTTCCGCGCTGATTGACCGCCTCGATGAGCTCCTCACCTACGGCATGATGTCTGATGAAACCAAGGCGGATATTGATGCGGCGCTTCAGAACATTCCGCTTGCAAACGGCGATCCTGATTATGACGGCGCGCGCTTTCGGGTTCAGATCGCCGTTTTAATGGCGATGACTTCGCCCGACTATCTGGTGCAGCGATGAGAAAGGGCGCAACGATGATTTCAACGAGACGTCATTTCCTGCAAGGCGCCGGCGCCGCTGCAATCAGTGCAGCATCGATCGGCGGCGTGACCTCAGCTCTTTCCGGTTTTCAGGCGCACGCAGCAGATACTTCGGGCTACAAGGCGCTGGTCTGTCTCTTTCTTCTCGGCGGTCTTGATTGCCACGACACAGTGCTGCCTTACGATCAGCCGTCTTATGATAATTACGCCGCAATCCGCACGCCGCTGCTCGATCTTTACGCCGGCCAACCGGGAGGCTCTTCCCGCGATCGCGCACGGTTGTTGCCATTGACGCCGGACAATGCCGCTGACTTTGGCGGACGCGAGTTTGCGCTGCCTGAAGAACTGACCGGCGTTCACGGGCTCTTTCAGTCAGGGGACGCCGCCATCGTCGGCAATGTCGGCCCGCTGATTTTTCCGCTTACCCGCACCGAGTGGGAGGCGGATACGGTCGAAACGCCCAAACGGCTCTTTTCTCACAACGACCAGCAATCGACCTGGATGTCGAGCGCGCCAGAGGGCGCCTCTTTCGGCTGGGGCGGATTGTTCGCGGACGCCGTGATCGGCGGCGCGCCGGGCCCGGGCGCTCCCTTTACGACGATCACGACGCTCGGCAACGAACTTTTTCTGACCGGCACGCAAGCAACGCCCTACCAGGTTTCTACCGGCGGCGTTTCCGGCATTGACGTTCTGAATTTTTTCCAGAGCAACCAACCGACGTTTGAGGCGTTGCGCGATCATTTCGGTGCGATCAATCACAGCGATACGAACCTCATCGAAAGCGACATGGCCGCCGCCATCGGCAACTCGCTTACGACGAACGAAACCTATAACAGCGCTGTTGATAACGCCGTGCCGCTGGTGACGACGTTTCCGCAGAATTTCCTTGGCACGCAACTGCGCACCATCGCTGAGGCTATTTCCGTACGCGACATATTGAGCGTCAACCGTCAGGTGTTTTTCGCCGCCATTGGCGGTTTCGACACCCATTCGGCCCAGGCCGCCGACCTGCCGGGTCTGCAACAGGAAATCGACGGCGCGGTCGTCGCCTTTCACGCCGCCATGCAGGAGTTGGGGCTGCAGAATGACGTCACGCTGTTCACGGCTTCCGATTTCGGCCGCACGCTCGCGATCAATGGGGACGGCACAGATCACGGCTGGGGCGCGCATCATTTTGTTGTCGGCGGCGCCGTCGCCGGCCGCACCATTTATGGCGATATTCCTGAATCGGTCTTCGATCATAATCTGGATGCCGGGGGCGGGCGCCTGATCCCGTCAACATCGGTCGAGCAGTTCGCCGAGCCCCTGGGCCGCTGGTTCGGGCTTAATGACGCGGAGATCAATGCGGCGCTGCCAAACCTTTCGAACTTCACCGCATTAGCGCCGCCTTTCGTCTAGACGGACGAGAGCCGGTTTCGCGCGCCCCGCGACACTGCCGCGCCTGACAGAGGGTCTCCCCATAGGGTATGAGAGCGGCATGAAACGCGCGCTCCTTTCTCTGTTCTCATGCCTCTTGCTTGCGGCCTGTTCCAATGACGAACCCACAGGCGTCATTCCGAGGGACGGGGTCATTCGCCTGTCCGAACAATTCACCGGCGATTTCGATCTTATCGACAAAACCGGCGCCGCCCGCACGGACGAAGATTTTGAAGGCAAGGTGATGCTTGTCTATTTCGGTTTCACCCATTGCCCAGACGTCTGCCCCGGCGATGTTGGCGTGATGAGCGCGGCGCTCAACGAACTGGGCGAGGATGTGGGCGAGGTCGCGCCGATCTTTATTTCAGTGGATCCCGAACGGGATACGCCTCAAGCGCTTTCCGATTATTTTGCTTTTGACGAACGCATCATTCCGCTTACCGGATCGGTCGAGGCGGCGCTGGCTGCGCGCACCAGCTTTAAGCAATATGCCAAGAAAACGCCGCTGCCCGACAGCGCTCTTGAATATACGGTCGATCACGGCCGGTTCTTTTACGTCGCCGACCGTAATGGACAGCCGACCCATGCGGTCACTGGCGGGGTTGGACCGCAGGAACTGGCCGCCCTCCTGCGCCAGTCGCTGAAAGAGGGCTAATCCCGCCTCCGAGCGACGGGTTCCGATCCTGGGGAAATCTCGCAAAAACTGTTACATTTCTGTGAGAAATCGTTGATTTGCGAGGAAGAACCGTCTCATAGTCGCTGGAAAATTAGGAAAAACGGCCTATATTGTGCACTGCACAATGGCACAGTTTGCGTAGTAGGGGCGGCGTTACTTCATGTTGTATTCGGCTTACGAACTCGCTTACGCGGCGGCGACGCCGGCGCGCTACGCGGCCCGGCTCGGCGCCCAGTTCTGGCGTTCGCCCTTCAATCCTGCATCCCGTAGCTGGGCGGCTCGATCGACAGCCGCGGCGCTCGATCTTTTTGAAAACGCCATGCGCCGCTATCCGAAGCCTGACTGGGGCATTGATGCGACCCATGTGAACGGCGTTGAGATACCGATCACCATCGAGGTCGCCGACGCAAAGAGCTTTTGCAAGCTCGTTCACTTCAAGCGCGACCCGGCGGTTTTGAAAAAAACCAAACTCGACAATGCGCCTGACCCGAAAGTCCTGATCGTCGCGCCTATGTCCGGCCACTATGCGACGCTCTTGCGCGGTACGGTTGAGGCGATGCTGCCCGGCCACGATGTTTACATCACCGACTGGATTGACGCCCGCGACGTGCCGATTTCCGCCGGCCGCTTCGATCTCAATGAGTATGTTGATTACCTCATTGATTTCCTGGGCGTCATCGGCGCCGATAGCGCTACGGGCCGCGCCCACGCCGTGGCTGTCTGTCAGCCGGGCCCTGCGTTGCTTGCCGCCGCTGCGATCATGGCTGAGGACGAAGACATTTTCCGCCCGGCTTCGATCACGCTTATGGGCTCGCCCATCGATACGCGCCGTTCGCCGACCGTGCCGAACCAGCTCAGCCAGGAACGCCCCTACGAGTGGTTTCAAAACAACATGATTTATTCGGTGCCGGCGCCTTATGCGGGCGCGTTGCGCCGGGTCTATCCGGGTTTTGTCCAGCTCTATTCGTTTCTCGCCATGAATTCGAGCCGGCACTTGAACGCCCATTACGATTACTTCCAGCATCTCGTCGAAGGCGACGGGGACTCTGCGGAAAAGCACCGGTCGTTTTACGACGAATATCTTTCCGTCATGGATATGACCGAGGAGTTTTATCTCCAGACCATCCGTGAAGTCTTTCAGGAACATTCCCTCGCCGACGGCAAGTTCATGCATCGCGGACGACGCGTAAAGCCTGAAGCCATCACTGACATCGCCCTGATGACGGTCGAGGGCGAAAAGGACGACATTTCCGGCATCGGTCAAACCCAGGCCGCTCATGATCTGTGTGCGAACATTCCGGACTCGATGAAGATTGACTATATCCAGCCCGGCGTCGGCCACTATGGCGTCTTTAATGGTTCGCGCTGGCGCTCGGAAATCCAGCCCAAACTCGCCAAGTTCATCGCGCACGAAGAACGCGAAGCAGCCAAAGGCGCCGGCGTCAAAATGGCGGCTGAATAGGGGCGCGGTCCCCGATACTTTCCAAAGGCTTGCAGATCGCGCGCGTGATGAGTTCGCTTTTGGCGATTAACGGTCATTTTCTCCATTCAAGAGGGTTGCTCGCCCAAGCGACGCGCTCTCACCCATGGTGGATATACTGTTCGCAATCGTGAAAGAGTTCAGTTTAGCCAGGGCATTGACGGAATGATCGCAGTGCCGGACCTTTGGGAAAAGGTAATTTACGGGCAATTTAGGGGCGATCGAAAATAGATACGCGTGATCATTTAGATGAGCCAAAACGCAACCATGACGGGGAAAATCCGAGCCCCTTTGATATGGGGCGTGTCGCTCTGCGGATCGGTATTGCTGGTTTAATTGGCGCAATCGTCGCCGTGATTGGCGGTGTGCGCTGGCCAGGGAGCCCGACGGCCGTCACTGCTGAAGCGTTCGTCGTTCATTGCACCCTTACGGCGCTGGGGCTCTTGGTCTGTGCGCATCTGCGGCGGCGCCGCGCTTTAACATCGCCGTCGCAACACCAAGGCCAAGGCGCGTTGACACGAATTGGCATGGTGATTTTGGCAATCGCACCGATAGCGGTGATCAGCGTGAACGGCTATCTCGCATTCGAGGCGGTGCGCGCAGGCGGCGAAAAGCTTTGGATTTTCGCCTTTGCGGTCCCGGCGTTGCTGGCGTTTCTTGGGCTTGGCGGGAATGCGAACGAACACTTGAATCCGGGTAGCGATGGGGAAACCGATGTTGTTACGCAGTCCGCCGAAGGGTTTTGGGACACCGTTAAGGCCTATCTGCGTCAAACGATAAGTATAATAACATATCTCACGATTCTCATTGCAGCGCTCCTAATTGGAACCATTTACGCGGTCACCGTGCGCGCCGCATTGATTGATGATCAGTTTTATGGATGGGAAATATTCGTTCGAGTTATCGAGCGCTTGGATCAATGGCAACTTCTGGAATTGGCGGTGCCAATCCTCGTTCTTGCTGTTCTCTACCCGATTTTTGGTGTTCTCGCCGGTTTGTGGGTCAAGTTCAGGCGTGGCCGGCGCGGTGACTTCGATCGACAGCTATCAGTCGACGAAGTCGAGGCTATCGAGACATATGCGACCAGCGTAGAGGACTTTGCAGAAAGCACCAACACGTCCAGCGTGCGCTGGATTGTGTTTGTCTGGCCTTTCGGATTCCTACTTCTAATACCATTCCTATTTTTTGTGGGCGACAATGGTCTCGCATCGTCGTTGTTCGAGCCGATTCGAACGCCTCAAGACGGCTGGTACATTTACAATGACGGCCCTGGCGGTACTGAAGTATTTGTATTTATCACAGCATTTGCGGCGTATTGCCTCTTGGCGACGGCCGCGCCTTTATTCTCTGAGAAATTGGCTGTTCTATCATTTGCGACAAATGCGCAGCAGAGCATGCGCGGTGACAGCCCTGCGCAATTGCTTCGCCGGCAAATTGCGGTTGACATTCGACGCGGCGACCTCAAGCCGGGCGAAGATTTTGACCCGGCAGCCTATTTAAGGCACGGCGCTCGAAAGATATTTCGTTTAACTCTAAACATCACGATTGCGTTCGCCGGTATTGCGATCGTTTGCCTTATTGCTGATCGCGCAGATTTTGAAATGATAACAGAAGACGGCATTACATATCGAAACTATCTATCGACAGAAGTCATTGAGGCCGAATATTCAGAGATTGACGAAATTGACCTAGTTTGTCGAATGACAGGCGATGAAGATGAGCAGAGTATTTTTCTTCACTATAAGTTTAAAATGCGAAACACGGACGAAATTTTTGTTGTAAGCGCTACGACTGCTCGAGAAGTACGAGCCAGAATCCCGCGACGCTTAAATTCATGGGTCAAAGCAGACGCGCTTGCGCGCGACGCTGGGGCTTTAGCACCTGCAAAGCGATACACATGGCGCGATGAGGTTGATCAGCTTGAGGTCCGACCGGACGAATGCCGAGCGGAGCTTTCTAGGTTTCTGACAGCAGACGAAACGGACAAGGTAATGATCTTATTCCAGACTGCAGCTGAATAGTCAGCCATTCGCAAACACGTAGTCGGTCGCGCAATTTGTCGATGCCGATTTTCTGCCCAAAGCGGACATTCAGGATTAGACAACGGCTTCTGGCCAAAAACGGAAACTTGCGAGAATTCCGGCATCTTGAAATTCGATCCGGTTGCGCCAATCCGCTTGTGCGTTAAAAATACCTACCGGTAGCTTGCGCAGTAAATTGTTGATGATCAACCGCCTACATTATATGGATCATTTGCGGGCGGGCGCGATGCTTTTGGGTATCGCTTTTCATGGCATGCTCGCTTATGCGTCGCCAATTCAGGATTTCTGGTTTGTCCGCGATCAGGGCTCGTCGGCTATCCTAAATTTTGCTGCGGTGTTTCTGCACTCTTTTCGAATGCCACTCTTTTTTTTCGTGTCCGGATATTTTTCGAGGCTGATAATTGATCGGCGCGGAACAACGCAGTTTCTCAAAAATAGAGTTTCCCGCCTTTTTCTTCCCTTCATCATTTTCTGGCCGATACTCGCCGTTGCCTCATTCGGAGTATTGCTGTTCGCCCTAAACTACCTGAACGAAACGCCGCCGCTTCTCCAATATTTACAGGAACAAGGGGCCAAGCAATCCGGCAGCCTGAGCGAAGTTGGTACACTGCACCTTTGGTTTCTATACTATCTTTTGTTTTTCTGTGGCGTCGCAGCGCTTCTCCATAACCTGCGCAATCGCAAAATCGTTAACCGGCTCAACGCACTGGTGTCAAGCGGATGGATGTTCATTTTAATGCCAGCATTGATTGCACCGGCGCTCATTTCTGCTGGGCACCCTATTCCGTCACCGGACGGAATTATTCCCGAGTTGTGGCCGTTTGGATATTTCGGTGTCTTTTTTGCACTAGGATGGCTCTTATTTGGCAACGAGGCGGCGCTGGATCGGATTGACGCAAACCGAACAAAGGCAATCGTTGCTGCAACCGCTGTGTTTGGTTTCTACTATTATTCGTTGCCAGAATACGAATTTCCGCCGACCGAGCTGGCGCCCACCCAACGTTTGCAGCTCAGTTTCGCAGGAGCAATTGCATCGTCGTTGTTTGTTTATCTGGCGCTTTCATTCGGCCGGCAGTTCTTGAATATCGAAAACCCGAAAGTTCGGTATATCGCTGACGCATCATACTGGCTCTATTTGATTCACCTGCCCATTGTTGTATTTCTTCAGGCGTTGATCGCCGAAGCGCCTATTTTCGTCTGGGCAAAGTTCGCGATAGTAACGATTTTGACGACAATGTTGGGAGTTCTAGTTTACCGATTTTTTGTAAGCGGAACGGTGGTCGGCGCCGTCTTAAGTGGTCGCTTGGGAGATCGCCTATTTCACTCGACCCACAACAATTAAAACCAGCGCGCCTTGTATTTAACCACTGACGGAGCAACCCGCTTCAAGGCCATTTCCTTAACCTTAATGGAATGTTCAGGGTGTTGCGGTAATTTAGCCGCGTTATGGGAAAAATGATACTGAACAACATTGAGGATCGTCTGCAGGCTGCGAAGCTGCTGCCGCCTCAGGACTTCGACCTCGTCCCGCCTCCGCTGCGGACAGTCGAGCGTGTGCCAACGAATATGTTTGGGTTGATCTTCACGGACGAAGGCGCTGAGAGAAAATGTCTCGTCCAGGACATCAGCGCAAATGGGGCCGCACTATCAACACCAACCGATGAAGCGCTTCCGGACGAGTTCACGCTGGTAATCGATGGTTATGCGGCGCCGACCCGCGTGCGACTCGCCTGGCAAAACAAATATGAGAGCGGTGTTGAGTTCCTGAAGACCAGCGAACACTAACGTCACGATCGGCCCAACACAGGTGACAGGGGCCTGGTCGTCGGCGGTGTTCACTCGAAAATACCGACCGCCAACTGCATCCAAATTAGCGCCGCAGCTGCAATAATGACCAAACCGAACATTATTCGGAGCATCGTTCGGTTTGATTTTTCGCTTGCAATTGCCGCTCCCAATCCCGCCGTCGCTAAAAGGGCGGCTGCAACAACAAAGTCGCCCGGCTCCCAATAGACCGCGTCCGTGTGCTGCGTTGCTATGAGCGGCGCCAATAAAACAACTTGCGGGACAATAACCCAGATAAAATACCGTCTCATTATCTGGAATCTGCGCTTTCGATGCGGCGCATAACCAAATTTGCAAAATCCTCGTAGGCGACAAAATCGTACGCCTGCGCCATATCCATGGCCGCTTGCGCATTTTTCATGGCGGTTTCCGTATCGCCGTTCCTTGCATGCATGGAAGCTAAGTTTAGATGGGTCAGGCACAGAGCGATCTTGTTGCCTGTATCCATCGCAATTTCATGGGCGCGGTTAATTTGACTGAGCGCCTCATCAACTGAAATCAGTTCTGCGCGCTGCGCGAACCGCGCCTGATTGATCAACGCAAACACCATATGTTCGCGCTTCGACGATTGGGCGGCGACATCCAGCGCCAATGCAAAGTAATGACGCGCCATTTCCGTCTCGCCGCGATCTTCGCTTAAACCGCCCAAATGCGCGTAAGGCAGGTGCAACTTGTCAACGGCGCCGGCATTCTCTGCAATCGCCATTGCTTGCCGGTAAAGGTCTTCCGCCGCTTGCAAATCGCCCGCCCTTTCGTCGATCACGCCCAGCCGACCAAGCGCGCCGGCGACAAGATCCTCCCGGCCGGCGTCACGAGCATTTTCGAGCGCCAATTGATAGGCGGCGCGTGATGCACCTGGTTCAATAGAACGCTTGAGATGCGCCCGCGCGAATGCGATCTCGGCGATAGATGCTTGGGCTTCAGCCAAAAGGCCAGACGAGCGCGTCTCCTCGGCGCGACGGCGCGCCGACAAAAGGATCGCTTCGCCCTTCTCGAAGTCGCCGCGCTTCCAGATGAGATCGCCAAGCAAGATTTCTGCGCGAATCTGGTGTTCCACCGAAGCGCATTCAAGCTGGGGCGGCGAAACCGACAGCTCCAGGGTTTCTATTGCTCGGTCCCAATTGCCGGAGACGGAGTCGGCGCTGGCGGACGAAAACAGTTCTTCGGCCAAACAATCTGGCGCGGCTGCTTGCGCTACGGTTTGTGATGCGCAGCCTCCGAAAGAAAGCATGAGACCCGCGAGCGCGAAGCGAATGCAAGAATTCACCACCATATTCTCTCTCGGATTCATCGCTTCAACTCAGACATGGCGTCGTCGAGGCCGGTCAATGCCAAAGGGTGTGTGACGTTACTCAAAAGAGCATAGGGCATTCTCGCACGATCCGCCAATCACGCGCCAATTCCGGAGGCTCTGCATCAAAGCAAGAAAGCAAATACGAATTTGTTGATTCTTCGGGTGCATGGCGGACACTCGCCGGCTCGATTAATGATCTAGATCACTTCGAGCGCGCCCTCTTTCGCCAGCGCCCGATGTTCATACGGGCTGACGCCGCGCAGTCTTTTGAACGCGGCGCTGAACGCGAACGGGCTGCGATAGCCGATTTTCTCTGCAACAGTTCCAACTGTTTCCTCGGGCCGCGTCAACAAATCCGCGGCGAGCGCCATTCGCCAATTTTTCAAAAAAGACATTGGCGGTTCGCCGACAATTTCGCTGAAGCGGCGTGCAAGCGATGCGCGTGACGTATTTGCCTCGGATGCGAGCATTTGAATTGTCCAGGGGCGGCCAGGGTCTTCTTGCATTAAGCGAAGGGTGCGCTCGACAATTGGGTCGCCTTGCGATTGCCATTGGCGAGGTTGCGTTGCGTCGCGTTTGGCGATCCATGACTTCAAAACGGATGTCAGCAACAGATCCAGCAGCCGGTCGAGTACGGCGGCCTGGCCTTCTTCATCCTTGACCACTTCGTCGACAAGAAACGGAACCAATGGAGATTCCCAGTCGCTCGAACTAAGCGTCAATACCGGGGGGATCGCCTTTGTTAGCTTGTCGCTGACCGCGCTCAGATGTTCATAAGCGCCGACGATAAATACGCAGTCGCCCCTGGCGTCGTTTCCCCAAGTGCGAACGCCGTGCGTCAGCTCTTCCAGGAGGGAGTTTCCTTCCCGGTCGCGGCAATCCTGGCCCGGATGAATGAAAATTCCCGGCGTCGTGTCGGGCGTCGCCACTACGCTGTAATGGTCGGGCGCACGAGTAACCGCCACATCGCCGGGTTTGATGTGAAGCGGTTCTCCATTGTCCGGGATGATCCAGAAATCCTTTTGGATCGCGACAAGCAAAGTCGCAGGCGATTGCGCCAATATGCGCAGCCCCCAAGGCTCGCTCATCACGCACTTCAGCGCAAAAGCGCCGCGCGCCCGCGTTCCTTCCAGGAGACTTGTAATCGCGTCCATTCTCACCTTTTACGACCTGGAAAAATTTTTAGATCGCAAACAACACCGATGCGAGGGAATTCGTCACCATGCGCGCGCTTTGTGGCGCACTTATTACGCCCTTTGTGGCAAATACACACGCCCCACTACCTTCGAAACGATCATGGATCGCTTGAATCTGTCGGTTTGAGACGGTCGCGTATGATTTTGAATAGCGCGAACATGGACGGTCCGCAGTCGCTCTCATAAGTCATCCCTATCAAGCGCGCATTGAGAAGCGGCGCGCTTTCGAGCTGAAGAAGGAGCGGACCCGATGACAGATACGGCAATTCAGGCATTGCTTTGGTTTTGCGCCGTCGGATGCGGCGTCATGGCGGGCGCGTATTTCACGTTTTCAGCATTCGTCATGTCGTCTCTTGCAAAAATTGACACCGCGGCCGGGATTGGCGCGATGCAATCCATCAATGACGTCATTTTGCGTTCGGCATTTATGCCTCTGTTTTTCGGAACGTCGGTGGCGTCAGTTATTTCGGTCCTGATCGCCGTTTCGGATTTGTCGGCCGACCGAGCTTTGTGGATGGCGATTGGCGGCGCAACGTACTTTGTCGGAATGTTTTTGGTGACGGTGTTCTTCAACGTGCCGTTGAACAACAAGCTGAAAGCCGTCGACGCAAGTTCTGCGAGCGGGGCTGAAATGTGGGACCGGTATCTGCGCAATTGGACGCCGTGGAACCATGTGCGAACTGTCGTTTCAATTGTTGCGTGCATTTTTTTCATCATCGCGATCTGAGACGCGGAAAACGAGATCAATGAAGGAGTCATCTACGCCATGATTTGCATTACAGGAGCCGGCGGCACCGTCGGCAGCGAAGTGTTGAGACAGCTGCAGTCAAAGAACGTGCAATTTCGGGCTGCTTACAATTCAAAGCAAAAGGCGGACGACGCGAACGCGGAAGGAATCGATGCGGTCGTCATCGACTACAACGAACCGGAGACGTTGGCGAAGGCCTTTAACGGTTGCGACAGACTGTTTCTCCTTGGCCCGAATGATTTGAACCAAACAAAACTCGAGCTAAACGCAGTCGAGGCAGCTAGAGCGAGCGGCGTCCGCTACATCGTCAAGCAATCGGTAATGGGCGCGGAGGATGAATCATACAGCCTGGCGAAAATTCACCGACCCGTGGAAAGGGCCATCGAGTCGAGCGGCCTGTCATGGACATTTCTTCGCCCAAACAGCTTCATGCAAAATGTCGTAACGTTTATGAGCCCGACCATTGCAGCCGAAAACGCTTTTTACAGCGCAAGCGAAAACGGGTCGATCGGCCATGTGGACGTTCGAGATATTGCTGCCGTTGCTGTCAGCGCGCTAACGACCGATGACCATAATGGCAAAGCATACACGCTGACGGGCCCCGAAGCGTTTTCCTACGATCAACTGGCCGCAGAGCTATCAACAGTGCTGGGCCGCCAAATCAATCACGTCAGCCTTTCTCCAGCCGACCTGAAAGGAGCGATGGTCGGCGGCGGCATGCCTGAGGAACTCGCTGACAGGATGCTCGATCTCGAGCGTTACTTTCGGGAGGGGCATGCGTCCAGCCTCAGTGATGACATCAAGCTTGCGACCGGAAACAGCCCTAGAGGATTCCATGCGTTCGCAAAGGAAATCGCCGCAACGGGCATATTGGATGAGAAGAGCGGCGAAAGTTGAAGAACGGCTTGCTTCGAGCGCGAGCTAACATCTCTTCTCGCGGACTATTAAGGGCGCGGGCAACCTGGATGTCCCTTATTGGGTCCAAAGGGTCATCCGCATCCGGAGTAGCTAATGTCACTGTAATTCCGGCAACCGGCGATTCTCAGAAAAGTACACATATCAATTTTTCGCCAAATCCCGGACGATCCAAAAAAACTCGTTGTCAGTTGATAGATATGATCGCGAAATGTTCTTTCAAATTATCGGTAAAAAATAGGGTCAGCCTTCATACCAGTGCGCTATGGAAACAACTGGGTCGTCGGCGGCGTCGCGGCAATCCATGGATCATGTGCTCGTATCTGTTTTAAGGGGGGGGAAATGTCCAATAGCGAAATTACAATTCCCAATCAGCGTCTGAATTGGTTCTGGGAAGAAGTTAATCCTGATGCAAAAGCGGCGCTTTCCGAAGAGCAGCAAAAATCTATTGAGGCGGCCCTTATCCGAAGCGCAACAGATGTTGAGCATGCTGACCTGCGGCTACACCTAGGCAAATACTATGTAAGAATTTTGGCAGGCAAAGAACGACGCAACCCTGCGCGAATTAAAAAAGACATCGCGGAAAACCCAATTTTTGTCAAAAAGAACTTTCCTGTGTTCGCAATTTATTGGGTGCTGACGTTATTCACCGCGCTATATGCCGGGGCTCTCTTTTTCAACTTAATTCGGCTCTTTTTTGCCTGACATCGCTTGAACCTGTACGGTTTTTACTCACCGCTCGCGTTCTGGCGGTAACGCGCGAATGCCCGCTTCCGGCGAAGGACTAATTAAATGAAATCCCCGACCAGCCTGAGCGCCCGCCGATCATTCGGAGATTATGATAGCGCCGGTCTTCTGAAAACCAGCGAGCATAGAGCACCCGTCACTCAAGCGTTTTGACAAGCTCTTGAGGTCTCGAGACGGAACGCAAGATCATCGTCGATTGCGCCGTCATCGTGAAAATCATTTTCGCCGCCGCGCGATCTTCTGAATCGCGCACCTGGCAACTGCCGCTCGTGCCCGCCCCGTTCATCCGGCAGTCCGGCTCATCGTCGGCAATGCCGAAATGCGACTGCACGGCGCCGATTTCTGAAGCCGCATCGATGCCGCGGCTATTGAGCGACTGAGAGATCAATGCAAGGTGGCCGTCCGCGCGCCCGAGGTTGATAGAGGAGTACCCTTCCGGTCCTCCATATTCGCCGCGCACCATGTTGATTGAGCCATGATCCCAATCTTCGTAGGCCGTGATGTCGCCGGCGGTGTATCCGTTTGCGTAAAGAGTATCGAACGCCTCTCTCGGTGTTGTGGCGAGGCTCACGCCTTCTATGGAAAGTGTTTCAAAGAGCGATGCATTTCGTACGATCGGCTCCGCATGAGCGGCAGCGCCGGCGCCAATCGATCCAATTGCGGCCAGGACTAGCGTTTTGAGATTGAGCGCCATGTTTGATCCTCCCCGACGTAACAGGCAACCGGCAAAGCCTACACCTCTTTCGAGGTTACACCAATCTTCCCCGTCCATTGGTTCCAGAATGCGCTCGTAGGCGGCTGACCGCCCACACGCTCAACAATTGGCTGAGGCCTGGGATGCTTTGGAGGACCAATTATAGTCAAATAAGTGCGCCGCCTCTGAGTGGAAGGGGAACGCAAGAGGCGGCGCGGTACACATCGACTTAAGGGGTCTGTCGAACGTCACAGGTTAAGGTGATTCGAAACGGCGTATCGAATGACCGATTTTGGCCAATAACGGACATTGAACAATTCCTTCTGCGATGTAACACTCATGATGATTTACTTTGTAGACTTGGATTTTTGATTCAAAACATTGTGTTGGCCAAAATGCGTGTTCTTTTCGGGTTGGGAATGATCGTTTTGATACAAGGTTGCGGCTCGACCGCCAGGCACATCGATAAATGCCATCCGGAAATACTGATAGAATCCGCGCGCGAAATAGCACGGGAAAATTTTGACGACTATCAAGACTACACGGATTACCCAGCGAGTATCGTAGAAGAACACAATTCATGGGCAGTGAAATTTCGGTCACCGGCCCCTGACGAGCGGGTTCACATCACTGTTTTCTATGATCGAACCAACTGCGAGTACCAAGCAATTGCCTTGGGAGAGAGCCCAAAACCGGGTGGACCAAAACCATTTGAAGTCGACGGGCTATAGGTTCGTGCCGCACGCCTTTCTTGTGTCGTCTATTGGCGAACATTGGACATTGCATTGTAAATGCTAAGTTGATGTTATCAATGCGGTGTCAGCGAATTGGAGGGGAAAACAATGGATGATGATCGAGTATATCATGTCAAATTACATGAGCGAGGAAAAAACTGGTTTTCCAACATTTCCCTGTTCGTGATAGTTATTTTCTGGGGCGCAGCAATTTTGTGGCTATTCGCCAACACAAATCGCGCACCTTATCTCATTGATTTGAACGATGAGAAACTTCCGGCAACTATCGACTACTCGACACGTTTGGAAATCATCGTTCGTGTCGAAACAGAAAATGGCATTGAGTTGCGATTGTACGATCCAGATTCCGGCAAACTACTAGGTACAATCGTCGAGCAATCCTCAAACGACGATTAGTCGGGCGCAATGACCACTCTTGGCCCAAACCGGCCACTCGCAACGTCAATGCGAAATGATGGCTTTAGCCGAATGCAGCGCGACCGGCCGAAGCTAGCTCTTTGACCTTGATGTCGACAGGATTTGCCGCGTGCTCACATGGGTCACGCCGTCAAATTGCGCGATTGCATCGCGAATATGGGCAAGCGCGCTCATCGAGTCGCATTCGCAATAAACAATCATATCAATATCCCCGGTGACGCAATTGGCCGATTCAACACCCGGAAGTTCAGAGATGGCGGTCACAACATCGGTCTGGCCGGCGCCAATCTCAAACTGGATGGTCATAAAGGCGCGGATGGTCGGCAGGGCCTCGTCATCGACTTCGATGGTGTAGCCCGCAATGACGCCGGCTTCTTCCAGCTTGGCGATGCGATCATGGGTGGCGCTGCGCGACAGGTCGATTTCCCGGGCGAGAGAGACCAGGCTGGCGCGCGCGTTTTTCTTCAGCGCCCTGAGCAGCAAAAGGTCCTTCGGGTCCAGATGGGCTTTGCTCATTGTTCGACCGCCGCTGTTTTACCGTCACTGATAGACCGACATTCTGTCACGCTCGCCGGATTCTTTCCGGCGCGCCAGACATCTTGCTGGTGGCGCCTGCGCCAGGGCCATTCTTATAGTTTTAGCCGCAGCACGAGGAGCGGCTGATGGAACTTAGCACTTACTTCCTGTTTTTGGCGACCACAGCCGTTGTCGTCTTTTCGCCAGGACCCGCAGCCATCACGATCGCCGCCCAGGGTTCGGGCAATGGCGTGCGCCGGGCGCAATTCGGCGTCTTCGGCATCGCCAGCGCTAATGCTATTTATTTCGCGCTATCGGCGACAGGCATTGCCTCTATCATCATCGCGTCAAATGCCCTGTTCACTGTCATCAAATGGGTGGGCATAGCGTATCTCTGCTATCTCGGTCTGTCGGCGATCTTCAGCAAAACCGGTGGTTTCAAAGTGAAACAAGGGCGCCGTGAAAGCGCGCGGCTCTTATTCACCAAAGGCTTTGTGGTGGAATTTGCAAACCCCAAAGCGCTTTTATATTTTGCAGCCATATTGCCCCAATTCCTGAATGTGAACGGGCCTATCGCATTGCAGTTTTTGATTATGGGGGCGACTACGCTCGCTCTCGATTTCGCAGCCTATTCGATCTACTCTTTTTTGGGAGCGACTGTCTCCAGAAGCGGCGTCAAAGCCTGGGCGATCAAAAGCATAAATACGGCCGCCGGCGGCGCATTATTGTTCTCTGCATTTAAAATGATGCGCGTGACCAATTAGACGAAAGAGACCTCCGGCAAAGCGTCCATGTTCCCAGGCGGATAATTGCGCCTATGCGCGAATCCCTGGCTTTTGTTGCAGCAGCGCGCCATGATCGCAGCTGGGCAATTGGCAAAGGCTTGGAAGGGGGCAATCGATTATGTCGAAGGGATTGGGGCGCCGTGCGCGCAACGTAGAAGAATTGGTCCTCAACATGACCGCCCTCAATGAGGTCGAGCCGGTCAATTACCAGGCGCTTTCCGCGCGCCCCGGCGATGTTTTCATCACCCCATGGGCGAAAAGCGGCACCACCTTGATGCAGCAGATGTTTCACCAACTGCGCATGGGCGAAGCGACCGGCGCCGGCGACATGGATTTCGACGATATCAGCCGCGTCGTCCCCTGGGAGGACACGGCGTTGATGCTCGATCTCGATTTGACGGCGCCGCAACGCGCGACCCCGCGCGGTTTCAAATCTCATCGCGAATATGAACGTTTGCCGGCGGGAATGAGATATGTGGTGACGTTGCGCGATCCGAAGGAAACCTACGTTTCTTTCTATCGCTTCTTCGACGGCTGGCATTTGGAAAGCGGATCGGTATCGCTTGAAGATTTCTTTCCCCTTTGGATGTCAGGCGGTCCCGGGGGCTGCGATTACTTTACGCACCTGCTTAGCTGGTGGCGGCGACGCGGCGAGGCGGACACGCTGTTGGCGACCTATCGCAATGCTGCGCGCGACCGGCGCGCGATGATCAATCGATTGGCTGCGTTTCTTGAAATAGAGCTGACGCCGGCATTGTTGGATTTGGTTGACGAGCATACCAGCCGCGAATTTATGCACGCCCAAAAGGACAAGTTCGACGATGCAATGGTTTGCGCTGTGATGGACCAAAGGCTCGGTATCCCCGCCAACAGCGATTCAACAAAAGTCCAGGCGAAAAGCAGCGACGCAAGTCAAATCCCGCAAACCATCGCCGAGCAAATCGATTCACTCTGGGCGGAGCAGGTCGCGCCGGCAACGGGGCACGCCGACTACGCTTCGCTCGCACAGGAAGTCGACGCGCTCGGCTGACATGCGGCGCAACCATTTTCTTCCATGTGCTCCCTCTTTGCGCGGTTTGCACATCAGGCGCCGGCATACCGAATGTCCGTTTCGGCCCAAAACAGACATTCAAAAAAAAAGATGTCAGACAACTAATCTGGCTGCCGCCTGACTTGTCGCGATTGCAGTTCCGCCGGCATTGCTTCGCCAACTATTGCGTACCGTTCGTTCGGCCAGTCTATGGTCAGGACAAGCCCGCGGAGTCCGCCCGTCCCCAAATTTACGACAGGAAACGGGCCAAACATGACGTTCTTAAGCGGAATAGAGGCATCGCCAATGGTCGCAACAGTATCCAGCGGCGCGCGGGTGATCTCAAATTCCTTGTCGATAGTGCGCCCGCGACCGATCACCTCTAGCGGACCATCAAGCTGAAGCTCGTCGGCGTAGCTTTCCGGCAAAGTAAGGGCATGCGGCGCGCCAGTGTCGATATGCGCCGGCATCTCAACACTCTCGATCGTGACAATGCCGTCGAGTATCGGCGCGCTTTCGCCGAAGCCGATCCACGTGACATCCTTTGGCGCCTCGCCGCCAATGCGCATAACATTTCGCTGAAAATCGAGGGTCACAAGACCCTCGTCAAACAAAGACGGCCCAATAACGCCGGCGCCCAATCTATCGGTAACTTCGCCCTTGATGTGATCGAGCGTGATATCATGGCTCTCGGCGCCGCCAATGCTGATCGTATCGACTTGATAAAGGTCAGAAGAGACCGGCGCGCCGCCAAGCGGGCTGTTGATTTCGCGTTGACCGACAGATTCTACGTTAAGCGCTTCAATAATTGCAGCATTGATCATTCCGCCTTTGGGCATTCCAGTGTCGACAATGAACTGAAACGGCCCTTGGCCGTTGATCATGATTTCAACCATCGGCCTTCCGCTTGAGACATCCATCGGCGCCTCCGTAATCTCGGCGCCTCTTGTTGACGTGCAGCCCGCTGCAAACACAGCTATTATCGGCAGAATCAGGAGTTTCATGTCACCACCACGTTGATTTGTTACGATTAGTAACATAAGAAGACGAGCCTTGTGAAGAATTTTTTATGACGAATTCGACGGATGCCGAGCTCACCGAGTTAGAGGGCCTTTTGTTGGCGAAGGTTGCGAGATTTGCCCCAATTACCGCCTACGAATTGAAGCAAAGCGTCGCGGCCGCGCCCTCGCGGTTCTGGAGCGGCAGCGCAGGCGCGATTTATCCCGCGGTAAAGAGGCTTCACGCGCGGGGTTATCTTGCCCCAAAAAACGCCACCGTCGGGCGTCGTAAAGCGGTGGCCTATGAGCTCACCCGGCATGGAAAACAGGCGTTTCTCGGCTGGATTTGCGACCTCGAACGCGCGATCGATCCGGGCGTCGATCCCTTACGCATGCGGATGTTGTTTCTTGATCTCATTCCAAGCCAGAAAAGAAAAACATTCCTGACGCGCGTTAAATCGGAACTGGAAAAGCAGACGACCGAAGCGCCTTTCGCACCACCCAAGACGTCTGCAGAGAACAAGGCGCATCAGCTTTGGATGAAGGCGCGAAAATCAGGCTTCGAGGCGGTGATTAAGCTGCACGAGAAGATAACGCGTTGATTTGCCTGAAAACGCGGTTCGTTCTTTTCGGGATTTGACAGCGACCAGCGCCCGTTGTCGCGCGAATGACCATTTTTGGCGGACATAAGCCTTTGGTTGCCCAGTATTTGGTATGCTTAGTGTCGATCAGGGAATGCAGGGCAAAGAACATGAAACAATCTATGGTCGAATACTCGACCCCAACTGACGTAATGTCGCCGATTGGTCCGTACAGCCATGTCTCAAAGGCTGGTAACTTCATAACGGTTGGCGCGATAGCAGGCGTCGATCCGTCCACGGGAAGTCTGGTTGGCGACGATGTCGCTTCTCAAACCAAACAAATAGTTCGGTCATTGGAGATTGTCCTTCAATCTGTAGGCTCGAACTTGGATCACGTGCTTCATATTACTGTTTTTCTAAAAGACATGGGCGATTTTGGTGAGATGAACGAAGCCTACGCGACTGCGATGTCGGGAAGAACGCCGCCGCGCACAGCCATCGCCGTCGTTGATCTGCCCAAGCCAAACGCGCTTCTTACGATGAATGCGACAGCCATAGCCGCCGAAAAGAATTGAGGCCCAATGCGATGCATTTCCAATGTTCGCTTTTGGTCCAGAGCGGACATTGGCTCTCAGCCGCCGTACGTGAATACATCGAGTTTGTTGCCGTCGAGGTCACGGAAGTAAGCCGCATAGAAGCCGTCTCCGCCCTCGGCGCGCAAGCCCGGAGGTCCTTCGTCAGAGCCACCGAGTTCAATTGCCTTCTTATAGATTTGATCGACTTCGTCGCGCGAACCGGCCGCAATGGCTGCCATCGCGCCATTGCCGACTGTTGCCGGTTGACCATCATGAGGTTCCATTACGCAGAGCATTGGCTTGTCCATTGCTGCGGCCCATGCATAGCCTCGCTCGCCCAATTCCATCATGCGAGTGACGCCCATCTCTGCTAGCAGTTCGTCGTAGAATGCAGCGGCGCGAGCAAGGTTATTGGTCCCAAGAACAACATATCCAATCATTGAAGTCTCCCTTGGCTGCGCGGGGTAAAATGAGTGCTCTAATGCAAGAGGTAAGAGTCTAGCCGCCCCAACTTTGCGGCATACGGCATAATTTCGCAATGCCCGGTTTTGGCGAAAAGTGGACACATACGAGACAACTTATATGCTGGCTGTGTTCCGGTCGTTTAATGGCAAGACCTTCCGGTTTATGAACCGGATTTTGCGGGGTTCGATTCCTCGCCCGGAACATTGTCATTTTTTGCTCAAAGCGGGCAGGCATCAGTGGGCGTGTTGAGAAGATTAGCGATGGAAAGAATGATTTGTATTGCCGGGTTCGGCGATGACAGCAGCATGTTTTCCGCTCTGACCGGCGCTTCACTATCCTCGCTAATCGAAATTGTCCCGATTGATCTGCCGGGTTTTGGAGCGCCTGCGCTTACCGGCAAAGCATCGACACTCGACGCTATGGCGGAGTTCGTTGATGAGAAATGCCGCGAATGCGGCGCCCGCGTGGTTTTGGCCCACTCGGTGGCTTCGATAATTGCCTCATTAGCGGCGCTGCGTGACGGTTCGCCCATCGAGATCATTCATTCGCTCGAAGGCAACTTAACCGCCGAGGACGCATATTTTTCTGGAACGGCGGCGCGCTACGATACACCGTCAGCTTTTCACACTGCTTTTATGTCGCGACTTGCCAAGATGGCTGACCAAGATGAAGTCATTGATCGCTACCGGAATGTCGTTGAGAAGGCGGACCCGGAAGCGCTTTGGCAGCTTGGTAAAGATGCGCACCAATTTTCCCGGGAACACGAACCGGGCGACGTTCTCATTCGTTCCGCCAGCGTGACCTACCTATACAATCCAGACAACTTGCCTGCGGCGTCTCTCCATTGGCTGGAAAATCACGATATCCATCAGCTCCAACTCAAGAACGCGTCACACTGGGCGAGCATCGACAGCCCCGACCTGCTTGCGGAAGCCATTCGGTCGGCGCTTTCCGGCGAAGGACTAATTGACTAAGCGGATTTGGGATGTCTGCTTTTGGCGAAGACGTCACCGTCTGATCATGCCGAACACTTTCGGATCGACACTTGCTGCTGCAAGAAGGCCGCCCATAAGCGCGCCGGGTATTCCCGGACTTGCCACATCCTGCCCCGCAAGGAAGAGACCCGGAATGGGCGTCCTGGCGCGCAGGGCGTCGGAGGTGACGCGCTCAGGCGTCACGTCGAGGCCGTAAAACCCTCCCTCATGGTGGCCGGTGAAGGAAACCGTCGACAGCGGCGTCGCCAGTTCGCGATAGACGACGAGCTTCGCGAGCTCGGGGAAACGCTGCTCGAATTGCGCCATCAGGGTCTCTTCAACCTGGTGCTTGAAGGCTGTGTAGTCGTCGCCCCGTTCGCCGGGCGGTCGATCCGCCCACTGAGCAACTGTCGACCAATCCGCCCAGGCCAGAAACTGACCCATATGTTTTTGTTCCGGACCGGGATCATGCGCCGGGTTTTTGAGCGAGCCGAAAGAGGCGGTCATGTGGGGCGGCGCGCCGTTGGGCGTATCCGTCCAGACGACGTCAACGTCGCCGGTTGGATAAAACCAATGGTTCGCTTTTGTAGCGCCGGCGGCTTCGATATCGCCTTCAAAGCCCAAAAACAGCGTGTAGTGTGCAATGCTTGACGGGAGCGCCCGAATTTCCGCGGACCAGTCTTCATGCGCATGATTTTCGGGCAGGAAGGCGTCGATGGTATCCCGCGCGCCGATATCGGAAATCACAGCATCGGCGTAGATCTCCTCGTCTTCTTCGGTTTTGACGCCCACAACTGTATCACCGTCGAACAGCAGCCCTTCAACGCGGACGCCAGCGCGCGCTTCGCCCCCGTTTTTGAGAATGGTTGGGATAATGTGCTCGGCATAAACGGCGCTGCCGCCCACCGGATACCAGGAACCGCTCGGCAGATAGGCCCCGGCAATCAGGGCATGGACTGCGAAGCTGGCTTTGCTCGGGCGTCCGCCGTGATCGCCCCATTGCGCTGCCATTACAGCGGCGAGCTCTGGATTATCGGTGAGATCGTCAATGACCTCTTTCGTTGTTCGGGCGCACCATTTCGAAATTGTGTCTCTGTTCCACCAATCGAGCATGTCGCCCACGAATTCCGGCATCGCCCGGGTCGGAAAGATTTTGTACATCGCCTCCAGCCCGTCGCGCAGCGCATGAGTCCACGCCTCGATCGCCTCGGTCTCATCGGGGAAACGGTCCTTGAGGTCGCGTTCCTGTGCTTCATAGGGGCGCGAAAGGGACAGCGGCGGCGACGACCCGATGTGCAACGTGTCGTAAACGGATCCCAATGATACGAATTCGATGGGCGTATCGGATATCCAGTCGAGTATTTCGCGAATGCGATCGCCCGGCGCCATTCCGCTCAAATAATGCACACCGACGTCCCAGGTGAAGCCGTCGCGGGAGAAGCTGTGAGTCAATCCGCCGAGGGTGTGGTGCTGCTCGAGCAGCAACACCTTGCGTCCCACCCGGGAAAGCGCGGCGGCGGCGGCCATGCCGCCAATGCCGGAGCCAATGATGATTGCATCCCATTTGATCGCGGTCTGGTCGCGTTTCACGTCACTCATGCTGTCGCCTCGCTGATTGAACCGTCAAAAATTTGGAGAGAGTACGCACGCAATTCATGCGCGCGCATCGACCGTCACGGGTTATGCGCGTGTACAAACTAAAAGAACTGAAGGTTACTCTTCTGACGTGGTGATCGTTGCGCGATCTTCAACCGACAGATTGTCACATCACGTTTGCGCAACACATGTTCTAGGATTTGAAGCCGTTCAGCTCTGACGGTTGTGATAATGATTTCCAATTTCAATGGAGCGAACAATGTCGGATGAGCATCCAAATATATCCGTGATGAAACAGTTCAACCCTGCAGACGTTGAGGGGTCCGCAGACGTTCTTTCCGAAGATGTGGTTTTTCATTTTTTCAATCCGGCATTGCCGGATATCCAAGGGGACTATGCAGGCCGCGAGGGGTTGCAGTCGTTCTTCGGGAAAATGGCGGAAAGAACAAAGGGTACTTTCAAAGTCAATCCGGTTTCCATTACCGCCGTCGGCGACGAGCTTGTCGTGGTGCGTGTGAAAAACACCATGACGCTCCCTGATCAACAAATTGAAATAGACGCCGTCGTTGTGTGGCGAATTCTTGACGGCAAAATTGTCGAGGCGTGGGATATTCCGGCCGTTCACACACCGAAGATTTTGTAGTCACGATGCGCGAACACTGGATTGCAGCTTAATTTTTTCCAGCGCCTTGGCTATCTTCGCTAATCCCGAATTGACGGCGCCGGCTATGATGACTGATCCGACGATAATTCCGACAAACGTCAAAATTGGCTCTGCTTCCATGTGACGCCTCCTCCGGTTTTGTTCTGTCGCAAACTATCTGTGTGGCAATTTTTCCGCAATGCCTGCATTCAGCGGGTTGTGGTCATTGAGTGTTTTAATCGCCGCTATCTGCCCGGAACTGCGGGGTAGCCAGCGCTTTTCCTGCAAAGATGACGGATTGGTTTGGGTCGGATATGGTGCCGGCGTTTCAAGGCCTGACATGAACTTCGCTGAAAGACTCATAGGCCCGACAGGTGGATAAAGGGGAAAAAGAAATGCGCACATTCTTGCTGATAATCATTGTGCTCGCCGCGATCGTTGTCGGCGGCGTGTTCGCCCTCCAAGCGCCGACGAAATGGACGCCCGGCGAGGTCGTTCAGACCCCGGATGAGCATTTTGAAAACCTCGACGGTTTTGCGTTTGCGCCGAACTATGTAGAGGCGTTGGGTTATCGTGTGCACTATGTGGATGAAGGCCCGAAGGGCGGCGAAGTCATCTTGCTGATGCACGGGCAACCTTCCTGGAGCTACCTTTACCGTTACATGATCGATGACCTTGCCGCCGCGGGGTATCGCGTGATTGCGCCGGATCTTGTCGGATTTGGTCGTTCTGACAAACCACTCAAACAATCCGATCACTCCTACCAAATGCATGTTGATGTGATGACCGAGTTCGTGCGTCAGCTTGACCTCAATGGCATTACGCTTTTTGCGCAAGACTGGGGCGGGCTGATTGGGCTGCGGATCGCGCCGGAAGTTCCGGACCGTTTCGCCCGGATCATGATTTCAAATACGGGATTGCCGGCGGCCGGCGGCGTCCAGGGATGGATTGGCTACCCATTGTTCAAGATTATGGTTTGGCGAGAGGGCAAGCCTGAAACCCTCGCAGCCGCCGACGGCGAGTTCAGTTTCACGCGTTGGGTCGCTTGGGCAAGGCATGTTGACCATTTCGACATTGAAGGACTGTTCCAGTCGGCGACGGTCCGCGACCTCTCTCCTGAAGAGCTTGCCGGTTATAGAACGCCGTTTCCTGACGAAACCTACCAGGCTGCCATTCGCATCTTCCCAACGTTGGTGCCGTCACAACTTCGCCAGAACCAACGGGTAATGGATGAGTTTTACGCCAACTGGGAAAAACCGTTCATAACGGCGTTTAGCGACAGCGATCCGGTTACGCGCGGGCGTGATGTTCCCTTTCAAGAGTTGGTTCCGGGCGCGCAAGGTCAGGCGCATACAACTGTCGCTGACGGAAGCCACTTCGTTCAGGAAGACCAGCCGGAGGAGCTCGTGCGCCTCTTGATTGAGTTCATTGAAAACAATCCGGCGCCATAGGAGTAATTTTCTTCGTGATTGACCGCTTTCGGCAAAAGGCGGTCACTTCCACGGCGTCCAATTGTCCAGCGCGTCGATCGCTCCGAAGCCCCTCATCCGGCTTTGGACTGAAACGCGATCGGAAAACCGCCCGGGCCCTCAAGGTAATAGATTCGCTCCCCGTGCGCATCGTCCGGGCCTTTGACGTCGAGACCGTTCTCCTTCGCGCGGGCGGCCCATTGGTCGGCGTCATCGACGACGATCTGCAGCATGGTCATTTCCGGCATGCCTTCGCCCGCGGGCCAGATCTCGATCCAGCTTCCTGCGCCTTTCGCCGCCGCCTCATCGACGGGAAAGACCGCCCCTTGAAAACCGTCGGTCTCGCCGAAGTCGTTGGCTTTGAGGCCCAGCCCGTTTTCCCCAAGCATCCGGCTAAGGCCTTCTGCGTCTTCTTTATTCGCCACCTTGCAGAAGCGGATGCCTAGAACTTTCACGGGCCTTCTCCTATTGAGTTTGGAAATAACTTTCAGGAAGGCTACGCCGGATGGCTGCAAAATCCAAAAAAAACATTCGCCTGTATCTGATTGACGGGTCGGCCTACATCTTCCGCGCCTATCATGCGCTGCCGCCCTTAACGCGCAAATCCGACGGGCTGCCCGTGGGCGCGGTCTCCGGATTTTGCAACATGCTCTACAAGCTGCTCACCGATATGCAGGATGAGCACGACCCGACTCATCTTGCCGTCATCTTTGACTATTCGGCGAAGACCTTCCGCAATGAGATTTATTCAGAGTACAAAGCAAACCGCCCGGAGCCGCCGGAAGATCTGCGTCCGCAGTTTCCGTTAGTGCGCGACGCGACCAGGGCGTTCAATCTCCCCTGCATCGAGATGGAAGGGTATGAGGCCGACGATCTGATCGCGACCTATGCGCGTCAGGTTGAGGCGGACGGCGGCGAGGCTGTGATCATCTCGTCCGATAAAGATCTCATGCAACTCGTCTCGGACAAGGTGTCGATGTTCGATACGATGAAAAACAAACATATCGGTTCCGATCAGGTCGTTGAGAAATTCGGGCTGGGCCCCGAACATGTAATCGATATTCAGGCGCTCGCCGGGGATTCCACAGACAATGTGCCGGGGGTGCCCGGTATTGGCGTCAAAACCGCCGCGCAATTGCTCGAGGAATATGGCGATCTTGAAACGCTGCTGGCGCGTGCAGAAGAGATCAAGCAGAAAAAGCGTCGGGAAAATCTTATCGAGTTTGCTGATCAGGCGCGCATCTCAAAAGAGCTGGTGACGCTCAAGACCGATGTTCCGGTGACGGACAAGATTGACGATTTCACCACACGCGAGATCGATGCGGAAAAGCTTCTCGCCTTTCTCAATGAAATGGAATTCAACACGCTGACGCGCCGGGTCGCCAATGATCTTGGGGGCGGCGCGCCGACGCCGGCGGCGCCTTCCGCTACTGCGGGCGAGGCGAAGTATGAAACCATTTTTGACGAAAAAGCGCTCAATGTCTGGGTTGATCGCGCGCGCGCGCGCGGGCTGGTCGCCGTTGATACGGAGACTGACAGTCTGAACGCCATGCGCGCCAATCTCGTCGGCGTTTCGCTTTCCACCGGCGCCGGCAATGGTTGCTACATACCGCTCGGCCACGGCGCTGGCGATCTGGCTACGGATGACTCCGACATTGGCAAGCAACTGCCAATCGAAAAAGCGCTGAAGGTTCTAAAGCCGATTCTCGAAGATCCGGCAGTGATGAAAATCGGCCAGAACCTCAAATATGACTGCGTCGTGCTCGCGCGCTACGGGGTCTCCATCGCGCCGTTCGACGACACGATGTTGATGTCCTATGCGCTTGATTGCGGCCGCGGCGGCCATGGCATGGATGAACTCGCAAAGCGTCATCTTGACTATGAGACGATCAAGTTTTCCGACCTCGCCGGCACGGGGAAAAAAGCAAAAACCTTTGATCAGATCGCGATAAAAGACGCCGCAAAATACGCGGCGGAAGACGCCGACATTACATTCCGCCTTTATGATGTATTGAAACCGAGACTTGCCGCGGAAGGAAAGGCGACGGTCTACGAAACCCTGGAGCGCCCGCTGGCGCCGGTCATTGTCGAGATGGAGCGGGCTGGCGTGAAGATCAATGCGTCGGTTCTGTCAAAGCTCTCCGGCGGCTTCGCGCAGCGCATGGGCGCTCTTGAAGCTGAGGCCTACGAACTTGCGGACGAGGAGTTTAATCTCGGTTCGCCCAAACAGATTTCGGAAATTCTCTTCGGGAAGCTGGCCCTTCCCGGCGGGCGCAAAACGGCGAAAGGCGCCTGGTCGACCAAGGCGGATATTTTGGAAGAGCTTGCTCATGAAGGACACGACCTGCCGCGGGTTGTTCTCGAATGGCGAGGACTGTCGAAACTCAAAAGCACCTATACGGACTCGCTGCCCAACGAAATAAACAAAGAAACGGGCCGTGTTCACACGTCTTACGCACTCGCCTCAACCACCACCGGCCGATTGTCGTCCAACGATCCCAATTTGCAGAACATTCCCATCAGGACCGAAGACGGACGAAAGATCCGCACCGCCTTTGTGCCGGAAAAGGGCGCCGTTCTCATATCCGCCGACTACAGCCAGATCGAACTGCGTCTGCTTGCCCATATCGCTGACCTTTCATCCATGAAACAGGCCTTTGCAGACGGCGTTGACATTCACGCCATGACAGCCTCGGAGATGTTCGGCGTTCCGGTCAAGGATATGGACCCGATGGTGCGGCGGCGCGCCAAAGCCATCAATTTCGGCATTATCTACGGCATTTCCGCCTTTGGCCTCGCCAATCAACTCGGCATCTCGCGAACCGAAGCAAAGGATTACATTGCGAGCTACTTCGAAAAGTTTCCGGGTATTCGTCAGTATATGGACGACACGATCACATCGGCAAAGTCAAACGGATTTGTGGAAACGATTTTTGGTCGGCGCACCCATGTTGGCGGCATCAACGACAAGAACCCGGCGATGCGCGGCTATGCAGAACGCCAGGCGATCAACGCGCCGATACAAGGCTCCGCCGCCGACGTCATCCGCCGCGCCATGATCCGTATGCCCGCGGCGCTGAAAAGGAAAAAGCTTGGCGCGAAAATGCTGCTGCAGGTTCATGACGAACTGATCTTCGAGGCGCCGAAGGAAGAAGCGGATGCGACCTCCGCCCTTGTCAGCGATGTGATGATGGGCGCGCCAGCGCCGGCGGTGAACCTGTCCGTGCCCCTTGAGGTTGAGGCGCGCGCCGGCAAGAACTGGGACGAGGCGCACTGACTTTCAGGCGCCGGTTTTTAGTTTTCTTCGGACCCTTGCGCCGCCAGATACCGCTCATAGGAATCGGTGTTGATCTTTCGCAGCCGATCAACCTGGGCTCGATAGGCGTCGTTCTCAAGCAGCGGGCCTAGTATTTGCGCATCAAAAAACGGCGCCGCAACCGGCGTCGGAAGCCAGATGACATAATACTTCTGGCCGCGATTGATGGCGCCCCTGAATTCAGCGATTGCTTTGTCTTCCAGCCCCATGACCGCCAAACAAACAAATCGCGTCGGCCAGTAATAGGCTCTGAGAAAAAGGTTCTGGCGGGTCGTGTAGGCGATGCCCGTCTGGCAAAGCCGGTCTGCGCCTTCGAGATCGCCTTCTGCGCGCAGCGTCGCCGCCGCATAGGGAAGAATGCGAATGTTGTCGGCGTCAATCTCTGCGCTATCGTTTTCCAGAAGACCGGGAAAATGTGTCGTGATGAGATCGCGCGTCTCTTCAAATCTGTCGTCATTGGCAAGGGCGGCAATGGCGAACATTGCGACAAGTCGGTCCTGCGAGCTTTCCAGCATGTCGAGATAGACGTCAGCCATCTCGGCGTATCTGCGCTGAAAATAGAGGATCTGTGATTCGCCAATGAGTTTTGTGTATCTCGGACCGTCATATTGGCTGAGAATTTCAACGGCTTTTTCGTGCTCGCCCCATTCAAACCATGTCGCAGCTTCCGCGTTGAAGTCGAAGACGCTGCCGCCTGATTGGCGGGCGCGTTCAAAATGCCCCAGGCCAATTTCCTTCTGTGGCGCCATGTACCCAAGCGCGAGTTGCGCCGGCGCAAAATCAGGGTGCAGTTCTGCAAGCGCCGCGTAGCTTGAATATGCTTTTTCGAGCTCGCCATAGACAAAATACGTATCGCCAATGCCCATGGCGGCGCTTCGCGCCAGGGGGTCTATCGATATCGCTTTTCTATAAAGACTGAGAATTTCCTCCATCGGCGAAAGGCGTCGCATGAGTTTGATAAAGGCCAGCGTTTCGATCGCGTCGATCGACTTCGGATCGCGATCGTAAGCGGCGAGCGCCTCGCGTTCCGTATCGGCAAGCGACGCCGGGTCGAGCCCGTGAAGCGTCATCAAAATCGGCAAACGCAAAATTTCCCGAAGGCCTGCTCTGTCCCTTACTTCATCCGCCAAGAGTTGCGCGTATGCCGATCTCACCGATGCGTCGTCCGCCGCCTTTTCGATTACTTTCTCGAGCAATGGCCGGCCCGTCGCTATATAGGTTCCCCATGATGCGTGCGCGTAACGCACATGTTGCTCTCGCAGTGTGCGAACATAGCCTGCGGCGGCGGGGCCATGATCCGGCTGACGTTCGAGCACTTCCTGAAAAAGCCGCGCGGCCTCGGTCAGATCAGCCAGGCCATGCGCGCGATAGCGGGCCTGTGCAATCAGAAACAGTCGTTCAGTTTCCGGATCGTTCGATGCGTGCGTGCGAATATCGAGATCCTCGGCGCCGAGGATTTCTACGCGAAGAGCGTCGGCGACGCTGCGCGCGACGTCTTCCTGAATGGCGAAAATATTTTCAAATGTGTGATCATAGATTTCCGACCATAGGCTCATGCCGTTTTCCGCGTTGACGAGCTGTATCGTGATGCGCAGTCGATTGCCGTCGCGCCGTACGCTGCCTTCAAGAACATGCGCAACGCCAAGGGCCTCGGCTATGTCTTCGAGGCTGGCGCCGGGGTCAGTTCGCGACAGAGAGTACGAGCGCCCGATGACGCGCAGGGCGCCGATCTTGGCAAGGTCGTGAATAATTTCTTCAGAAAGCCCTTCGGCAAACAGGCCGTCTTCTTCATTTGCCGACATATTCGCGAAGGGCAGGACGGCGATCGTCGGCTCCGGCGCGCGATTGCCGCCAATATCCGCTCTCAATAAGAAAACTGCCGCGGCGACAGCAACTATGAACGCCGCGGCAATGAGGACGCCGCCGCGTCCGCGCAAGAAGTCCGGAAGGCTGAAGTGGGCCTGCTCGACGACTGGCGGAACCGATGCAGGTTTCGCGGCGCCATCGCCGTCAATCTTGCTTCGCAAGGAGTCAATTAAAAGGACAAACGCCTCATCGCGCGCGTCGCCCCGCCAGGAGTAAAGATCAACCGACTGAATCTGCCGAAACCCCAAGGGCGGTTCCTGCTGGTCAAGGCGCACGGGAAAGAGCTTGTCATGCTTGCGCGCAAATGACGCCTCATCCTTGACCCATTCCGAAAAGTGGGAATTTTTCGACCATGCGACGATGACCGTTTTCGCTTCATTGAGTTCATGCTCGATGGTCCGGGCAAAGGCCTCGCCGGCGCTGATATGGCGGTCCCACCAGACGCTGAACCCGGCCTTGTGCAGTGCGGACGCCAGTCTCTCCACAGGCGCGCGGTCGGCCCGGGCGTATGAAATAAAGACGTCGGCCAATGTCTGTCCCCCATTGGAAGGCGCGACAATAGCAGGAGTTTCTCCCTTTCACACCCGCTTTCCCCGCTCGTTTGTGGTGGCTCGCGCCGTCCGAAAGTGAGCCTCGCTGCCGCTAAAAGCGCTGGCGTGCGATGGTTGGGGGAGTAACGGCGCGTTAACAGTTTCTTTTTGGGCGGTCCTGTAAAAATCGCGGTCAAGAGGACTGCAAGGCGCCGCGCCCACCATGACGCTACCGAACGTATCCATCACCTTTACCCGCTATCGCGAGCCGGACTGGCTTGTGGATGAAGCGCTCGACAGCCTAGCCGGCCAGGAAGGCGTCGCCGGCGAGGTGATTTTTCTCGATCAGAACTGGAACGAAACGTTTGCAAAAACAGTGGAGGCGCGCTCGAGCGAGCGCCTTTCCTTTCAATGCATTCCGTGTGAGGAGCGATGCCTGTCATATGCCCGTAATGAGGGACTGCGGCGTGCACGCCATAATCTCGTTCTTTTTACGGAGCCGGATGCGCTCGCTGAACCGGACTGGGCGCGCCGGCTGGCAGACGAGTTGCTGAACGGCGCGGCTGTTGCAGGTTCCCGCATCCTGCCGAAATGGCGGGGGTCTCCGCCGATACTGGCGAAAGCAAAGGTCATCCAGGATCAGTATTCAATGCTCGATTGGGGTGCGCAAACAAATCAGGCACACCGCGTTGTCGGCGCCGGTTTTGGCGCAAACCGAGCCTTGCTCAATCTCAAGTACTTTTTCGATGAGCGTTTCGGTCGGCACGGCGGCGTATTGCTCGGCGGCGAAGAAAGTGATCTTTGCCGGCGGGTGCTCGCTGCGGGCGGGCGAATTGCCTATGTTGGCGGTGCGGTAATCCGTCATCAAGTGCTGCCTGAGCGACTAACTTGGCGCTGGGTGATGCGTCGTCTTTATTTCGCCGGCGCCTCGCGCCGTCAGATGGGCGGCGCGCCGTCGCCATCGAGAGGACCCGGCCTCTGGGACTGGCTGCTTCTGCCCATCATCCTGCCGCCCTACGTTTTGGGATATGTACGCGCAAACGAATTGCGTTTGCGTTGACGAACTGTTCTCAGCGATTGTTTTCGGGGTTTGTCGAATGCGACATTGCGGCGAAAATATCGCTTCGGATGCTGCTTTTTTTGAAAAGCAAAAACCAGTTGATCAATGCCGCTGCCGATAATGTTGTCGCTGTCGCGATAGCGGCCCCCATCGCGCCGCCCAAAGACGCAAAAATCACTACCAGCACGATTCCGGCAATCGCCATGATGAAGCCCGGACCAGCGACGATTTTTTCATGTTTCAGAATCACCAGAAGGTCATAAGAGCGCCCACTCGCCGCCTGAACGAGATAGGCTATCGTAAGAACCGCCAGCACGGGCGTGGCTGGTCGAAATTCCGGGTTAATCATCGGGAATAGATAGTAACAGACCACGATCAAGCCGATCATGGTCATGAGGCACAGAGCGGTCGTTACGCGAGTCGCGGTCAACAGGCGTTCGCGCAGACTTGCGAAGTCACCCGCGGCATGAAGGCGAGAGATTGCTGGTATCAGCCCGCTGGACAACGCAAACGCGGGAAATGTTGCGAATTGAGCAAAGCGAAACGCTAATGCATATATGCCAATCTCCGCCGCGGTTGAAAATTCCGCAAGCGCAAATGTCTCTATGCGTCCGAAGATTTCGCCGGCGAACGTGCCCACAACAATTAAAGCAACGCTTCGGTTCCAATCGACGACGCGCATATTGGCTCGTACGCCTCTGGCGTCGGGCGGCCAGTAACGCAACACCCAGAACCAACAGAGCCCCGCAGCGATGATAGATGCGGCGCCAAATGCGTAGAGTGCGGTTGTTGCTGACAATTCGCCGGTCGTCGACAGAATGACGACAATAACGAGAAAAATACTTTGCAGGAGAATGAAAGTTGGAAAATAGGCGCGTGCCGGCCGGTCGAGACTGAGCAGTAGCGCTGTTGCGCCGCCATTCGCAAGTATCGCCGGCGCGATACAGAGCCCAATCATGGCCGCGCTTGCGATCGAATTTTCCGACAGTATCTGTGCTGCTGATAGAAGAAAGACGCCGATAAACGCGACTGTCGCCATCAGTACTAACGGCAGCATGAGCGCATAGCGCCGGATTCCATTGAGGCTCCCCCAGTCTTCGCGTTTACGAAACTCAGAGGCTTTGTTCTTGATATGAAAACCGGCGCCGCGCATGACAAGTCCGGATGCAAGCGCTGCACTCGCGATCCCGACGGACATTATTCCGAAGCCTGCGGCGCCAAGACTACGTCCGATAATGAATGTGGCTGCAACACCAATGAAGACGTTAAGAATGCGTTGGATCAACGTCGAAATCGCAGCCCGTGCGATAGGGCCCCTTGATAATTCCGTCATTTTTGCGACGGCGGGCTCAATGGCTGCTTGAATGTTCATTTCGCGAGATCATCAAACCTGATTGAAGGGTTATCATGTTGTCTCGACCATGCGAGCTTGCGTCGAATTTGGCGCGAGACACCGGTGATAAGTTCATGGGTGTATTCGGGGAAATAATCCGACAAAAATTTCAAGGTGTTGGCGGCGGCTCCTGCACAGCGGACCCCTTGGGCTACGATTTTCCAAAATACAATTCGCGCGGTCGACCGGCGTATGGCGCTTATCGATGATCTATCAAAGTTATTTTTGTCAATGTAGCTCTTTTCCATCGAGCGGATGCATGCAAACGCTTTTGCGAGGTCATACTTCGCATTGGGTGTCTGCGGCTGTATGAATTCTTGCAATGCTTCAATTTGCGCGAAAGGAATGTTCGGGAATGCTTGCTTCGTATATTGCAACCGGGCCCGCCTTGCGACTTCGGTTTGGATATCGGCATACTGTGTCGAAATATTTTTGTCATGCGTGCGATACTGCACTAGGATATCGGTGAGCTCGCAACATTCGCCGACGCCGATCATTCTCAACCAGAGTTCATAGTCGGCCGCTCGATTGAATTGCTGGTCATAATAGAGGTTGTGCTTTCGCATTACTCCGGTCCGAAACATGACTGTCGGCTGCATGGCGGGTGAGAAGAAAAAGGCATTCCACGCAAAAACGGGCGGAATTGCACCGCCCCTATAGAGGCCGGTCCGACGGCCGTTCGCGTCGATGTGATGTGCTGCGCCCCCGACAAGAATGATGTTGGGATTGTTCTCAAGGTGTGTAACTTGTTTTTCAAAACGGTCAGGCATGCAGATATCATCTGCGTCCATCCGCGCGATGAATTCGCCCCGCGCCGCACGCAGTCCGCGATTGGCGCTTTTTGGCGCTGTAAGGTTTTGCTCGTTCCGTAGGAGCCGGATACGGTCGTCGCGACGCGCATACGCCGCCAGTATGTCGGGGGTCGAATCTGTCGAAGCGTCGTCAACGATAATGAACTCGAAATCTCCAAAGCTCTGATTGAGCACGCTGTCGATCGCTGCACGGAGATAACGGGACCCGTTATGGACGCACATAACGACGCTTATTCGCGGTATCATCGCCATATTTCCGCGGCTATCGTTCACGCCGCTGCTCGCTTGTCGGCAGGTCGCGCGCGGCTGATCGCATTTGCTAAGGCGCCGCCTCCGGCGCGGGCGATGTCAGGCGCATGAGATACGACGAACCCGAACAACTCAGGCAAGACAACGCTGTCCAATAACAGTCCACGCTGCGCAGCCTTCCGCAGCAGGAGCTTGGCGGTGATCTGGCCGATGTCGCCTTGTTGTCTGATCGTCAGTTGATGCTGCTTCGAAAAAGCAGATTGCAGACATTCAATGCATCGCACCGCTTCTGCGAACCGAACGGGATCATTGTTGCTGCTTGGGTGCAAATATTCGCAAAGCGCCAACGTGTCGAGACCGTTCGGGAAACGCCGTTTAATGTTCAGTTGCATCGCGTTAGCAGCGGCATGCTGTTGTTCCACCGCAAACCTCGACGAAACCCCGGCGGCATGTCGGCGGCATTGCATGTAATTGCCCGGCAACTCGCAGCCCTCGCCATGCAAAAGTAATCGGTGCCAGAATTCGAAATCCTCGGCGCGGTCAAAACTTGGATCGTATCGAAGGCCGTGCTGGCGAACCGTATCTGCTCGGATCATCGCAGCGGAATGCAGCAACGGTGCGCGAAATAGAGACGCCCACGCGAATTCCCAGGGTTTCAGACCTCTGTCGTGAACCGAGAGGCGACGACCATCGGCATCGACAAATTCCGCGCCCGCGCCAACGACTACGCACTCTGGGTTATTTTCCAAATAGCGCACTTGATCGGCGAACCGATGCGGCAAGCAAACGTCGTCATCGTCCATGCGCGCAATGTAGGCGCCGCGAGCCGCTTCAAGGCCGATATTTAGGCTGCGCGGCAAGCCCAGGTTCGTGTGGTTTGTTTTGACAAGCAGACGCCGATCGCGCTGTGCGAAATCGGTTAGGATGTTCGCTGTTTCGTCAGTTGATCCATCGTCAATAACGATGAATTCGAAGTTTCTGTAAGTTTGGTTGAGGATGCTCTCGATTGCGGGCCGAAGAAAAGCCGCGCCATCATGAACCGCCATGACAACGCTGATGTGTGGCTTATCCGTTTGAATTCCAGTCTTGCTCATACCGGCGCCTTCACCGATAGGTTGCTGTTTGGCGCGCGTCGGCGCACATAGTCCGTCGCTTCCAACAGAAAATTGGGCAAATATTGCCGGCCGCTCCAAAGTAACCGACACGCGGCGACGGCGCGTGATCCACGCCGATTCCCAATTGCGGCGGCGGCCAGCCAGCGCGAAGTAAGGTTTCGAATTCGGCGCGTCTGTTGAGGCGATAGGCGATGCTCTCTTATGAAGCTGGCTTCAAGCGCTTGAAGTCCGCGCAACGCGCCGGGCAAATCGTCATGACGGCGCCCGTCGACGGGAATGATGTATTGAAACAATGCATCTATATCAGCCTGCGGAATGTTGGGAAATTGTCGGGTTGCGTTAATTAATCCGGCTCTTTGCGCTGAAGTCTGTTGTTTGGCGGCCTTGCGCGTCGAAACATTGTCGGGATGCATTCTATAGTGAACGTATACGCCCCCCAGTACGCATCCGCGACCAAGTTTCAGCAGGCGGTGCCAGAACTCAAAGTCCGCCGCACCATCAAAGGTTTGATCGAAATAAACACTGTTTTTTTGAATGGCGCCTGTTCGATACATAGCGGAGGAGTGGACCAAAGGCGGACGGAAAATCGACGTCCACAAGAACGCCCAGTCCTCCACCTCGGCGACGTCCATCTTTACCGGTCGACCATCGGCATCGATCGTCTGATAGCCGCCGCCGACAAGTACATAGTCCGGATGCGACTCCAGGAAATCATACTGTCGAGCAAATCGCATCGGTTCGCAGAGATCATCGCCATCAATGCGCGCAACATATTTGCCCCGAGCCTCCCGCAATCCACGATTGAGGCTCGCGGGAACGCTTATATTGCTTTCGTTTCGTAAGATCCGAATTCGCGAATCACGCGCCGCGTAGTCGGCGAGAATGTCGGGCGTTGAATCGGTCGATCCGTCGTCGATTATGATAAATTCGAAATCCGTAAATGTCTGTGCAAGGACCCAGTCAATCGACTCGCGCAAATAGCGCTCCTCGTTCATCACGGGCATCACAACGCTGATTTCCGGTGAGGTCATGGCCGAGTCGCGTTCCAGGTACAGTCAGCGCGGGAGCCGCTTCCGCGCCGCTCTCCATAAGCGGCGGGTTTGGTAAAAAATGCATGAAGGCGCGCCTCGCAAAGCCCGGATTTACAGGGAATTTCGCCGCGCCAGCCTCTGCGTTAACGGAGCCTTTGCCATATTGCGGATTGATGGGCTGAAATACGCGCCGCGACCGGCGCGACGACGACGGACCGCATGACCAAACTCATTGTACAGATCCCCTGTTTTAACGAAGCGGAAACCATTGCCGAGACCATCGGCGATATTCCGCGCGAGATTGCGGGCGTCGACCGTGTCGAGGTGCTTGTTATTGATGACGGCTCCGATGACGAAACCATCGCGGCGGCGCGCGCGGCCGGAGCAGACCATGTGATTGCGAACGGCGCCAACAAGGGTCTTGCGCGCACTTTTCAACGCGGGCTTGAAGAAGCGCTGCGCCTCGGCGCCGACGTCATCGTCAATACCGATGGCGACAACCAGTATTGCGGCGCAGATATCGCTGCGCTTGTGGCGCCCGTCATCGCCGGCGAGGCCGACATTGCGGTGGGCGACCGTCAGACCCAAAAAATCGCGCATTTCTCGCCGCTTAAAAAATTCCTGCAGAAACACGGCAGCCGCCTGGTCAGCCGGTTGGCGGACGTAGGAATCGCAGATGCAGTGAGCGGGTTTCGCGCTTTTTCCCGGGACGCCGCCATGGGCGTCACCGTCCGTTCGACCTTTTCTTATACGACCGAGACGCTGATCCAGGCGGGCCGAAAAGGCCTGACGATTGTTTCCGTTCCTGTACGAACAAATGGCGTTACCCGCCCGTCGCGCCTATTCCGCTCAATTCCGCATTTCATTATGCGGACCGGGCGCACCATGGTGCGCTCTTACGCCATGTATGAGCCCTTAAAGATATTCATGGCGGCCGGCGTATTTTTGATGGCGCTGGGCGCCATTCCGATTGTTCGCTTTCTTGTTCTCTATGCGCTTGGCGACGGCGAAGGGAAGGTTCAGTCGCTGCTCATCGGCGGCGTTCTGATCCTGATGGGCGCTGTGTGTTCAATGTTTGCGCTGATCGCCGATCTTATCGCCTATAATCGCCAGCTTCTGGAGATTACCCTGGAAAAGGTGCGGCGTATGGAATGCGGCGACGGCGATCAAACGGCGCAATCGCCAAAAGACGCCGCTGCTCTGCAGGCGGCGCTGAAAGAGAGACTTCCGGCGGAAGCAGCAACGCCCGAAGAACCGCTGGTTCAGCGACAGCGCGCCGGGCTATCGCGATAAACAAACAATGAAAGCCCCGGCTCAGGCGCGTCTGCCGGCATAGGCAACGCTTCGAACAATTCCGGGCTTAATGCGTGCGCGGCCGGTGCCGTATGGGCGTAGATGCAACGGCCAGTTTGTTCATAGGCGCCGATGACCGATGCAATCTCGTCATGATTGGCTTCGGTGACGCGTATGATCATCGCGCCGTTTAATGATGCGCCAACCAGCAACTCATCAAACTGCGTGAAAATAACGCTGTCGTCCTCGGTCATTGCGGCGTAGGCGCGGTCATAGGAAACATAGCGGGCGCGATCTTTCCAATAGCCATGGGCGTCAAACAGCGACGTCATGGCGGCGAAGGCGACGCCAACGCCGGCGAACGCAGCAGCACAATTTTTTGCAGCACGGTTCTCCGGACGGAAGGCGGCGAAGGCAAGCACGCCGACAAGTCCTGCAGCGACCAGCAACTGCGGATAAAGCTGTGAGGGAACGGCAAACGCGCCGTAAAGAGGCGAGAGCGCGTAGGCGAGCATGGCGAGAACAACGCCGACGGCGGCGCTGCGCAGGGCAAGACTTTTATGGCGCTCAAATGCCGGGCGCAGGTCGCGCAAGGCAAGCGCTGCGAGCACGGCGAGAAACGGCGCAGCGGGGAGGTAATAGCGCATGTTGTACCCCATGCCGCCATGCCAGCCGCGCATAGCGAAAAAGAGGATAAAGGCGGCGGCGAACAGCAATGGATAAGCGATCATGGCGGTGTTGCGGCCGCGGCAAAAAGCGATGAGGGGCGCGAGGGTGAGCGCCGCCCAGGGCATGGACTGCAAAAGCGCTTTTTTCGGCGCGCCCCAAAAGTCCCAATATCCGTATACGTCTTTTTCAAGACCTGGGCGCGACGGTCCGCCATAGGACTGGATGTCCACAAGCATCAGCCAGGCCCCGGCGTAAAGGCCTGGGAACGAAAACGCGACCGCAAAGAGGACAAGCAATGCCGCAGTGATAAGCGCTGGCGCCGGCAGGCGGCGCATGGCGCCAATGGCGGCGGCGACTGGTTTCGATGAAGTATCTACGATCAGCGCGAACAGGGCGGCGAAGCCAGCCGCGCCGATGACTTTCATGTGGTGGCCGATGGAGATCGATCCTGCTTCCGCACCATAAGAAAACGGATTGAATGCGCCGAACTTCGCCTGGTTGATCGCCGCCATGGCCAAAAGTCCGGGAGCGAGACCAGCCACAAGCGCGAGAGCGATGAAACGCTCCGACGGTTTTGCAAATAGCCGCAGCCAGAAAAACGCGGCGACGGCGGCGAGGACAACATCGACGCGCACGCCGACGCCAAACCCGAAGACAACGCCCGCCGCTGCGGCGAAAATGAGTGCGCGTTTCCTGTTTGCCTTTCCCGCACGCAACGCCAGATCCGCGCCGGCGAGAATAAAGGCGAGCGCCAGCATATGCGGCCAGATGGCAAAAATGTAGCCGGCGAAAATAGAAGCGGCGCCCAGGACAATGACGCTCGCATTTGCGACCCATGGATCATTCGTCAGCGCGCGCGCAATCCGGTGCGTCATCCACAATGCGAAAACGCCGCTCAAGGCGTTCAAAAGCACGAGGCCCTTAATGCCGAGCAACAAAAAGAACGGCGCCGCAATCACGCCGTAAAGGGCGGGGTATTGCGGCACGGCCCGGTTATCGATGATGTGAATGAGGTGGTCTGATTTCGCCATGACCGGGGCGCCGGGAGGAAGCTGCTGCGGCGTAACGTCAAAAGCGCCGCGGCTCGCAAAGGCCTGGGCCATGTCGACATAGACCGCCTCGTCGATGGAATAGGCGGCGGGCGGGAAAAGCGTCGCGCCGATCAAGGCGATGAGGGCGCCGACAAGAACAAGGACGCCGGAACGCGACGTTTGAAGCGCGTTGAGGCCCCATTCCCGGTTCGTGCTTGCCGTGATCTCCGCCATGGGCCGACCATCGGCGCGACGCGGTTAATGTTTGTTGAAGATATCGCAAGGATCGGGCGTCGTCGCCCGCGAATCTCATGTTAAAAAGCCCCATGGAAAAGACCGGACTGCACGTGTTTGACACCGCCTTCGGCGTTGCGGGGCTTGCCTGGCGGGGAGAGCGCGTTCTCGCTGTGTGTTTCCCTGACGTTGACAGGCAAACGGTTGAGGCGCGCCTGCGTCGCCGTGCGGGCGATGCTGTAGAGACCGCGCCACCGCCCGCCGTCGAGAATCTATGTGCGGAGATTGCCGATCTCTTCGCCGGCGGCCGGCCGGATTTTTCCGGCGTTGATCTCGATGATGACGAATTGCCTGACTTCGAAAAAGACGTCTGGGCCCTGACGCGGAAAATTCCGCTGGGCGAGATCCGCACCTATGGGGATATCGCAAAGGAACTTGGCGATGTCGCCTTTTCTCAGCGCGTGGGGCAGGCCCTCGGGCGCAATCCGTTTCCGATCATCGTTCCCTGTCACAGGGTCGTCGGCGCCGGCGGCGCCATGACCGGCTTTTCCGCCGCCGGCGGCGTTGAAGCAAAACGGCGTCTTTTAAAGTTGGAAGGCGCGCTGCCCGCCGAGCTGTTTGATTAAGGCGGCGGGGTTTTTGTGAGGGCGGGCGTCAAGCCCTGCCCTTTACCGGTGCAGGTTTGTCGCCCTAAGCTGATCCGCAACTACGCTGACAACAAGGAAAACCTGTTTCATGCCTTGGCAAGTCTATCTATCCGGAGAAATTCACACCGACTGGCGCGACCAGATTGTCGCCGGCGCAAAAGCAAGCGATCTCGATATCGTTTTTACCTCTGCAAATACGCACCATGAAAGCAGCGATGCGGCGGGCGACGTTCTCGGACGGCCCGATGATGAATTCTGGCGCGATCATCAGTCGGCCAAGGTCAATTCAATAAGGATCAGAACGCTTATTCAAAAGTGCGACGTCGCCGTCATTCGTTTCGGCGACAAATACAAGCAATGGAACGCGGCGTTCGATGCGGGCCAGTGTGCGGCGCTAAATAAACCATACATCACGTTGCATGATGCAAATATCGTTCACGCGTTAAAGGAAGTCGACGCCGCCGCTGCCGGCTGGGCGAAATCGCCTGAGCAAGTCGTCGAAATCCTGAAATACACCCTCGGCAAATAAATCGGAATTGGCGGCGGGATACCCAAACACCCGCCTTCTACCCCCACGGGCCTCTTCGTTGTTCCGTATGGGGAACGGAGCCGAAGGACGATGCGCCGGGCGCGCCCGACATTTGCATCAGCCGGTCGATGCGGTTCTGGGTCGCCGGGTGCGTGGAAAAGAGATTGTCCGCGCCGCGGCCCGAGAGCGGATTGATGATCATCAGCTGGCCGGTTTCCGGGTGACGCTCTGCTGTTTCATTGGGGATTTGCGCCGCGCCGTTTGAAATCTTTGCAAGCGCCGAGGCGAGCCATTCCGGATGGCCGCAGATTTCCGCGCCCATTTTGTCCGCTTCATATTCGCGGCCGCGGCTGATCGCCATCTGCACCAGGGCCGCCGCCATGGGCGCCAGGATCATAATGGCGAGTGCGCCGATAATGCCGCCGCCATTGCGATTGCCGCCAAAGAACATGGCGAAATTGGCGAGCATGGTGATTGCGCCGGCTATGGTCGCGGTGATGGTCATGGTGAGCGTGTCGCGATTTTTTACGTGCGCCAGTTCGTGGGCCATCACACCGGCGACTTCCTGCTCGTTGAGCATGCGCAGGAGCCCGGTCGTTGCGGCGACGGCGGCGTTTTCCGGATTGCGGCCCGTGGCAAAGGCGTTGGGCTGATCATTCTCGATGATGTAAACCTTGGGAACCGGCATCTGCGCGTTGTGGGCGAGAGAGCCGACCATCTTGGCGTAGCGGCGCACGGCGCCCGAGGCGTGCGTTTCATCGACCTCCTCGGCCCGATACATGCGCAGGACCATTTTGTCGGAATTCCAGTATGCGAAGAGATTGGTCGCCGCGGCGACGAAGAAGGCGATGGTCATCCCGGCGGCGCCGCCAACAAGATACCCCACGCCCATGAAAAGGGCGGTGAGCGCGGCCAAAAGCATGGCGGTGCGAACGGAATTCAGCATCGTTGGTCCTTTTTCCCAGGCGGAACGGGCCCTATATGTGTGCGGAAAGGTCCGCCTTCAATATGAATGACGACGCCAAACCCCGCCCTGAGGGCGCTGCGCCTGACAAACCGCTGAGCGCCGCCGCGCGGCGCGCGCTGGAAGAAGCTGCGGCCCGGCGCCAGGCTGAAAAGAAGGCGTCGCCGGCGCCTGAAAAAGGCGGGCCCAAGGGCGAGGAGCCGACCCGCTATGGGGACTGGGAGCGCGGCGGCCGCGCAGTGGATTTTTAGTCGGTTTTCTCTTCGACAAACGCCTTTAACCGATCAAGCGCGTCGTCCCATTGCGCGGAAACTTCATCGAGCAGCCGCTGGGCGTGGTCGAGACCATCGCGGCGCAGGGCGAAGCGGTTTTCGCGGCCGCGCCATTCGCCATCGACAAGTCCTGCTTCCGCCAGCGTCTTGAGATGTTTGGTAACGGCCTGACGCGTCACCAATGCGCCGTCAGCAAGTTCCGTAATCGACCGCGCGCGACCGTCGCTCAGCGTTTTAAAAAGCGAAAGGCGGGTCGGATCGCCAAGCGCGGCAAAAACCGGCGCAGCCGCGATGAGGTCGCCGTCAAGCTTCTGCATATTTTTTTACGTTCTGAACTTGCTCCGACCAGCCGGCTTCATTGCGTATCAGGGCTTCCTTGCCAATCTCGGGGGGAAGTTTTGAAAATCCGGATTCGATAATCGTCAATCGCGTACCGTCCCCTGACGGCTCAAGGATAAACTCACACAGTGTTTCCGGCTCGCCTGAATAGTCCTTGTCCGGATCAATCGCGTGAGTGACCCAGCTGAATACGATGCGTCGTTCCGGTTCAATTGCGACGACCGTCCCATTCCATTTCAGATGTTCGTAGCCGGGAACGGTGATCTGTCCCGTCGTCTTCCCGCCAGCGACAAAAGGCTGGTCGAGCCGTACCTGAAACCACTCTCCAAACTGCTTGTAGTCAGAAATCGCCGCCCAGACGCGAGCCAGCGGCGCTGAGATTTCTACCGTTTTTTCAATACGGTCTTTCATGGGCACCCTCCAGGTTGCGCAAGTAGATACTGTAAGGCCGGCTAAAATGCAACCAAATTGTTGCATATAGAAATCTCGACCATATTGCGAGCAATGAGAGGGTATGCTACTTATGGTTGCATGTGGCGTACTGCATTCATTCTCTCCCAAGTCGCTGTCGCGCCGGTCCTTGCACCTGCTTGGGCGGGTGGCTTCGAAGGGCCGGCGCGCGGCGATGTGGAACGGGTTGTCGACGGGGATACGGTGAAAGTCCGCGTCGGCGTCTGGATCGATCAGGAGCTTGTCGTTTCAGTGCGTATAGCCGGCGTTGACGCGCCGGAACTTTTTCGCCCGAAATGCTCGGCCGAAAAAGAAAAGGCGCACGCAGCGAAAAAGTTTGTCGAAGACTTTTTTGCTCGCAGCACCGTCACTCTACGGAACATAAAGCGCGGAAAATACGCCGGCCGCGTCATTGCGCACATTGAAGCGGACGGGCGCGATCTCGGCGAGGCGCTGGTTGACGAAGGCCTCGCCGTTAAAGGCGCGCGCGGCGTTTGGTGTTGAGGATCACGCGGTTGCTTTCGCGCCGGCGCCGACGGGCGATGGGCCCTCTTTTTCAGTCACCTTCTCAAACCGTTCATTGTAATCGGCGTGTTCGGTGCCCATCCATCGGTCCCACCACGTGAAGTAAAGCGCGTAATTACCGTTCATGCGTTCATGATGCATGTCGTGATGGGTGATCGTGGTGAATTGTTTGAGCAGCGGATGCCGGTTCCACCCTTTCGGCATGAGTTCATAGCCCGAGTGGCCCACTGCATTCCGTACGATCATGATCCACATGTAAATCATGGTGGCGATGTCATGGGTCGGTACGACCAGGCAGTAGAGCGGGATCACCATGAAGTTGATCGCGGCCTCGGCGACGTCAAACGAATAGGCGGTAAAGGGCGTTGGGTTGATCGATCGGT
This sequence comes from Hyphococcus sp., assembly GCA_965267325.1. Classification (GTDB taxonomy): domain Bacteria; phylum Pseudomonadota; class Alphaproteobacteria; order Caulobacterales; family Parvularculaceae; genus Hyphococcus. The sequence goes on along the minus strand of OZ253943.1, from coordinate 2,298,054 downwards.
GATGGACGGCGTGGACGCGCCGAAACAGTTTCGGATGATGGATCAGCCGGTGCGTCCAATAGAAATAGGCGTCGTGAAAGAGCGCCAAACCGGCGATCGAGATGAAGAGCCAGGCCCAGCCATAATCTGAAATGTCGGAATAGAACCGGAACCAGCCCTTCGTCGCGCCTTCGTAAACAAAGACGCCCATCAGCATGAAGACGAGGACGGTCGATCCGGAATAAAACAGCTCGCGTCGGATTTGCGGGCCGCGCTTTGTCGGTTTTCTGATTTTCCGGGTTTTGAGCATCCCGCCCAGCAGCACCCAGACGATCAGCCAGGTCCCGACAGCGCCCACAAGATAACGCGTCGTTTCAACCTGAATGCTGATCGGCGCCCGGCGCGCAACGGCTCCGAAAAACCATTCAAACCATTCCATGGGGTTTCTCCGTTCTTTTTTGGTTGTGGAGAAAACAATGGGCGATGCCGCGGAATTTGTCTTATCGGCGCTGAAAACATTCACGCATTTTTAAAAATGACGCGTGTTTTTCAGTTTTGAGCAGGCGTTTTTGAAGCGAAAGCGGCGTTGCGGAAGTCGCTGGGGGTGGCGCCCGTCGCCTGTTTGAACGCGCGGTTGAAAGAGGCGAGGGATGCAAAGCCTGAATCCATGGCGATGGTGAGGATGGGAATGCCGGCCTTTGTTGGCTCGGCCAGCGCCTGCTTCGCGTCTTCCATGCGATAGCCGTTGAGATAGCTGCGGAAGTTCCGATGCCCCATGGATTTGTTGATAAGCGCGCGCAGCTGGTGCTCGGGCGCGCCGACCTGCTCAGCCAAAGCGCCGATGGAAAGCGCGGGATCGAGATAGGCTTTTTCCGTCTCCATCGCCGCAGTCAATCTGTCGTAGAGTTCGCGCTCCCTGGCGCCGAGAACAGGGCTCTTTGCCGCTGGGGCAGGGGCCTCTCGTTCAAAGGCGAGGACCGATCCTTCGAACCGCAACAGCCAGAAGGAGCTCCACACAATGACAGCCAGAAACAGCGAAATCTGTACGAGATTGATGATCAGCGGCGTGTGATAATAGCCGTAAAGCCGCTCGCCGATGAGATCGGTGAGAAACAATATCGATATGGCGAAGGCGACAAACAGGCGCGCCCGGCGACGACGTTCAATGAGGTCGGTCGGGCGCCCTTTGAGCGCCACATAGACAATGTGTGCGACCATACCGGTGGCGACGACCGTCCGCGCCATCGTCGCCCATTCATGGCGGACAGGCCCCAGTTCAATGAAGGCCCCCCAGTTGACGGCGCCGAGCACTGTCCACACGGCGGCGACGGACCATTCGAGCGGGCCGAGGCGAAAATCATCATCGAACAGTGACAGGCAATACCACCAGATGAATATGGCGCTGGTGGAACTGAGCGGCGACAGCACATAGCGCAGCGCCTGCGGCGGCGCGAAACTGTTTTCCGATATGCTGGTCGCTAAAACCGCGGCAAGACTGACAGCGAGAAGGACGCCAAAACGCGCCGGGCGAATATGGCGGGCGTCGCGCAGGATCAGCCCGGCGATTAACAGCAAAATGGTGACGCCGGCAACGCGCAAAATAAGATCGAGAAAGAGCATTCGGATGTGCGGGTCCGTGACGCGGTTATCAATTTTCTCCGCTCATCCCGTCGAACGAATTCGTTCGACCCGAAAGCGTCGAAATCTGCGATTTCGTGATGCTTTCGCGCTGTCCGGGTTCCAGGGCTGCGCCCTCAATGAGCGCTGCTCTAGATCCCTGCTTTCGCAGGGATGAGCGGAGAGTTTCTTTGAGAAGATGTCACAGTCGCCAAAAGACGACAACGCCGAAGTCGCTCAGCGATAGAAAACCGTTTCGTCGCCGGTAAAGGCCCACGGCTCATCAAGGTCGATGCAGCGAAGGACGTCTCCGCGCGCCTCAATCTTTAAGAGCGCCGGTCCGTCTTCAGGCGTGTCGCGGCGCACCAGTATGACGCCGTTGATCTGCGGGCCGACGAAATTGGCGCGCATGCGCTCATAACAATAGGTTTCCTCGTCGCGGACGTCGTCGAAATTCGTGTTGATGCGTCCGTCGCCTTTCTTCAGCGAGAGGAAATCCTTCGTTGCGTCCGCCGCTTCGGCGTCCATCATCGGCGGCAAGGCGACGAGCGACGGCTTCAACGACGAAAGCCGTCCGTGCAGCGCAAATATCAGCCGATCAGGATCGATGGCGTCGGGGCTCAAAGCGACTGCGCTTACCTTAGAGGCAGCCGCGTTATGGGCTGCATCGGTGAACCAGACCCCGCGGGCGGCGCCTGGCGCATCGGCGATGGCGGCGCGGCAGGCGTCAGCCCCGCGCGAGCGGCGAATGCCCCAACTGTCGCCAAGAAGCGCCGTCCAGTCCTCGCGAAGATTAGCGGGAAGATAATCAAGAGCGCAGCGGGCCTTGGCAATCGGCGGAGAGATTGCCTCGATAAGTTCCGGCGCGGCGCCGAGGGCTGCTGCGCGCGGGAAGGGGTTGGCTGAATAACGCTCCGGCGCCTCGAGCAATGCGGGCGTCGCGCCAAGGTCGTGAAGGGCGACGTCAAATCCGTTGGTTTCGCCGATTTCGTCACCGGTCTGTACACGGATTTTTGTTGTTAGCGCCATGTGATCCGGACCGCCAAGCTCGGTGAAGGCGCGTAATCCCCCAGCTTCCTGGAGGATCTCTTCATCAATTTTGTCGATGCGTCCGTAATAGAATGAAACCGTATCGCAGGAGCGAAAATGCACGGTCCAGGAAAGCGCGTTGGCGCGGCCGTCCTCGCCGCGATCGACGTGACGCTCAATAGCGGTGATGTCGGCGCGGGCCGGCGCCAGTGCATTTGTAAAACGCCGTTCAAACGCGGTGTCGCCGGCACGCATATTGATTCGGATATAAGGCGCCGGCAGGGCTTCGCCGGGCGCGGTGACGCCGCCGAGCGGCGATACGGAAAGAACATCGTCGATGGGCGCAAACGGACCAGCAAAGGCCGGCTCGCCGATGGGGCAGCGCCGCTCCGCCGCCGGCGCTTTTTCCATGGATGTTTCGATTGAGGCTGCGGCGATGGTCGCGCGCTCGACAGCGCGCTTGCCGGCGTCGGGCTTTAGGATCGCGCCGATCAACAACGCGGCCGCGAACAGGACCGCGGCGAGCCGCGTATAATATCCTGAGCCTGACATCTGCTTCCCCGTCCCCCTTGAGGCTCTTAGCCCCCTTGAAAACCAAACGCGCCGCAATGGGCCAATGACGAGGCCCCCCCGGCTCGCTGCGTCCATGGCAGAATCCGCGTCCGGGGGACCGGAGTCAAGCGCCAGACGCCGGCTGAGCGAGACGCCGATGCTCGACAATCCGCGTCTTCTTTGGTTAACGATCCTCAATCGTCTGGCGAGAGGCCACTTTGGAGGCGGGCATGGTGAAATGGCGTCAGGGTCGCAAGAGCGACAATGTTGAAGACCGACGCGGCGCGGCGGCGGCTGGCGGCGCAGGATTGATCTTCATGCTGGCGCGCTTCGTCATTGGCCGTTTCGGCATTCGCGGCCTTCTTCTCCTCGCAGTGGTCGGCGGCGGACTTTACTTTATGGGCGTAAATCCGATGGGGCTTCCGCAAGGGGGCAATACGCGCACGGCCGGCGCCATTGATGACGAATCATTGCAATTCGTGCGCGCCAACCTCGCCTCCACAGAAGATGTCTGGACACGGATTTTTGAGCAAAGCAATGCTCGGTATGCGCCGCCAACGCTCGTTTTGTTTTCAGGCTCCGTCAGTTCGGCCTGCGGTTTCGCCAGCGCCGCGGCGGGTCCTTTTTATTGCCCGGCCGACCGGCAGGTTTATCTTGATACGTCTTTTTTTGATGAACTGTCGCGACGCTTCGGCGCGCCCGGAGATTTTGCGGCGGCTTATGTCATCGCGCATGAAGTCGGTCATCATGTGCAGACCGTGACAGGCGTTTCGGGACAAGTGCGCAGCGCCCAGCAGCGTGCGAAAGGCGAAGCGGAAGCGAACCAGTATCAGGTGATGATGGAGCTGCAGGCGGACTGCTACGCCGGGGTCTGGGCCAATCATGCGGAAACCCAACGCGACTACCTTGACGAAGGCGACATCGAAGAAGGCCTGCGTGCAGCCGAAGCTATCGGCGATGATACCTTGCAAAGAAACGCCGGGCGGCGCGTGACGCCGGAAAGCTTCACCCATGGCACGTCCGAACAGCGCCAGCGCTGGTTTACACAAGGTTTCCGCACCGGCGACGTCAGCGCCTGCGATACGTTTAACGCCCGACAACTTTGAAGCGCGGGCATTTTGACGTAGCGTAACCAAAGGCAGCCTTTTTAAGTAGGAGACCTCGCTCATGAATATGACGTCGCGTCGCGCTTTTGTTTCCGCGTTTACAGCCGCCTTGTTCATGCTCGCTGGCGCGCAAGCGGAGCCGGCGAACAATGACAGCGACTACGACGCTGAGCTTGCAGATGAACTCGGCGCTGACGATTACGGCATGCGCCCATATGTTCTGGTGATCCTGAAGACGGGGCCAGCCGACATCACGGATGAAGCGCATCGCAAAGAGCTTTTCGCCGGGCATTTTTCAAATATGGCGCGCCTTGCTGAAGCGGGAAAACTGGCTGTCTCCGGACCGTTTATTGAAGGCGGCGATATGCGCGGCCTTTATATTTTCAACGTCGCCGATATTACCGAAGCGGAGGCGCTGGTCATGACCGATCCGGCCGTTGAGGCAGGCATTTTCACGCCGGAAATGACAAAGTTCTACGGCTCCGCGGCGCTGATGGTGGTCAACGAAACGCATCTTAAAATTCAGAAGAAATCTGTGCAGTGATTATCCCCGCCAGAAGGACGGGGTAAGAATCACCAAAATAGTGAACAGCTCAAGCCGCCCTAGCAGCATGCCGGCGGAGAGAATGAGTTTCGCTGCATCGGGGAGCGATGCGTAGTTGCCGCCGGGCCCGATAATTGGCCCAAGGCCGGGACCTACATTGGCGATGGCCGAGCCAGCCGCAGAGAGCGCCGTCAGCGTATCCAGGCCGAGGCCCGAAAGCAGGACGGCGATGGTGGCGAAGGTGGCGAAATAGACAAAGAAAAAACTCAAGACCGAGACAAAGACGTCGTTGGTGAGCGGTCGGCCATTATAGCGCGCAACGAATACGCCGTTCGGATGAGCAAGCCGGCGCGAATAGACCCTGAGGGCTGCGAGCGCCACCTGAAACCGGAAAATCTTCATGCCGCAGGAAGTTGATCCGGCGCAGCCGCCGATAAACATGATGCAAAAGAAAAAACCGACCGCAAACGGTCCCCACGCGTTGTAGTCGGTGGTTGCATAGCCGGTGCCGGTGAGCACCGAGACGACATTGAAAATCGCCAGGCGGAACGCCGTGAAAACGTCCATATCCTCAAACAGCGTAAGGACACGGAACATCATGATCAGCGTAAGTCCGGCAACGACGCTGAGGAAAAACCGGATCTGGCTGTCGGAAAAAAACCGCACCCAGTCATTGCGCAGCAAACCGATCAGGAACAGCCCGAACGGAAGGCTGCCGACAATCATAAAGAACGTGACAATAAGATCGAGCGGCGCGCGCCCTACCGTCAGAAAGGCGCCAAGCGATGCATCCCGAGTGGAGTAGCCGCCTGTCGCCACAGTTGTCATGGCATGATTGAGCGCGTCCCAGGCCGGCATGCCGAACGCCCACAGAAGCAGAAAGCACAAGGCCGTGAAGAACACATAGATCTGGGTCAGCATCAGCGAATATTGCGTTGCATTGGCGATGTATTTTTCGCTGGTGTCCCACGCCTCGCTCTTGAAGATCTGCATGCCGCCGACTTTGAGCGCCGGCAAAACAGCGAAGGCCATGATGACAATGCCGACGCCGCCAAACCACTGCAGCATGGAGCGCCACAACAGAACGCCCGGCGGGGCGTGGTCGAGATCGGTGACGACCGTCGCGCCGGTTGTGGTGAGCCCTGACATCGCTTCAAAAAAGGCATCGATGTAATTGAGATCGAGGGCGCCAAGCGCGAACGGCACGGCGCCGAAGACCACAAGCGCAAGCCAGCTTGCCGCTGTGAGCAGGAAACCTTCGCGCACGCTGATGCGGTCGATCGGTCCCCAGGTCGCGGCCGCGGCGCCGCCGCCGGAAAAGACCGCGACAATGGCGCCGATGGCGAACGCCGACCAGTCAGCCCGATGGGATTCATCCGCCGACAGGAGGTCGACGGTCATCGGGATTAGCATCGTCAGTCCCAGCGCGGCGACCAGCGCGCCTGTGACGAGCAGAACCGGGCGCAATGCGAGCATAAGGGGATGCGCCTTTTCGAGGCGTTGCGGTCAGACCTTAGTGGATTTGTCGTAATTCATAGGGGCTGTCGAGAGAGAAGGCGGGAATTTCCACTTCAAACGTCTCTCCGCCAAGGGTCGACATGCCATAGCGCCCGACCATGAGCCCTGATGGCGTCGCCAGCGGCGCGCCCGACGTATATTCGAAGCCTTCCCCGGGGCGCAGAACCGGCTGTTCCCCGACGACGCCGTCGCCGTTGACGACATCGGTGTAGCCAAGGGCGTCGGTAATGCGCCAATGCCGGGTTCTCAGCTGCACGACGTCTTCTGACTCATTGTCGATGCGCACCGTGTAGGCCCAGACATGACGCGGTTCGTCCGGGTCGGACTGGTCTTCGAGATAGTAGGGATCGACCTGCACGCGGATGCCCCGCGTGATGCTTTCATAGGTCAGCATGTCTTCTTCTTGGCGACTCATTATACCTACCTCGTGAAGACGCGCATTCTACCGGCGCCGGAGGCAGGTGACCAGACGGGCGGATGAGATTCAACGGCGCCGGGAAAACGGTTGGTCGATTCGCCCAAAAACCAGCGCTCTTGCGCCGCGGGCGAGCGCCGTGCAAACCGGCGCCGTGAGGTTGGTTAACGGATTGATGACAGAAACTGGCGGTGTTTATGCGGACGCGCATGTGTCCGCCGCAAGGGAAACCGGCGTTATTCGCGGTGGTAATGCTGCGGATGTTCAGCCGGCGAGCCTCGATCTGTCGCTGGGACGGCGCGCCTGGCGCATCCGCGCCTCGTTCCTGCCCGGTCGCGGCCGGCGGGTTGTCGATCGCCTGGCCGACGGTCTCGCCATGCAGGAAATCGACCTTGCTGCAGGCGCAGTTTTTGAACGTGGCTGCGTCTACCTGGTAGAATTGCAGGAGCGCCTCGCCCTGCCGGCGGATGTCTGCGGCGCGGCAAACCCGAAGAGCTCCACTGGCCGTATTGACGTTTTCGTGCGTCTTGTCACCGACGGCGGCGCCGCATTTGACGAGGCGCCCGCCGGTTACGAGGGTCCCCTTTACGCAGAGATCAGTCCACGGAGCTTTTCGATTGTCGCGCGCGAAGGCTCAAGCCTCAACCAGTTGCGCTTGAAAAAGGGCGTCGTACGTCTTGATGATGCGGCGTTGCAGGCGTTGCATGAAAAAACCCCGCTGGTCGACGGCGCGGCCGATATTGACGGCGGTCTCGGACTTTCTGTGGCGCTCGATCAGGGCGAGATTGTGGGCTGGCGCGCGCGTCGCCACTCTGCACTGATCGATGTGGATGAGCGCGGCGTCCTCGACCCGCATGATTTTTTTGAACCGCTGACCCCGCAGCGGTCCGGATTTCTCATCCTTGATCCGGAAGAGTTTTACATCCTCGTTTCCAAGGAACGCCTTGTCATTCCGCCCGACTACGCCGCGGAGATGACGCCGATCAGTCCCGGGCTCGGCGAGTTTCGCGTGCATTATGCCGGATTTTTCGATCCCGGCTTCGGCTGGTCTGAAGCCGGCGATCAGGGAAGCCGCGCCGTGCTCGAAGTGCGCTCGCGCGAAACGCCTTTCGTGTTGGAACACGGACAGCTCGTGGCGCGCCTCGTCTATGAGAACATGGCGGCGCGGCCCGAGCGGCTATACGGCGAGGCCATCGGGTCAAACTATCAGGGCCAGGGCCTCAAACTGTCGAAACATTTTCGGTGATCGAAAAAAAAAGGCGGCCCGGAGGCCGCCCTTTTGGTACGCAACAAAATCTGGGTCGGGCGATTACATCATGCCGCCCATACCGCCCATGCCGCCCATGTCCGGCATCGCCGGGGCTGCGCCGCCGTCTTTCTTCGGCGCTTCGGCGACCATGGCTTCGGTGGTGATGAGGAGGCCGGCGACGGACGCCGCATCCTGCAACGCTGTACGCACAACTTTCGCCGGGTCGACAATGCCGGTGGCGATGAGGTCGGCGTATTCTTCCGTCTGCGCATTAAAGCCGTGCTTGTAGTCGTCTTGCTCGAGCAGCTTGCCGACAACGATCGAGCCTTCGCCGCCTGAGTTGCGGACGATCTGACGGATCGGTTCCTGCAGGGCGCGGCGTACGATGTTGACGCCGGCGTCCTGATCGGCGTTGACGCCTTTCAGACCGTCAAGCGCTTTCGACGCATAAAGAAGCGCCGTGCCGCCGCCTGGAACGATGCCTTCTTCAACGGCCGCGCGGGTCGCGTTGAGAGCGTCGTCGACGCGGTCCTTGCGTTCTTTCACTTCGATCTCGGTGGCGCCGCCGACCTTGATCACCGCAACGCCGCCGGCGAGTTTCGCCAGACGTTCCTGCAGTTTTTCGCGATCATAGTCAGAGGTCGTTTCCTCGATTTGACGGCGGATCTGGCTGGTGCGGCCTTCAATGTCGTTCTTGTCGCCAGCGCCGTCGACGATGGTCGTATCGTCTTTGTTTATGGATACTTTCTTCGCCGTGCCGAGCATGTCGAGGGTAACGTTCTCGAGCTTGATGCCGAGATCTTCTGAGATCACCTGACCGCCGGTAAGGACGGCGATGTCTTCGAGCATGGCTTTGCGGCGATCGCCGAAACCAGGGGCTTTGACCGCAGCGATTTTCAGACCGCCGCGCAGCTTGTTGACAACAAGCGTGGCGAGCGCTTCGCCTTCAACGTCCTCAGCAATGATGAGCAGCGGACGCGACGATTGCACAACCGCTTCGAGAAGCGGCAGCATCGACTGCAGGTTCGAGAGTTTTTTCTCGTGCAGAAGGATGTAGGGATCTTCGAGGTCGGCGACCATTTTTTCTGCGTTCGTAATGAAATACGGAGAAAGGTAACCGCGGTCGAACTGCATGCCTTCAACGACGTCGAGTTCGGTTTCCAGGGACTTGGCTTCCTCGACCGTGATCACGCCTTCATTGCCGACCTTGTCCATGGCTTTGGCGATCATCTCGCCGATTTCAGCTTCGCCATTAGCGGAGATGGTGCCGACCTGAGCGATCTCATCGGAAGATGCGATTTTGGTCGAGTGCGATTTGATGTCTTCGACAACTTTGGTGACGGCAAGTTCAACGCCGCGCTTCAAGTCCATCGGGTTCATGCCGGCCGCAACGGCTTTGGCGCCTTCGCGGACAATAGCCTGGGCAAGCACGGTGGCCGTCGTGGTGCCGTCGCCGGCTTCGTCATTGGTTTTTGACGCCACTTCGCGCACCATCTGCGCGCCCATGTTTTCGAACTTGTCTTCAAGCTCGATTTCTTTCGCCACCGTGACGCCGTCTTTGGTCGTGCGCGGGGCGCCGAATGATTTTTCGATGACGACGTTGCGGCCTTTCGGGCCAAGGGTCACTTTCACCGCATTGGCGAGGATGTCGACGCCGCGCAGCATTTTTTCGCGCGCTTCGGCGTCGAATTTGACTTCTTTAGCAGCCATTGATGCTTCTCCTGAAAACTGTTGCTGGTGTTAGTCGACGATCCCGAGGATGTCGGACTCTTTCATGATGATGAGTTCTTCACCGTCGATTTTGACTTCCGAGCCCGACCATTTGCCGAACAGGATTTTGTCGCCGGCTTTGACGTCGAGCGGGACGATTTCGTTGTCGTCGCCCCGGGCGCCGGAGCCCACAGCGACAACTTCGCCCTGCTGGGGTTTTTCTTTCGCCGTGTCGGGGATGATGATGCCGCCTGCGGTCTTTTCGTCTTCTTCGATGCGACGGACCAGCACGCGGTCGTGAAGCGGCCGAAATGCCATTGTTTGCGTCTCCTGATTAGAAATATCAGTTAAAACAGTTGGTTATGGTTTCGCAGCGGGTCTTGCCCCGCACGCTAGCACTCACGCCTAGCGAGTGCTAGGCGGGGATTTAGGGTGCGAGAGGCCGGGCGTCAAGGAATAGCCGCCGCAATCCGCCGCGTTGCCGCGGCTGCGGGCCCGGCTGGGGAAAACTGAATATAACGCAACTGTCATGCGCCGCCTCAAAACTGCGCCTGAATTCGTACGACTTCGGCCGCAATTACACGTTTTTAATACGGTGCGAAGCGCAATAGGACCATTATGGGCGTTGCCTAAGGGCGCTTGGCGGGCCGGCCGCCTTCAATGCCGGCAAAATAGTTTTTGCAGTCGCATGCCAAAGGAGCGAGAAAATGCGCAAAGCACTAATTTTGGGGGCCATCGCGGCGATCGCCGTTGGCTGCACAACCAACCCTTACACCGGTGAAAGACGCGCGAGCCGCACTGTTACCTCCGGCGCCGGCGGCGCTGCAGCGGGCGCGGCCGCGGGTGCGGTTATCGGCGCGATCGCCGGCGACGCCGGCAAGGGCGCGCTGATCGGCGCTGCGTCCGGCGCCGCTATTGGCGGCGGCATCGGCGTCTATCAGGACCGGCAACAGGCGAAACTGCGCGAGCGTCTGCTCGCCGCAGGCGTCCAGGTTGAACGTGACGGCGACAACATTCACCTGATCATGCCGTCTGATATTACTTTTGCGGTCAATCAGTCGGACATCAAACCGGGATTTTACCAAACGCTTAACGCCGTTGCGGAGGTCTTTGATGAATTCGACAGGACCACGATCACGGTTGCCGGCCACGCTGATTCAACGGGTCCGGAAGAGTACAACATGAAACTATCCCAGCAGCGGGCGCTCTCAGTGTCTAACTATCTCGCTGCACAGGGTGTCGCGCCGCAGCGCCTTTCTTCTATTGGCTTCGGCGAAGGCCGTCCGATTGCTGACAATGCGACCGACGCTGGACGCACGGCCAACCGTCGCGTCGAAATCACGATCGACCCAATTGAGGCGCAGTTCTAAACCAAACGCGCGCAACATATTGACGCATTGGAAACCGCCGGGTGCTAACGCCCGGCGGTTTTTAATGTTTAACGAGTGGTAAATGCGTACAGCCGGCAGTGTTAGGCGCCTCTCGGCGCCAACAAAGTGGTTTCTATACGAAATATTAATTCGTCTTGGCTGCTTTCGTTTTCGCCTGGCTGTCGCAAACCAATGATCCTTAATCGGATTGAAAGAGAGATCGCTTAAAACTCGCGCCAGGAATGCGGCGACGGCTAATTGGGGCCAGGAACATCGCCGACAAAGAGGCGTCGTTCATGCATTTGCGCCAGCGGACATCGAGATATAGCGCGGCCGTTCTGTTTCTAGCAGGCATCAATGGAGTTTTGATGCTGGCCATGGTCATCAATTCCGATTTCAGACCGGATATTGAAATCTGGCTCGGTGCTGCGCTGATCGCGTCGCTCATCCTTCATGCCCGCGCCGGTTTCGCCCTCAGCGAAGCGCAGCGCGAAATCGACATGCTGACCCGCGAGACCAGCAAGCTGCCCACCGAAAAATCTCAATCGACGCCAGCCCCACAAGTTGAGCTTAAGGCAATCGAGGGATTGTCTGCCGATGACGCGTCTGTTCTGGAAAAGGTGAAAACGGCGATCGAAGAAGATCGTATCGATCTTTATCTCCAACCGATCGTTTCCCTGCCGCAGCGTAAGGTCCGTTATTTCGAATCCTTCTCGCGCCTTCGCAACGAAGACGGCACCATCCTAAGGCCCGCCACGTATCTCGACGCCGCTGAACGCGCTAATCGCATCGGCGCCATCGATAATCTGATCTTGCTGCGCGCTGTTCAGGCGCTTCGCAATATTGGCGCTGACAAAAAAGGCAACCGCATTTTCCTGAACCTGTCGCCGGCGACCATTTTTGACGAAGATTTCTTTGGTCGGTTTACGGATTATCTCGATGCGAATGCAGATCTCGCACCGAGAATCGTTTTTGAGTTTACCTATCCGGCTGTTGAAATGATGTGCGGCGCGGTTGAAAAGAACCTCGATGCGATCGCCAATCGCGGTTATGCGTTTTCGGTAGATCACGTACGTCGTTTTGATCTCAATTGGAAAAAGCTCAAAGAGCGGAATTTCCGCTTCGTAAAATGCCCGAGCGCTCTGCTCCTTGGCGAGCACAATGGCGACGAAGAGGCGCGCTTGCGCGTCAAAGCCTTCCGTGAGCGCCTTCGTGAAAATGATATCGATTTGATTGTCGAAAAAGTCGAATTCGAATCCCACTTGCCGGAGATTCTGGCCCTTGGCATCGACTATGGTCAGGGCGAGTTGTTCGGCGCGCCGAGACCGGCGCCATTTTATCTCAATGCTGATTTGGAACTGGCGGAAGCTTCTTAACTGCCGCTTTTCATTCTTGACCGCCACGCGATGCACGCCGTAACGGATGCAGCATGGCGGCGAACAAATTCATCAGCGGGCTATCGGAAATTGCAGAGGGCTATGATGCGCTCATATGCGATGCATGGGGCGTTATCCACAACGGCAAAAGATTGTTGCCCGGCGCCGCCGAAGCCATGGGACGATTTCGCGAAACCCGCGGTCCGATTGTCATTCTCACCAATGCGCCAAAACCGTCCTCGGTGATCCCGGCGCAGCTCGACCGACTGGGTCTTTCGCGCGATGCGTGGGACGCAATCGTCACGTCGGGCGATTCAACACGGGCCGAGATTGAGCGCTTGTTGCCCGCGCCTGCTTTTCGCATCGGTCCGGCGTTTGACGATCCGTTGTTTGAAGGCATGGGGATTGACTTTGTTGCGCTGGACGAGGCGGCCTTCATCATCTGCACCGGCCTTAATGACGGGTTCACTGAAAATCCCCGTCAGTACGAGCCGCTGTTGCGCGATGCGGCGGCGCGAAAGCTGCCGATGGTTTGCGCCAATCCCGACATCCAGGTGAATTGGGGCGGGCGCATGATGTGGTGCGCCGGCTCGCTTGCTGAGATTTACGAGTCTTTTGGCGGCGAGATCGCGTATGGCGGCAAACCGTTCGCGCCAATCTACGCTCTTGCACGCGCCGCTGTAGATGCGGCGCGGGGGAATGATGCGCCGCCGCCTCGGCTGCTTGCGGTGGGCGACGGGCTTATGACGGACATATTGGGCGCCAATCGCGCCGACATCGACGCCCTGCTCATTGTCGGCGACGGCGGACTGCATGAAGGCGCCGGCCACAGGGAAAGCGTGATTGACAAACTCGCTCAACATCGTTTGCGTGTTGCAGCGATCATGGAAGGCCTCAAATGGTGAAGGGCGAGGGCGTTATCGCCGCCATCGGCAATTTTGACGGCGTACATCGCGGTCATCAGCATCTGCTTGCCGAGACCATCGCCTTTGCCGGCGCACACGACATGCGGGCGGCGGCGCTGACCTTCGATCCCCATCCGCGGCGTTATTTTCGCCCCGATGATCCGCCCTTCCTGTTGACGGCGCCGGAGATGCGCAACGATTTGCTGCGCCGATACGGTGCACAAGAAGTCTTTGCACTGACTTTCGACGAGGGTCTTGCCTCGCAAACCCCTGAAGCCTTCATGGTGGAAACCCTGAAACAAAAGCTCGGCCTTGCAGGCGTTGTCGCCGGCGCCGATTTTCGTTTCGGCAAGGGCCGCGCCGGAGGCATAGAAGCGTTGCAGACCATCGGCGAAGAAGCGGGTCTTCTGGTGCGCATTGCCGAAGTTATTTCGGAAAAACCATTTGCAGAGAAATATTCATCAAGCGATGCTCGCGCGGCAATTGTCGATGGCGATATGGCGACGGCTGCACATGTTCTCGGCCGGCCCTGGGGCGTGCGCGGCGATGTCATTGAAGGACAAAGGCTCGGGCGTACGCTTGGCTTTCCAACCGCCAACCTTGTCCTCGGCGATGTGCTCGCCCCCCGCATTGGCGTTTACGCCACGCGCGCGGTTATTGACGGCGTGGCGCACGACGGGGTCTCGAATTACGGCCGCCGTCCCACCACGGGCGCCGGCGCACCGCTCTTGGAAACCTATCTTTTTGATTTCGAGGGCGATCTTTACGGCCGCGAGATCGAAATCGAATTCATTGCCTTCATCCGTGATGAAGAGAAGTTCGACGGTCTCGATGCGCTCAAAGCCGCCATTTCAAGTGATTGTGAGCGCGCCCGCGAGATTCTCGCAAAGAATCCGCGGCGTTAAGCATTTCCGGGCCATATTCTCGACACGTTTCCTGAGCAGATTCTGGCTCGCGTAATGAATTTGCGGCGCCTGTGGCGCCATTGGAGAGTGCGTAATGGCTGGTTTCAAACTTCGGAAAATCCTGCTTGCCTCAGCGGCCGCGGCGACGACGGCGGGCGTTGGCGTTCCGGCGGCGGCCGGCGGGTATTACGGCCATGGCGGCTATCACGGTCACTATTACGGCGGTTACTACGGTCATCACGGTTATCGCCATCACGGCTATCACCGGCGTCATCACCGCGGCGGCGGCGGCAAGGCGGCTGCGATCGCTCTGGGCGTTATCGGCGGCGCGATTATCTTGAACGAAATTTCGGAAAGCAAAGCCCAACGGCGCGCTTATGAATCGCGCTATTATGATCGCTACGACCGCTACTCGACCCGCGCGGTTCCTACTTATGACCGTGAAGCGTTCAAACGCGGCTATGAAGAGGGTTACTCGGAAGGCCGCGGCGCAGCGCTTGAAAGCGGCGCGCCCCAGGACCTGAATAGCGGGGACCTGCGCAAGGGCGATGTTCTCGATGACAACCTTGACTCTCGCCTTGACGGCGGCCCGGAGCCGATCCGCTTTTCCGCGGCCGAAGCCTATCAGGCCTGCATGATCCACGCCCGCGCGGCGCTGAATGAGCGCGGCTTCATGCTCGCCGCGCCGCCGACGCCCGATACGGCAGAAGACACAGGCGGGGCCTGGAAGATGACGGCGAATGTCTCGGCCCAGAACCGCTCGGGCGAAAGCTGGAGCCGGGCCATGTACTGCGAGGCGGATGCGAACCGCGTCTATCTCCTGGAGCTGATCTAGGCCATTTCTTTACTTGCACCCGAAGACCCGATAAGACCGCCGCCATGTCCGGCGGTCTTTTCATATCTGCGATCATCCGAATTATCGGCCCGGACCGGTAGGCTGGCTTGACAACAGCGACCGGGACCGGGTCTTGCTTCGCCTTCCAGACAACCAATGAATTGAAGAGATATGACGATGCCCGATGACGCATCGAATAGCCGCGATTACCGGAACACGCTGTTCCTTCCCGAGACCGATTTCCCCATGCGCGCCGGGCTCCCCAAAAAGGAGCCGGAGCTGCTCGCTCGCTGGGCCGGGATGGGCATGTACAAGGCCCTGCGCGAGACGGCGAAGGGGCGCGAGAAGTTTATCCTCCATGACGGCCCGCCCTACGCCAACGGCCATATCCATATGGGAACGGCGCTGACCAAGGTTTTAAAAGACCTCATCGTGCGTTCGAAACAGATGGCGGGTTATGACGCCAACTTCGTTCCCGGCTGGGACTGTCACGGGCTGCCCATCGAATGGCAGGTCGAAAAGGAATTCGCCGCCAAGGGCCGCAAAAAACGCGACGTGCCCAAGGCCGAGTTCCGCAAGGCTTGTCGCGACTATGCGCAGAAATGGCTCGACATCCAGCGCGAGGAATTCAAGCGCCTGGGTCCTGAGGGCGACTGGGATGATCCGTATACGACCATGGCGTTTGAATCTGAAGCGCTGATCGCTGCGGAGCTATTGAGGTTCGCCGAGCTCGGGCTTCTTTATCGCGGCTCAAAGCCGGTGATGTGGTCGCCGGTTGAGCAGACGGCGCTCGCCGAAGCGGAGATCGAGTATCACGACCATCAGTCGACAACGATCTGGGTGAAGTTTCCGGTTGCGACCGACGGGGACTTTAAAGACACAAATGTCGTTATCTGGACAACGACGCCTTGGACCATCCCCGGCAACCGCGCGATCTCTTACGGCCCCAAAATGTCCTATGGGCTCTACGAAGTCGTCGCCATGAAAGCCGATCTCGATTTCGAGCCCTGGTCAAAACCCGGCGATAAACTGATCCTTTCCGATGCGCTCGCTGAGAGCGTGCGCGAGGCGGGGCTGATCGCTGAGTGGAAGCGGGTTAGCGACGTGTCCGCAGATCAACTTGAGGGCGTTTCTTGTTCGCATCCCCTTAAAGGTCTTGAAGGCGGTTACGAATTCGAAGTCCCGCTTCTCGCCGGCGATCACGTTACGGACGAGGCGGGTACGGGCTTCGTGCACACGGCGCCCGGTCATGGTCAGGAAGACTATCTCGCCTGGGTCGGTGCGTTCGGAACGCAAAAGGAAATTCCGCATACGGTGGATGAAAACGGCGCCTTTACCGAAGAAGCGCCGGGCTTTACCGGCGAGCAGGTGCTGGTCACCGAAGGCAAGAAAAAGGGCAAGGACGGCGGCGCCAACAAGGCGGTAATCGAACAATTGATCGCCC
This sequence comes from Hyphococcus sp., assembly GCA_965267325.1. Taxonomy (GTDB): domain Bacteria; phylum Pseudomonadota; class Alphaproteobacteria; order Caulobacterales; family Parvularculaceae; genus Hyphococcus. The sequence goes on along the minus strand of OZ253943.1, from coordinate 2,281,500 downwards.
ACGGCAAATTGCTGGCGCGCGGTCGCCTCGTTCACTCTTATCCTCATAGCTGGCGCTCGAAAGCGCCGGTGATCTTCCGCAACACGCCGCAATGGTTCATCGCCCTCGACAAAGCGACGGCGAATGGCAAGACCTTGCGTGAAAACGCGCTTGCCGCCATCGACGCTACGGGCTTCACCCCGCCGCGGGGCCGCGCGCGCATCCGCGCAATGGTCGAGGACCGGCCCGACTGGCTTATCTCGCGCCAACGCGCCTGGGGCGTGCCAATCGCTATCTTCGCGGACAAAAAAACCGGCGAACCGCTGGTCGATGAAGCCGTCAACGAACGCATTCTCGCCGCCGTGCGCGACAATGGCGCCGACGCCTGGTTCGACATGCCGGCGGAAGATTTTCTCGGGTCCGACTACAATCCGGACGACTATGAAAAGGTCGACGACATCTTGGATGTCTGGTTCGATTCCGGTTCAACCCACGCCTTCTGTCTTGAACAGCGCGACGACCTCAAATGGCCGGCGGATGTTTATTGCGAAGGCTCGGACCAACATCGCGGCTGGTTTCAATCGTCGCTGCTTGAAGCTTGCGGGACCCGCGGGCGCGCGCCTTACGAACACGTCGTTACCAACGGTTTCGTCGTCGACGGCGACGGGCGCAAAATGTCGAAGTCCCTCGGCAATGTCATGGTCCCGGAAGAAGTTATCAAACAATATGGCGCGGAGATCATCCGCATCTGGGTTGCGAGTTCCGATTACGTCGAAGATTTGCGCATCTCGAAAGAGATCATCGGCAATGCCGTCGACGCCTACCGCAAGCTGCGCAACACGTTGCGTTATCTCCTGGGTGCGCTCAACGGCTATACGGACGCCGAAGCGCTTTCACCGGCGGACATGCCGGAGCTTGAGCGCTATTTCCTCCATCGCCTCGCCGTGCTCGATGGGGAGATCAAGGACGCTTATGCGCGCTTCGATTTCAAGGCGGCGTGGCGGCGGATCATGGATTTTGCCTCGCTTGAGCTTTCGGCGTTCTATCTCGATGTGCGGAAGGATTCGCTTTATTGCGACGCGCCGTCTGACAATCGCCGCCGTGCAGCGCGCACGGTGATGAACGCCGTGCTCGACCGGCTCACTGCGTGGATCGCGCCGGTCTGTGTTTTTACTGCGGAAGAAGTTCATCTCTCTCGCAATCCGGACACGGAAGGATCGGTGCATCTGACGCTCTTTCCTGAAACGCCGGCTGAGTGGCGCGATGATGCGCTGGGCGAGAAATGGAAGAAAGTCCGCGCAGTGCGCCGCGTCGTCACCGGCGCGTTGGAAGTCGAACGCCGTGAAAAACGCATTGGCGCAAGCCTTGAGGCCGCGCCTGTCGTGCATGTGGCCGACGATGAATTGCGCGCCGCCTATGAAGGTCTCGATGCGGCGGAGCTTTTCATTACCTCGGGCGCGACCCTGACGGGCGAGGCCGCGCCGGCGGATGCGTTCCGCCTTGAAGGGGACGCCGCAGACATCGCCGTTGTTCCGGCGAAGGCGGCGGGCGCCAAGTGTCAGCGCTGCTGGCGCATCCTGCCAGAGGTCGGTCACGTCCCCGGTCATCATGATCTCTGCCATCGCTGCGCGGGCGTCGTCACATGATCAATGTCGGCGACTATGCGAACCGGGCGAAGGACTGGCAGCGCGAAGCCCGCGCCAACCCGCTGTTCTGGAAAGGGGCGGCGGGCGCGCTTGTCATCGCCGGGCTCGACCAGCTGACGAAATACTGGATCGTCCATGAGGTGAGACTGCCGGAAAAACGGCAGATCGAGATCTCGGGCATATTCGATCTCACCTATGTGCAGAACTATGGCGCGAGCTTCGGCATGCTTTCAGGCGCGCGCTGGGTGCTGACCGCGCTGTCGGTGATGGTTGCGGCGGCCCTCCTCACCTGGCTCGGCGGGCTCAAGCGATGGGTGGCGGCGACCGGCGTCGCCTTTGTCGTCGGCGGCGCGCTGGGCAATCTCTATGACCGCATTTCCTATGGCTATGTGGTCGATTTTCTCGATTTCTCGGGGCTTTATTTCCCGTGGGTCTTTAATCTCGCCGACGCGTCGATCAATGTGGGCATCGCCTTCATCCTGCTCGACGCCTATCTCACGCGAGAAAAAAAACCGACCCGTTGAGGCTTTGCGCCGCGGGCGCTGCGGGTCTATAAGGCGCTTTCTCGCTGGGGCGCGGGTGATGTGGAGTGACGCTATGACAGTTTCGAAATCCCTGACGTTTGCAATGCTTGCCGCTTCCGCCCTTGCGGTTTCCGGTTGCGGCATCGGCAAGGCGCTGGGCGACAATAAGAACGCCCCGGACGAGTTCGCCATCGCCACCAAGGCGCCTTTGGTGGTGCCGCCCGATTATGCGCTGCGGCCGCCGAAGCCGGGCGAAGCGCGCCCGCAGGAATTGTCGCCGTCGGAGCGCGCTCGCGAGGTGCTTTTAGGGGACCCGAACGCCGCGCCGCCTACCAGCGGCGAGCAGTTTCTTCTTCGCAAGGCCGGCGCCTTGAGCGCTGATTCCAACATTCGCAATATCCTCAATGCAGAAGTAGGCGCCCGGGGCGAGAAAGATCGTTCACTCGCCAATCAGTTGATGTTCTGGAACTTCATCGACGGCAATATTGATGATTCCGCCGCACCGTTGCGCGTCGACAATCCGGAAGAATGGCTTGCTGACCGCGAGCGCCGCATCAAGGCGGTGATCGGTGAAGAAGGCCAGGTCGAGATCAAAAAGTCGAAGACGCTCAACCTCCCGGGCGTTTTTTAGGTCAGCGCTGATCCCCACCCGAAACTTGTGAAACAAGTTTCGACCTCCCCTTTCGAAGGGGAGGTATTGTCCCCCTTGAAAAGGGGGACCGACGCGAAGCGTCGAGGGGGATCATGATTTGCCACATCTCGGTCAACCCGCGATAATTGGCCATGGCGAATCGGGCTGAGAAAATTTCCACAAATGCAGGTCTAATCCACCGCCTTCCCCCCGGCGCGGTCAACCGCATCGCCGCGGGCGAAGTGATCGAGCGCCCGGCGGCGGTGGTGAAAGAGCTGGTGGAAAACGCCCTCGACGCCGGCGCCGCCCGCATCGATATCGAGATCGAACGTGGCGGCAAGACGCGCATCGTTGTCACCGACGACGGCTGCGGCATGAGCGAGGACGATCTCCTCCCGGCGGTGGAGCGTCACGCGACGTCAAAGCTCCGCCCCGACGCTGACGGCGATTACGATCTCCTCAACATTGCGACCATGGGATTTCGCGGCGAGGCGTTGCCCTCGATCGGCGCCGTAGCGCGTCTTTCCATGACATCGCGTAGGGATGACGCCGGCGCCGCGCGTCTTGATGTGGAAGGGGGCGCCGTTGCGGGGCCTGCGCCGGCGGCCTTTGGCGGAACCGGAACGCGCATCGAAGTGCGTGATCTTTTTTATGCGACGCCGGCGCGACTGAAATTTCTGAAATCCGACCAGGCTGAGGCGACAGCCATCGGTGAAGTGGTGCGCCGTCTCGCCATGGCGCGCGCCGATGTTGCGTTCACGCTCTCCTCCTCGGGGCGCAAGACGCTCAACCTCCCCGCGGAAACGGCGGCCGAGGCGGGGCGTCTCGCGCGGCTTGCGGCGATCATGGGCAGAGATTTCGGCGACAACGCCATCGCCGTCGATGTGACCCGCGACGGCGTGCGCGTTTCGGGCTTCGCCGGATTGCCCACTTACAATCGCGGCCTTCCCGACAAGCAATATCTGTTCGTCAACGGACGGCCCGTGCGCGACAAGTTGATCGTCGGGGCGGTGCGTGGGGCGTATGCGGATTTTCTGAGCAAGGACCGGCATCCGGCCGTGGCGCTTTTTCTCGATCTCCCGGCCCGGGAGGTCGACGTCAATGTGCACCCGGCGAAAACAGAAGTGCGCTTTCGCGACGCCGGAATGATCAGAGGCTTGTTGGTCGGCGCCCTGCGTCATGGGCTGGCCGAGGCCGGCCATCGCGCCTCGACAACGACCAGCGCCTATGCGCTGGGCAAGATGACGCCGCAAGAGGGCGCGCCTTCTTTCGCGTCCGTGGCGCGCGCCAATCCCTTTATACGCGATTTCGCGGCGCCGGCCTTTTCCGACCAGTCGCAGGGGTTTGAAGGAACGGCCGCTCCCGGCGCGCGGGAAAACCCGCCATTATCGACCGATGACGCTCAGCAGGCGGATCAGGCTACGGACGCCTATCCGCTGGGCGCGGCGCGGGCGCAATTACATGAGACCTATATCGTTTCGCAGACCGTCGATGGTCTCGTCATTGTTGATCAGCACGCGGCTCATGAACGCCTTGTCTATGAAAAGATGAAAGCGCGACTTGATGAGGGCCGCGTCCCCTCGCAGGGGTTGTTGATCCCTGAAATTGTGGAGTTGACGGCGGAGGAAATCGCGCGCCTTGAACTACGCTTTGCGGAGTTCGCCGATCTTGGTCTTTCTCTTGAGCGCTTCGGCGAGGACGCTGTGATGGTGCGCGAAACGCCGGCGCTCCTGGGCGAAGTCGATGTGAAAGGGCTGGTTCAGTCGCTCGCTGACGATCTCGCGGCGATAGGAGAGAGCCTGTCGCTCAAGGAAAGACTCGAAGAGGTGTGTTCCTCCATGGCCTGTCACGGATCGGTGCGCGCCGGGCGGCGCCTTAACGGCGAAGAAATGAACGCCCTGTTGCGCCAGATGGAGGCGACGCCCCATTCCGGCCAGTGCAATCATGGGCGGCCGACCTATGTGGAATTGAAACTGGCCGATATTGAGCGGCTCTTTGGAAGGCGCTAGGCTTTACGGCTCGTTTGCTGGGGATTTCATGACAGATAAAGAGTTTACGCCGCTTGCCGAGCTTGGCGACTTCATCGCGCGCGCTGACGACGAAATGGAACGCCGCGCGGCTTCGTTTTTTGACGAGATAAAGCGCCGCCACACAATACGGTCGTTTACCGATGAACCGGTGCCGCAGAGCGTTATTGAAAACTGCATCGCCGCCGCCGGGCGCGCGCCGTCGGGCGCCAATCACCAGCCATGGCATTTCTGTCTGATCGGCGATGCCCAAATGAAGAAGGAAATCCGTGTTGCCGCCGAAGCCGAAGAGAAGGCGTTTTACGAAGGCCGCGCTGGCGAGGAATGGCTGGAAGCTCTCGATCCCCTGGGCACGGACGATAACAAACCGTTCCTTGAGACTGCGCCCTGGCTGATCGCGGTTTTCGCCCAGCGCCGCGGCGGCGTGCACGCGGGCGAAGACAAGAAGAACTACTACATCAATGAGAGCGTCGGCATCGCCTGCGGGTTTTTAATCGCGGCGCTCCATCACGCAGGGCTCGCAACGCTCACCCATACGCCCAAGCCGATGTCATTTCTCAATGATAAACTTGAGCGACCGGCCAGCGAAAAGCCTTTCGTGCTCATTGTCACAGGCCGACCGGCGCCGGATGCGGAAGTCCCCCATCATGCGCTCATTAAAAAGCCCCTGAGCGATATCCTCTCGGTCTTTTAGGGCGCGTCCAGCCAAAGAGAGCGCAGCCGAGATCTCGGGAAAATTCGATCTTTGCGCGGATTGCAAATCACCTTAGCGGTCCGGTGAGGGAGAGCGTCGCGAAGCGCGCCGAGAATGGCGTTTGAAGTCGCGCGCGAGAAATCGAAAGGGCGCGAGATATGGGCATCATCAAGGAGTTTCAGGAGTTCGCCGTCAAGGGGAATGTAGTCGACATGGCCGTCGGCATCATCATCGGCGGCGCCTTCGGCACCATCGTCAAATCTCTCGTTGACGACGTCATCATGCCGCCGATTGGCCTTGCGCTGGGCGGCATCGATTTTTCTGAAATCGTCATCACCCTGAAGGACGCAACCGCGGACGCCGAAGCGGTCACGATTAATATCGGCAGTTTCATCAACAACGTCATTGCCTTCCTCGTTGTCGCCTGGGCGGTCTTTATGTTGGTGAAGGCCATGAACAGTTTGAAGAAGAAAGAGGAGGAAGCGCCCGCCGAGCCGGCGGCGCCGCCGAAATCGGAAGTTCTTCTTGAAGAGATCCGCGACGCCATCAAGGCGCGCGGCGTCTAGGAGCGCGATCAGGCTAAGTGGAATCCGGTTAGCCGGTTCGATCGCGCGACCACCAAAGACAACCCCGACCAGTGAGTGAAAAGGCCCGGGCTCCCAAAAGGGGCCCGGGTCTTTTCTATGACCTGGCGCGCAACCGGTTGTACGCTACACTCGGCGCGTCTATATGCGGGCGCTTGAGTAACCGGCCGCCTCGATGACCCCGCTGAAGAACATCCGCAATTTCTCGATTGTCGCCCATATCGACCATGGCAAGTCGACACTCGCCGACCGCCTGATCCAGGTGACCGGGGGCCTCTCCGATCGCGAGATGAAGGAACAGGTGCTCGATTCCATGGAACTCGAGCGCGAGCGGGGGATCACCATCAAGGCCCAAACCGTCCGGCTGACCTATCGCGCCGAAGACGGCGAGGACTACGTCCTCAACCTCATCGACACGCCGGGCCATGTGGACTTCACCTATGAGGTCTCGCGGTCCCTGTCGGCTTGCGAGGGCGCGCTTCTCGTCGTCGACGCCAGTCAAGGGGTCGAGGCCCAGACGCTGGCCAATGTCTATCAGGCAATCGATGTCGATCTCGAAATCGTGCCGGTCCTGAACAAGATCGACCTGCCGGCGGCGGAGCCCGACCGCATCAAAGGGCAGATCGAAGACGTGATCGGGCTCGATGCGTCCGACGCGCTCGAAATCTCCGCCAAGACCGGCGTCGGCGTTGAGGGTGTGCTCGAAGCGATCGTGACGAGGCTGCCGGCCCCCGAAGGCGACCGCGAGGCGCCCTTAAAAGCGCTCCTCGTCGATAGCTGGTACGATCCTTATCTCGGCGTCGTCGTCCTGGTGCGCGTTCATGACGGCGTCCTTAAAAAAGGCATGCGCGTGCGCATGATGTCGTCGGGGGCGGTGCACACGATCGATCAGGTGGGCGTCTCCCTGCCCAAGAAAACCCCGGTCGACACGCTGGGCCCCGGCGAGATCGGTTATCTCACCGCTTCCATCAAGGAAGTCGCCGATACCAATGTGGGCGACACGATCACCGATGACAGACGCCCGACCGACACTCCGCTCGCCGGGTTTAAACCCTCTGTGCCGGTCGTTTTCTGCGGCATCTTCCCGGTCGACGCCAACGACTTTGAAGATTTGCGCGAGGCCATGGGCAAGCTGCGCCTCAATGATGCGAGCTTTGAGTTTGAAATGGAAACTTCGGCGGCTCTCGGTTTCGGGTTCCGCTGCGGCTTTCTCGGGCTCCTGCATCTTGAGATCATCCGCGAGAGGCTTGAGCGCGAATTCGATCTTGATCTCATCACCACGGCGCCCAGCGTTATCTATCACGTGCATCTGACCGACGGGTCGATGGTCGAAATGCACAACCCGGCGGACATGCCGGATCCGGTGCGCATCGATCACATGGAAGAGCCGTGGATCAAGGCGACCATCATGACGCCGGACGAATATCTCGGCGGGGTATTGAAACTGTGTGAAGAACGCCGCGGCGTGCAGGTTGATCTCACCTATGCGGGGACCCGCGCCATGGTGGTTTACGAACTGCCGCTCAACGAAGTGGTGTTCGATTTTTATGATCGGCTGAAATCGGTCTCAAAAGGGTATGCGTCGTTCGACTATCAGTTGCTCGATCATCGCGCCGGCGATCTCGTGAAAATGCAGATCCTCGTCAATGACGAGCCGGTCGATGCGCTCTCTATCATCGTTCACCGCGACAAGTCACAGACCCGCGGCCGCGCCATGTGCGAGAAACTGAAAGACCTGATCCCGCGCCATATGTTCAAGATCCCCATTCAGGCGGCCATCGGCGGGCGTATCATTGCGCGCGAGACCATCGCCGCCTTGCGCAAGGACGTCACCGCAAAATGCTATGGCGGCGACGCTACACGCAAGCGCAAGCTCCTCGAAAAGCAAAAAGAGGGGAAGAAGAAAATGCGCCAGTTCGGCAAGGTCGAAATCCCCCAGGAAGCTTTTATTAAAGCGCTGAAGATCGACAGTTAGTCGAGTATAATCACTTTTTTGCTCAATTAGGGATTTGCGGTTAAATTCCTCGCGTAAATAGAGGGCCGCCCCGTGAGATTATTTGTCTTCGTTGTAATCTTTTTTGCTTTTGTCACCGACGTCCTTGCGCAAACGCCGGATGAAACGCCTGCGACGCCACGCTGGAAGGGCGCACCTGATTATCCAACCGCATGTCTGAGTGAACAAATCGCCGCCACTGAAGATGAGCGTGTTGATGTTGCCTTTACAATCAATGCAGCGGGATTGACCGAAGATGTCCGTATTATGCGGTCTACGAATGAGTGCTTTGAAGAAGCCGCACTATCTGCTGTTCGAAGTTGGATTTATGCTCCGCGCCAGGTGCAAGGGCGGAGCCTTCCCCAGGAGGACATGGAAGCGACCTTCATTTTCGAATTTCAGACGGCGCAGCCCAATGACAATGTCGGTGAGCCGGAAATTGAAACAAAATCCCGTGCTCTTGTTTTTGACGCCCGACCGATAGAGCGCATTCCGCCGGAATATCCGGCGCGCTGCCGACCAAAAGCATATTCTGAAGAATATGTAGTTCTGCAATTTGACGTGACGGTTGAGGGGCGCACGAAGAATTTCCAAGTAATAGAGTCGACAAACGACTGCTTCAACGAAAGCGCGCTGGAGTCTGTAAAAGGATGGCGGTACGAGCCAAAAACTATCGACGGTGTTTTGACCGATCGAGTTGGCGTAATATCGCTGGTTATATTTCGTTTGCAGTATGGACGACCGCGGCCGGAAGACGCTGTACGACCCATGATTCAAAGAAGGTTGGGGCGGGTACGGAGGTTGTTGGAACGCAACCGAGTTGACGATGCCATGGCGCGTTTGGAAGACTTCGAGAGAAAATACGGAGACAGCCTGTCGCCGGCGGAACTTGCAGAATTTCATCGTATGCGCGGCATGGTGCGTATTGGCGCGAAAGACTATACCGGCGCGTTAGACGATTTGAGAGCTGCTAGACGAATAAGCCCTCATGACCCGGAGGGTGCGCTTCAAAACCTGATTGAACAACTTGAGGCTGCATTGGAGGCGCCACCGGTTGAGCCGCAAGCTCAAGAAGCGCCTGCAGAACAGGCGCCGTCTTCTGATTGAAAGGCTACATGCGTAGCGGTGACGCCACGCGCAAGCTTCTCGAAAAGCAAAAAAAGAGGGGAAGAAGAAAATGCGCCAGTTCGGCAAGGCCGAAATCCCCCAGGAAACTTTTATAAAGCGCTGAAGATCGACAGCTGAAATAATTTTCATATTGACTCTAGTATAGTTTTCAATTTTAATGAGTAACGTTGTGACTGGTGGTAAAAATTCTGCACTATTATTTATCTATACTAATAGCTGTAGTAATTAATTTTGGGTTTCTGCCTTCGGCGACTGCAGGGGAAGGCAACGTCGCGCTTGGCGACATTGCCTAGGGAGCAGTGTTCGCCGCTTTGTATTTGCGGTTATTTTGATATATTTTCGGCCCTGAACTCATCGGATTTTACGCGGTGCGAACGATTTTAGCGGCGACAGCGGCGTTTTTTGCTTGCTCATTTTTGGGCGTGTCGGCCGAAGATACGCCGGCGCAATCCCAGCGTCAGGAATCGCCCGTTTATCCAGCCTCCTGTTTTCCAAATGACATTGAGACAGAGACCGATCAAACGGTCGACATCGGGTTTGACATTGATCGAGATGGTTTGACGGAGAATGTCACAGTATTGCGCTCGTCTGATCCTTGTTTTGAGGAGGCTGCAGTTGCTGCGGTTCGCGCTTGGACATATGAGCCGCGCCGTATCGATGGTCGATCAAAACAACAGCCCGGCATGCAGGCGAAATTCCGGTTCTCATATCAGGGACTGACGAGTGTTGATGAGTTTGATGCACAACCAATCGAGCGCTACCCCCCTGATTACCCTGACGGTTGCGCGAGAACGGCATCAGATCTGGAAACCATTAAAGTGCAGTTTGACGTCTCGAAAGAAGGCAAAACGCAGAATATCAAAGTAATTGAGTCTTCACATCCTTGCTTAAACCATGCTTCGCGCCGAGCTGTTGATCAGTGGGAATTTCGACCAAGAATAGTCAACGGCGAGCCAGCAGCCCGCGACGGGATTGTCACAACAATTCAGTTTAAGATTGTCTATGGCCGCGAGAAAAAAGAACACCGGATGCGGCGCAAGGTTGCGAACGAGTTAAGTGGCGCGCGCGCCTTGATGCAAAAAGGAAAGATCGAAGAAGCGTTAGCGCGCCTAGAGGCCTACAATGAAAAGTCTGGCGATGATTTGACGCCGATGGAACTCGGAAATTTTCATCGTTTACGGGGCGCAGCGCGCTTGGCTACAAACGATTTGGAGGGGGCGCTTGATGACTTTCGCATCGTTTCCCAAATCGGCCCGATCCCTAGGGGCTCGGACATCGGGAGAACAATCTACGAGTTGGAGACGGCGCTTGGCGTGTCGCAGGAACAAGAAGCGCAAAATATCAATGACGAGGCGTCTCCCGCAGAATGAGGGGTTAAACAAACTTTTTATCAGCTCGTATCTGAGCAAGGCGCGTGTCGTTCGATCGAAGAGGGATGCGGTTTTATTTGCTGGCGCTCCACGCTAGAGCGAGGCATTCTCTTCCGCCCATGCGGCTCGTCTATCTCATCATCGGCTTCATTCTCGCGCCCATTGGCGTCGCCGAATGCTGTAGATGACGGGATGTAATTAGCAGCGCCGGGATCGCGACCAAGCGCAGGCTCCTCGAAAAAAAAGAGGGAAAGAAAATGCGCCATTCGGCAAAGCCGAAATCTTCCAGCAAGCTTTTATCAAAGCACTGAAGATTTACAGCCGATAGTTCGCCGCTTTGTATTTGCGGTTATTTTGGTATATTTTCCGTACCGAAGTCATCGGATTGGGCGCGATGCGAGCGGTTTTAGCGGCGACAGCGGTGTTTATTGCTTTCTCATTTTTTGGCGTGCTGGCCGAAGATACGCCGGCGCAGCCGAAACAAAAGGACGCTCCGGATTATCCGATTTCGTGCGAACCCGCCGATGGCGCAGCCCCGCAAACCCATTCCGTCGACGTCTCCTATTCGATTAATCGGGATGGACTGACGGAGAACGTCTCTATCCTCGACTCGACGGACCCTTGTTTTGAAGAAGCGGCGCTTAGTGCGGTGCGCGGGTGGGTATTTGAGCCGCGCCGAGTAAATGGTCGGGCCATGGCGCAGACGGGTATGACGGCTCAACTATTATTTGTGCCGGTCAACGATGAGCCCGCCAGCGTCATTGAAGCGAAACCTGTCACCCGCGTGCCACCGGAATATCCAGGCAAATGCTTTGCGGGCGCAGCGGACGAAGAATTTGTTGTTGTGAAGTTTGAAGTTTCGCGCGAAGGCAATGTCGACAATGTCGAAGTGCTTGAGACGACAAACAGTTGTTTTAATGAGGCGGCCATTGATTCTGTGAAAGAGTGGAAGTTTCGGCCGAAGACGGTTGACGGATCGCCGACTCGTCAATTGGGCGCGGTCACGCAGCTGAAATTCCAGTTGCAGGATCGCACGCCGCCGGAAGACAGGGTGCGGGAAATTGTTTCTCGCAGGCTGAATCAGGCGCGTCTGCAACTTAAGGGCGGTCGGCCTGAAAGAGCCCTGAAGACCCTGCAGGACTTTGAAGCTCGGTATGGTGACAGTCTTTCGCGTAAAGAACTCGCTGAATTTCATCGTGTGCGCGGTTACGTGCGCATCAAGTTAAAGGACTACGAAGGCGCGCTCGATGATTTTCGGTCGGCCAAGCGACTGGGTTCCGGCGATTCCCTGAGCGCCGTTGAAAAACGGATTACGCTTTTAGAGGAATTACTGGAAAATGAACCTAGCGGATCTAACGAGCAATCCGATGAAATGGAATCCGGCGAATAAATTTTCGGTTCACAGTCCGAGGGGCGCGTCATGCGAACAATTTTATCGGCGACAGCGGTTTTTTTTGCATTCTCATTATTTGGCGTATCGGCCGAAGATACGCCGGCGCAGCCACATGGGAATAACCCCCCTGCCTATCCTGCATCTTGCTATCCCGACGACACAGCAGAGCCCAGGGATCAAACGGTCGATATTGGATTTGACATCGATCGCCAGGGTGCAACCGAAAACGTAATTGTCCTGCATTCGACTGACCCCTGTTTTGAAGAGGTTTCAGTCGCAGCGGTTCGCGGTTGGACGTATGACCCGCGTCGTGTTGATGGTCGGGCGCAATCTCAATCGAGCATGCAAGTGAATTTCAGGTTTTTCTATCAGGGTCAGACCATCGTAAATGAGTTTGACGCCAGACCCATTGCAAGGTTTCCGCCGATTTATCCCGACAATTGCCGTAGCCGTTCTGATGACGGGGAGCTGATCGTGGTTCAATTCAGTGTTTCTGAGGACGGAAGCACTGAAAACATCGAAGTGTTAGAGTCGACCAATCGTTGCTTCAACACGGCAGCGCTTCGTGCAATCGAGCAATGGAGATATCGCCCGCGAATCGTTGATGAAGAGCCCAGAAAGCGAGAAGGCGTTGTCGTTCATATCAAGTTTCTATCCGGGTACGGGGAGGTCGACGAGGAAATGCGCATTCGTCGAAGTGTCGCGAGCGAACTGAAGCGGACGCAACGACTGATCAACGGCGGAAAAAGCGAAGAAGCATTGGCTAGATTGGATGCACTGGAAGAGAGACTTGGCGACAGCATGACGCGCGCCGAGCTGGCCCATTTTCATCGCGCACGCGGCGCCGCCCGCTTGGCTGTGGAGGACTATGAAGGCGCTCTTGATGATTTTCGCATCGTACAAAGCCTCGGCGCCGGCGAGACAGCTGCTATAAACGAAGTTGTCATTCAACTGGAAACGGCGCTTGGCGTTTCCTCCGCCCAACCGCCCGCGACAGGAGAAGAGGCGGGACCGGAAAAGGAAACAGATTAATTTCGCCTCGCCCTCAATCCCCTCATGTTCGATGGCTACTTATGATCATCGGCTTCATTCTCGTGCCCATCGGCGTCGCCGGGGTCATCCTCCCTGGTTTGCCGGGAACGATTTTCCTTATTCTGGCCGCGGCGTGTTTTGCCCGATCGTCTCCCCGCTTTGAACAATGGCTGGTCAACCATCGCTATCTCGGCCCCGGGATCGTTGCGTGGCGCGAGCGCGGCGCCATCTCGACGAAATCGAAGACCATCGCCATTTCAGTGATGGCGCTTTCAGGCATGCTCACGGCCCTGTCCGGCGCGCCGGTGGTTGCGAAGGCGATCGCGGCGCTCTCGTTGACGGGCGCCGCGCTATTCGTGGCGACAAGGCCGAGCCACTAACGATGTGGTCGCCGTTCCGGCGCTCGAACGACCGCCCGGCGCCATTGCAGTCGCTCGCGCCGGTGAAACCACAGCGAGGCAAGCACGGGCGCTGCGAGGAGCGCCAGGGCGATGTAAATCATCAGATCTTCCTGCATCATGGTGATGTCCGATTACGCGACGGCTTTATCTTTTTCCGCCGCGAGATTGGCATGGATCTGTTCGACCAGGGATGGATCGAGCGCCAGCTGTGAAGCAAGCATCGTCAGATAGCCGCGCTCGGCGCGGCCGTTCGGGTCGATGGCGAGGAGCGATGCAGTATAGATTTCAACCGCCAGTTCGGGCGATGACGCATCCCTCACGACTTCCTGCATGTCGAGCGGTTTATTGATCTCCGCGTTAACAAACGCAATATCGTTCTGAGCGACGCCAAGATGCGTAAGCTGATTAATGATGCGGGTTCTTTCGGTATCCGTTACGGTTCCGTCCGCCTTTGTCGCTGCGATCATGGCCCGCGCCAACACTTTCGCAAGGCGTGTTTGTTGATCGGCGCCCTCAGGAATAAAGACCGCTTCTGAAACGGGCTGGGCCTCAGTCGGCGCTGTTGCGACCGCACCGTTGTTGCCGTTTTTTGCCTGCCAGTCGCGCCACGCTTTATAGGCAAGGCCGCCCACAAGGGCGACGCCGCCGAATTTGACGGCGTTCTTGGCCAGTTTCTTGGGCTTGCCGCCGCCCAGAAAAAGCCCTGCGAGACCGCCGGCGGCGCCCGCTGCGGCCAAACCGCCGGGATTTGAAAACAAGCCGCCAAGGCCCTGCGCCGGCCCGCCGGCGTTACCGCCGATTTGTGAATTCATATGCGCTTGGGCAGAATTTTTCAGTTGTTCGATCATCGCTAACCACCTCCTGTTTAAGACTGTGCGCTCGCGGCGCGTGGGGTGGGATATGAGACGCCGCCGGATCGTTTCATCGCGGCATTTGCGATTCTTTTGATCGGAAAAAGCTATGGCGGCTCGTGTTGGGTCAGCGCGTCGTGACAAGCTGTGAGCGAAAAATGTGACTGCGCCGGCGCGGACGTTTGTCAAAGCGTTGCACAAATTTCGTAACCCCACCGACATGTCGTAATTGTAATGCTGCGTTTGCGCATGGACGGCGCACAGGCGTTTATTGGCGCGGAAAGTGCGGCGACATTGCGCCAAATTTTATCCGCATTCGCCGTACTTCATTTGACGTTTGAAAACGCGCTCCCTTTCTAAATCGCTGTCTTGCCCGCGCTGAACACAGACATGTTCGGCGTCATGACATTGGAGGAGGGGCGCAATGGATAATATCGGCCTTATTGGCGGCGATCTCGTCGGCACGGTGACGATTATTGGACTGGCGATCGGCGCGCTTTATTTCGCACGCACGCCCATGCATGGCGTCATTCGCGGCATGTGCAGTGCGATCGCGCAAGGTCTTCGCTTTGCCTACGGATCAGTTGCAAACGCACGCACAAACCTTGTCGCGCGCAACCGTGAAGTATTGCTGGCGCAGGGGCGCGAAGCCGCGGCGCGCATGGTTGAGCGCGAGTTCGAACGCTATGGCGACGCCGTGCGCCGCGACATCAGTCAGTATCCGTCTTTGCATCAGGCGCTCGCGGAAAAAGCGCGTAAGCTCGATGAAGATTACGCGGCGTCGACCGCAACCCCGCCGTCGCCGCCTGGCTGGGCGGAGGCAGTGGACGCTGTTGCGGGCGTGCAGGCAAAGGCCGATCCCGTGCTGCGACAGGTGCTCGAAAGCATTCATGGCTCGTTCAAGAAAGCGGCGAACGAAGCGGGCGAGGCTTACCGTCAGGACTATCGCGGCCGCCACAAAGCGCTCAACGAAATGGCGCCGAGCTGGCGCGAAGCGCTGAAGCTTCTTGGCGACGTCAAGGGCCGGTTCGATACGCTCAATGAGCGGGCCTCGTCCGTCGATCGGCATATGCAGAAGTATGAAGAGATGACCGCCGGTTCCGACCGCGCGGCGGCGGCCCTGCAATCTTCGGCGCTTGTTCAGTTCTGCATTGCCGGGCTTGTACTGCTCGTTGCCTTCGGCGGCGCCATCGTCAACTTTCACCTGATTGCGCGGCCAATGTCGGAAATGGTGGGCGGCACCGCGTTCATCGGCGCCTTCCGCACGGCGGATATCGCTGCGCTTGTTATCATCCTGGTCGAGCTTTCAATGGGGCTCTTCGTCATGGAATGCCTCAGGATCACCAATCTCTTTCCGGCAGTGAGCGCTCTGTCGGACAGGGTGCGTCGCAGGCTCGCCATCGTCGCGTTCGGCATTCTCTTTTCACTCGCTTGCGTCGAGGCAGGGCTCGCCTACATGCGCGAGTTGCTGCTTGTGGACGAGTTGGCGACGACGGCGATCCTGCGCGGCGACGACAGCGCTGCGACGTCATCCTTCCTATGGATCACGACGGCGGCGCAGATGGGCATGGGGTTCGTTCTGCCCTTTGCACTCACCTTTGTTGCGATCCCGCTTGAGACCTTCGTGCATTCTTTGCGCGCGGTGCTCGGCTGGGCGGCGACGGGCGTGCTGCTCGCTGTCAGTTTTTTCCTCAATCTGTTCGCCCGCCTCTTTGACGAGGCGAGCGGCGTGCTCAACCAGCTTTATGACGTCGTGATCTTTGCACCGCTGTGGGTGGAGCGCCGCCTCAATGAGAAAGGCGGCGCTCCCGCGGCGCCCGCGCGCGAACCGAAGCCTGTCGGCGCCAAGGCGATGCTGGGCGAGGCCGAACGGCGTCTTGCCGGTTAAGGAGGAAGCGATCATGAAAAACTTTATTGCAACCATGGCCGCTGCGGCTCTTGCCGCGTCGTGCTCCGGCGAGCCGCAGGCGCGCAACACCGGCGTTTATATGCTGGTCGACACGTCAGGCACCTACACTGAGGAAGTCGAGCGAGCGCAACAGATCATCAATGTCGTGCTCGCCCGTCTTGAGCCGGCCGACGCGTTTGCTGTTGCAAGAGTCGACACGGGCAGTTTTTCCGAACGCGACATCATCGCGAAAGTGCAGTTCGACGACCGGCCTTCCGTCTCCAACCAGCAGAAGCGGCGTTTTCGCGAAGCGGTCGACACATTTGTCGCCGACGTGCAACCTGCGCCCCATACGGACATAACCGGCGGCGTCCTGCAGGCCTCGGAATTTCTGACCGAGAAGGCGACGGGCCGGAAGATCATCCTGATCTTTTCCGATCTCAAGGAAGACCTTGAGGAAGGGTATGTGCGCGACATCCCGCTTGCCCTCGACGGGTTCGAAGTTGTTGCGCTCAACGTCACCAAGCTCCGGTCCGACAATATTGACCCGCGCGAATATACCGGCCGCATCCAGGAATGGCGCAATCGCGTCGAAGAAGGCGGCGGCGAATGGCGCGTCATCAATGATCTTGAAAGCCTGGACGCCGTCTGGCGACGGATGTCGTAGGTTCTATTGCGCTATTCGATGAACAGGTAAGCGCCGCAGAGATGCGGCGCATAAGCCGTCCGAATGCCAATTACTTCTCAGTCGGCGCGCTTGACGTATTCCAGCGTCTCGGTGTTGACGACGATCTTTTCGCCCGCGCTCATATAGGGCGGGATCATGATGCGCAGACCGTTATCGACGATCGCCGGCTTGTAGGAAGACGACGCCGTCTGGCCCTTAACCGTCGGCTCGGTTTCAACCACTTCGAGGGTCACGTGCTCCGGCATCTGAACGCCGATGGGCCTGCCTTCGTGGCTTTCGACGACAACTTCCATGTTGTCTTGTAGAAACTGGGCGCGCTCGCCAATGAGATCTTTCGGGATCGAGATCTGTTCATAGGATTCCGTATCCATGAACACCAGCATATCGCCCTCGGCGTAAAGATAGGTATGATCTTTCTGTTCAAGGCGCACCCGCTCCACCGTTTCCGATGCGCGAAAACGCTCGTTGAGTTTTGTGCCGGTTTCGAGATTCTTAAGCTCGACCTGAGCGTAAGCCGGTCCCTTGCCAGGCTTGACCGCGTTGATCTTCACCGCGACCCATAATCCACCCTGATGCTGGATGACATTGCCAGGGCGAATTTCGTTGCCGTTCATCTTCATTGAGAAATCCTTATTCGCTCAGTCGGCGATGCGAGCCTCTAGCAAGGAGGGCTGCGCATGACAAGCATGCCTCGCGGCCTATCGCAGGCTGGATGTCAACTCGGCCTTAATCACCGGGCGCTATGTTTTTATTGGGATGAGGCCGCAAGGGTTAACGGACATGAGTACTGGGCCGTCAACGTCGAACGTTGATGAGAAGGCTGTCCGCGATGACGGCGGGGTCGCTGTTTCATTAAGGGTCATTCAGAAAACACCCTTCGCCCGCTATGTCCTGATTTCACTGTGGGGCGTGCTGCTGGCGACGCTCGTTCAGCCGTTGACGGCGCTTGCGTGGTATCTCCTGACAATCGGCGCCGGGCTCGGTCGAACATTTGTCGAAAGACAGTTCAATACCGACAAAGACAGCGACAACAAGACGTTGAGCTATGCGCTCGTCGCGATGGTATCGTGTGCCTTTTGGGCGGCGGCGGTGGTGCTGGCGTATCAGTCCGGCCATCCGTTTGGGGAAGCGGCGGCCATGCTGTTTCTAGGTTCGGGCATCATGCTCGCCTTCTCGCAATTTCGTTCAGAACCGCTTCATGCGATCATTGTCACGTCGCCCTATGGGTTGGCGTTCTTTTACTGTCTCACATCGGCATTTGGCGGCGGAGCGTTCATATCGATGCTTGCGGTGGGGCCGATCCTGTTTACGACGATCGGTTATGTGTTGTTGTTCGGCTTTCGGGCGCAACGCGATCTCGATGACGCAACGCGTGAACGCATCAAGCTGATCGATGAGTTAAAAAGCGCGCGCGCCGCCGCGGAGCGGGCGTCGGACGCCAAATCAATGTTCCTCGCCAATATGAGCCATGAAATCCGTACGCCAATGAACGGCGTTCTCGGCATGGCTGAGCTGCTTGCAGCGACGCCCCTTGACAGCCGGCAGCAGATTTTTGCGGAAACCATCCACAAATCAGGCGCTGCGCTCGTTACCATCATCAACGACATTCTCGACTTCTCCAAAATCGAAGCCGGCAAGCTCGAACTCGAAGTAATGCCGTTTGATCTTCGCGCCTCAGTAGAAGACGTGGCCGCTCTCGTTACGGCCCGTGCTCAGGAAAAACAGATCGAAATCATCGTGCGGTTTGAGCCTGGTCTTCCAACAGCCCTCGTCGGTGATGGTGGTCGGGTCCGTCAGGTCGTCACCAATCTCGCCGGCAACGCGCTTAAATTTACTGAAGCGGGGTATGTGCTGATCAATGTATCCGGAACCGCAAAGGATAAATCGGTTTCTGTTCGCGTTGAAGTTACAGACACTGGCGTTGGCATCCCGAAGGAAAAACTTGAGCACATATTCGACGCCTTCCAGCAGGCGGATTCATCCACCACGCGCAAATATGGCGGCACAGGCCTCGGCCTTTCGATTTCAAGTCGCCTCGTCGAAGCCATGGGCGGTAAGGTCGGCGTTACTTCCAAGGTCGGCAAGGGATCGACCTTCTGGTTCGAAGTTGATCTGCCGGTGAGCGATGGCGGCGAGATCGCCTGGCAACCGACATTTGACGCAAAAGGCCGGCGCGCCCTGATCGTTGATGATGTTGACGTCAATCGCCAGATCCTCACCGAACAATTGCAATCCTGGGGCTTCGAAACCGAAATCGCCGCATCCGGGATTGAAGCGTTGCATCGCTTGTCAGAAGCTCATGCTCGCGGCGCGCTATTCGATCTCGCGATCCTTGATTTTCATATGCCGGTCATGGACGGGGAAGAACTTTCCCGCCGCATCAAGGCTAACCCGGACTTTGACGACGTGCGTTTGATGGCGCTGACATCGGTCGACGGCATCGGCGACGCCCGTCGTTTCCGCGAAATTGGCGTCGATGCTTATCTTGTAAAACCAGCGCGCAGCGCGTTGTTGTATGAAACAATCGCCGACATGCTGCGTGGCGATGACGACCTGGATGTCGCCGTCGATGCGACGGTCGACCGTCATCCGGCTTCCGCAGCGACGGCGAATATCGTTCAGCGGTGCGTCCTTCTGGCGGAGGACAATGAAGTCAACCAGCTCGTCGTTCGACACATGCTTGATCCGAATGCCTATGAATTGGCGGTCGCCGGCAATGGCCGCGAAGCAGTCGACATGTTCAAAGCCGATCCGAACCGGTTCGATATCATCTTGATGGATGTTTCGATGCCGGAAATGGACGGCTACGAGGCGACTGAGGCGATCCGCTCGCTGGAGAATGAGACGGGCGACGCTCGGACGCCGATCATCTGCCTCACCGCCCATGTGATGGCGAGCGACGTTGAGGCGGCGCATGAAGCGGGCATGGATGATTATCTCGCCAAGCCGATCAACAAGGACAGGCTCGATCAGGCACTTTCGCGATGGATCGACAAGCGCGCCGTCAACGTTGCGACGACGGGCCGTTAGCCGGCCAGTCGCGCCAGGTCCTCGTCGGACATTTCAAAATTGGCGTAGACGTTTTGTACGTCGTCGCAATCCTCAAGCGCGTCGATCAGTTTCATCAGCGTTTCGGCTTTGTCTGATTCGACCTCGATCGTGTTCTGCGGTTTCCAAAAAGGTTTGGCTGTCTCCGGCTCGCCGAACTTTTCCTCCAG
This sequence comes from Hyphococcus sp., assembly GCA_965267325.1. Classification (GTDB taxonomy): domain Bacteria; phylum Pseudomonadota; class Alphaproteobacteria; order Caulobacterales; family Parvularculaceae; genus Hyphococcus. The sequence continues at coordinate 2,261,453 of OZ253943.1, read as the reverse complement.
GGCGCCGGCTACGTCGGCGAGCTGGTCGAACGCGCAATAAATTTCATGAGTTTCTTCCGATGACTGAACATCTTCGGCGCCCGCTTCAATAGCGGCTTCAAGCATCGCTTCTTCGCTCGCCTTGTCACCGGGATACTCGACATAGCCGACGAGATCGAACATGAACGAGACTGATCCGGTCTCGCCCATATTGCCGCCGTTCTTGGAAAAGATCGTGCGCACTTCGCTCGCCGCGCGATTGCGGTTGTCGGTCAGCGCTTCGACGATAACGCCGACGCCGGCCGGCCCGAACCCTTCGTAGCGGATCTCCTCGAAATTCGCTTCATTGGCGTCTGTCGATTTCTTGATCGCCCGTTCGATATTGTCCTTCGGCATGGACTGGGCTTTCGCCGCGGCGATGGCGAGCCGCAGGCGCGGGTTAAATTCAGGATCGGCTGCGCCCATTTTGGCGGCGACTGTGATCTCCTTTGACAGTTTGGAGAACATTTTGGAGCGCTTGGCGTCCTGGCGGCCTTTGCGATGCTGAATATTGGCCCATTTACTGTGTCCGGCCATGGCGACCTCGTTCCGTGGTTTCGACGGGAATGGTTGGAAAGCGCGCGATGTAACCCGCCGGGCCGCGTCATTCAAGCCGACGATCTTGCGGGGGTGGGCGCTCGCGGTGTAGCCGAGAGCCTTAAGGCATGAAGAAAGGCCAATCGTGATGACCCTTGCCGGCAAAACCATCCTGATAACAGGCGCCTCCCGGGGCATCGGCGCGGCGACGGCCGCCGCCTGCCGGGAGGCTGGCGCTGCGGTCCTGGCGCACGCTTCTCGCCCAGGGGACGCCGCAGCAAAGACGGCCGACGCCCTGGGCCAGGCGCCGGAGGATTTTTTGTTTGAAGATCTCTCCGCGCCCCATGCGGGGTTTCGGCTCGTTGAACAGGCGCTCGAACGCGCCGGCGGGCTCGACGGGGTTGTCAACAATGCGGGGACATACACAGCCGCGCCGCTGACCGGTTCGCTCGAAGACTGGGACGCCGGCTGGGCGACGGCCCACGCCGTCAATGTCCAGGCGCCCGCAGATATTTGCCGGGCGGCGATCGCGCATTTTCGCGCCGGCGGCAATGGCGGCTCAATCGTCAATGTGGCGAGCCGGGCCGGTCATCGCGGCGACGGGCTTGAGCATGCGTCTTACGCGGCGTCCAAGGGCGCCGTCCTTGCCATGACCAAAACCTGGGCGCGCGGTCTCGCGGCTGAAAATATCCTCCTCTACGCTATTGCGCCCGGCTGGGTCGAAACGCGCATGGCGCCGCAGGACATCGCGGCGCGCGCCGAAGCGACCAAAGACATTCCCTTGGGCCGCGTCGCGCAACCGCAAGAGCTTGGCGCCCTGATAGCGTTTTTGTTGAGCGGCGCCTGTCCGTCGGCGACGGGCGCCACTTTTGACGTCAATGGCGCGAGCTATGTGCGATGAATTCTAGTCGATCCTAAAACCATGACGAACGAAATGAACGTCGACTATTGGAATCGCCTCGCCGGCAGATTTTCCGACGAAGTTTTCGAAGTCACCGAGCGCGATCTCAACGGCGTCATTCGCAAAACCGCCAAGCAACTGGGCGGCGTGCAAAAGTCCGCGGTTGATTTCGGCTGTGGGGCCGGGGCGTCGACCCGCACGGTCGCGCCGTTCTTCAAACGCGTTACGGGCGTTGATTTTTCTGAAGACCTTCTTTCCGTTGCGACTAGTAAAACCGACGCCGACAACATCGAATATCGAAAAGCCAATCTCGCGACGATGAACCCGCGATCGTTTCGCTGCAATGTCGCCTTTTGCTTTAATGTTTTGCTGTCGCCTGACGCGGATTTGCGAAAATCGATTGCGGCTAACGTTATCAAGGCAATCCGCATCGGCGGCGCCGGCGTCTTCATCACACCGTCGATCGAATCGGAACTGCGCTCCTATCAGATCGCGCTGGAGTGCCAGGTTCGGTCGGGTTTCGGCCGCGCCGCGGCGGCAAAAGAGATCAATGCAACCGCGCGACGAGAGGTGGTCTCGCTGTCTCAAGGCGTCATCAACCTTGGCGGCGCGCCGACCAAACACTTTTTTCACGACGAGCTCGCAGACCTCTTGAGCGAATGCGGATTACGAGACGTCACCGTCTCTCGCGTGCATTATCCGTGGGAAGACGTACTTGACGATATTCCGGCTGACATGCCTTACAGCCAACCCTGGGACTGGATCGCCCGCGGAAAGAAAGGTTGAATCGGCAGGGCGCTTGCGTTACATGAAGCGCGCATTTGAGAGATTTATGTCAGAGATTGTGACCGGCTGAACCGTTTAAGCAACGCGCCTTCCTCGTAAAGGCCGCGTCCGGTTTGGCTATTCTCTCAGAGCCCGACCGAAAAATCTGCAAACCCCTCGGGATGTTGATCATCATTCGTTCGCCGGCCGCGGCAAGATGCGGTTGGACGTATACGTCCAACGGCTCTGATTCTAAAAGAGTAAGAGCCTGAACCGCATCGTGTCCGGGCAAACAGACGCATGAACATCTTCATTTCGTACTTCTGGCTGAATTTCCGTTCAGGCTCTTAGGTTTTCCATGAACATTTCGAAGGCGGAGCAACGCACGCTCCATGTGCTGGCGCGTGGCGGCGCCATTCTCGTAAAAAAAAACGATGCGGGAAAAATAATTGAGGTCAATTGCGTCACGCGCGAAGGATGGACGCTTTATGATTGCAGTCTCGGCGTCTTTCGGCGCTTGAAACGCAGGCGTCTTGTCGCCTCGTCCGGCGGCAGCCCCTACCGCATTACCCAGTTGGGGCGGCGAAATGTGCGCGCGCAGCTCGACAATCGGGCCTGATTATTCGGCGGGCGGCCTTGTCTGGCGCAGCCGCCCGCCGACGCGGATCGGCTCGACAGTTTGCGCGAGACCGGTTGCGGGGTCCGTTTCCACCAGGATCCCGCAAACAGTCGCCTCGCCGGCGGCGGGGGCAAACCGACCGCCCTGCATTTTCGTTGCAAAGCGGCGCAAGGGCTCGGATTTTTCCATGCCGATGACGCTGTCATAGTCGCCGCACATGCCAAGGTCGGTGATGTATCCGGTACCGCCCGGGAGAATTTGATCGTCCGCAGTCGGAACATGGGTATGGGTGCCGACGACCAGGCTGACGCGTCCGTCGAGATAGTGGCCCATTGAGTATTTTTCGCTGGTCGTTTCCGCGTGAAAATCGACAATCACTGCGTCGGCCTCGCGTCCCAGTTGAATACCGTCAAGTTCGCGATCAACCGCCGCACACGGATCATCGATCGCCTGCGGCATGGCGCGCTGTCCTTGCGCATGAATGACAAGCACGTTCCGGCCGCTTTTGTCCTGAGCCATGATCGAGCCGCGTCCCGGATTGGACGGCGCAAAGTTGATCGGCCGCAGAAGGCGCGGTTCCTTGTCGTAGAGATCGACATCGTCACGCTGATCGTAGGCGTGATTGCCGGTGGTCAGGACGTCTGCGCCGGCCTCGAGCAACTCCTCGGCGATACGCGGCGTCACGCCGAAACCGCCGGCGGCGTTCTCTGCATTGACGATAACAAAGTCGAGCGCCAGGCGTCTGCGCAAGGAGGGAAGACGCTCCAACAGCGCCGTGCGCCCCGAACGCCCCATGACGTCGCCGAATACTGCAATACGCAAAAGATGCCCGCTTTCTAGTCAGTCTCGGCGACAGTCTATGGCGCCGCGTTCGGTGACGATCCAGTCCAGACGCTGATCTAGGGGCGAGGCGGGTAGGCCGTCAACTTCCTGCGCCGCGTAGGCGTAACCGACCGCGACAACGGAACCGGAGTGGCGCAATTCTTTCAGCGTGCGATCGTAGTACCCGCCGCCATAGCCAAGACGGTCGCCGCTGCGGGAAAAGCCCAGGAGCGGGGCGACGACAATATCGGGACGCGCCTCGGACGCGGCCGCGGCGGGGATCAGTTCGCCATAGGCGCCTTTTTCAAGCGCGTCGCCCGGCGCAAAGCGCCTGAACTGCAGCGGCGTTTTCTTCTTTGCAGCGACGGGCAGGACGATATCGACGCGGCGTTCGATCAACGCCTGCAATAGTGGCTCGGTATCGAGTTCGCTCCGTATCGGATAGTAAAGCGAAACGACCGCGCCTTGCTGCGGATCGATGGTTTCCAGAAAATTCCGGGCGGCGTGGACGGCCGCATCTGGCCGCGTCGCCGCAGCGTCCTTGCGGAGCGCCTTAAGGCGTTCGCGCCAGATCGCCTTGGCGTCAAAAAGAGACTTGATAGGAGGCAGCATCGCGCCGCGAGATCTCTCGCCTTTGCTTCAGAATGCGCCGCCCTGGCCGTCGGACTTATGTATTCGCCCTGGACCCTACGGACCAGGTGGGCGCCGCATGAAAAGGACCACGATCCCGATCAGAGACAGCTCCCGATAGATAAGCTAAGGCCCCGGGGAATGAAGTCCTGACGGGCCGGGCAGCCGACTGAAGATAAGGACGGCGTCGGCGGGCGTAAAGGGTTCAGCCCGCGCTTCGCTCGTTGCTCGCCTTTGGGCTGTTTTCAGCCGGCGCGTCTCCCATGTTGCGCCAGTTCGGATAGAGAAGGCAGCCGAGAAACGAAAAAGACGCTGCGATCAGCAAGCCGAGCGCAAACACGCCGCCGCCAGCTTCTCCCAGCCAGTTCGCGACGAGGCAGGTCAATGCAATGATGAGATAGGGATATACCGGCGGATTCTGTGTCAGATATCGCGTGACGAATAAGGTCATCGAAGCGACAAGCAGCGCCAGTGCGAAAACATCGAAGATCGAAATCATGGGGGCCTCCCGAGCGGGAAGAGCATAAGAAAGGGTGCGTAACAGGTGGTGAAACCCTTATCTAAATTTTTACGAACAGGCCTCCGCCCGACATCGGTTCTCGGCCGCTATTGCGTATCCGGGCTGAGATTTGTTGCTTAACGGAATGTGTAGATGCCGATTTGCGCCGCGCCATAGATGCGCCGGTCAGTCTCCTCAAACCGATCCGCCACAGCGGGAGGTTCGTCCTTGCCCTGTTCGACGATGACGACAGCGCCCGGCGCCAGCCACGCGCCGTCGCGCAATGCGGCAAGCGTCGGCTCAACAAGATCGCGCCCATAGGGCGGATCGATGAAGGCGAGAGTGAAGGGCGGGCCGACGCTGGCGGGCTTTGCGCCGAGCGCCGTCGCCGAGCGCCGGTGGATGCGGGTCGCGCCAAACAATCCCAGCTTCTCAATATTGTCGCGAATGGCGCCGCGGGCGGCGGCGTCGGTTTCAACGAACAGGGCGATTGCTGCGCCCCGGGATAGGGCTTCGAACCCAAGCGCGCCGGAACCGGCGAATAGATCAATGACGCGGGCGTCTTTGAACTCAACATCCTCGCGGGCGGCGAGAATATTGAACAGGGACTCTCGAGTGCGGTCGGCGGTGGGGCGCGTGTCGCGCCCCTTCGGCGTTGCAAGTCGACGTCCGCTGAATTCGCCGCCGATGATGCGCATTATTGATCCGCCTCCTGATGACCGGCGCCGACGATCCAGCCTTCTTCACGCAGCACTTTTTTGTTGTCGAGGTCTTTGAGCCCTGGGGGCCTAGAAAGCAAAGGATGGAGCGCGCCTTGTTGATCCAGCGCCGCATAGGTTTTTGCGACCGTGCGTACTTGCGCGGCGTCCTTGACGTCGCCTTTTCTGAATTGGGGCTCGAACATCGACGGATAGACTTCCGTTATCGCGATGGGTTTTTCAAGCGCTTCGGCCCATCGGGTTTCGAACGGCCAGACCGCGCAGGCATCCCTGAAGCTGTCGCGCAGCGTTGCAAGTCGCACCATGCCGAGCATCGCCTGAGATCCGACAGCGCCGTTATAGGCAAGCTGCCATACGGATTTTGCCGGCGGCCGCCAGCGCTCGACAATGCGGAATTCGCGCCGCCTGAAGGCCGCGCCCGTTGGCTTTTTCGCACCGAGATTGTCGTATCGATGCTGGTGTGGGCGACCCCAGTAGTGGGGCGTTTTGAATTTCTCGGCATTCCAGCGATCCGCCAGCAGATAGCGGTTGGAGCGATTGGCGTCGTCGTCTTGAATGGCGTCGGCGAGAGCCGCCCAGAGCGCACTCCAGCGGGCTGTCCCGGCAATGATTTTTGCTGCGCCTTGCGGATAGCCAAAGGGGAAATCGAAACCGGCGAAGACGCGTCGGCCCGCTGCAAGCTCCGTTTTAAAGAGCGCCGTCAATCGGGCCAAAGCTTCGCTACGGGTCGGAACGTTGACTGGCGCTTTCGTTCGCACGCGCCCCTGTTCGCGCCGAACTTCGCCAATCCAGATGGAATCCTTTCCGCGTTTGGGCGCATTCGCCGCTGACCAGTCGATAACGACGTAGGTGTCGAACAGCGCTGTCAATTCTCCGTGTCGTCTCGCTTATGGCCTTCGAGAAAATCTTCCTGCTTTTTCGTTTCAGCCTTTTCCGCCACCTCATCGCTTTTGCGCCGGCCGTGTTTCGCACGGTTTTCTTCCGCCTGCTTTTCTTTTTCCGCTCGCGCTTTTTTCTTTCGAAAGCGATTGAGGTTGACGACGTTGTTCACAATCCGATTTCCTCGCAGAGTTTCTTGCCCAGTTGTTCCTTCAGCTGTTTGCCCGAGACTTCCTCGAATTCCCCTTTGGGCAGCTTGCCGAGCTGAAACGGTCCGTAGGCGGTGCGAATGAGGCGGTTCACATGGAGGCCGAGGTGCCGCATGACGTTGCGCACTTCCCGGTTCTTGCCTTCATTGATGGAAAGCGTCACCCATGAATTGCCGCCCTGGACCTGATCGAGCGCCGCGCGAATGGGGCCGTAGCGCACGCCGTCGATTTCGACGCCGTCTTTCAGCGCATCAAGCGCGCCTTGAGTCGTGCGGCCATAGGCTCGGACCCGATATCGCCGCGTCCATCCGGTCGACGGCAATTCGAGTTGGCGCGCGAGGCCGCCATCATTGGTGAGGAGCAGCAATCCCTCCGTTGTCAGATCAAGCCGGCCGACGGAAATCACCCGCGGCAATCGCCCGGCGAGCGCTTCAAAAACAGTCGGGCGTCCCTGCGGATCCTTGTGGGTTGTCACGAGCCCGTCGGGTTTGTGATAGCGCCACAGGCGCGGCGCTTCCGGTTTGCCGATGCGGGTCCCGTCAACGCGAATGTCCATTTCCGGCGTTACTTTGAAGGCCGGCGTCGTCAGGGTTTCGCCGTCGACAGTGACAATTCCCTGTTCGATCAGACGCTCGGCCTCGCGTCGCGAGGCGACGCCGGCGCGGGCGAGGTATTTAGCGATGCGTTCGCCTGTCTCTGACATGAAAGGCCCTTGAAGATACGCGCGAAAACGATGCGTTTCTTTAGGCGGGCGAGGGCGCGCGATCAATTGCGCGACGTGAAAAGAGGGCGGCCGTGACCATGACAAAAGCGCCGGCGCTGAGGGCGAAAGCGGTGTTGAGCATCGCCAGTTCTCCAAACAGCGGCCGCGCCGCAATGAAAACCCATGCTGCGATGAGGGCGCCGCCAAGCGGCGAGAAGGGCGTTTCGGCCATACGGGCGAGGTAAACGCCGGCGAGGAGGAGCGCCGTCATTTCATAGCCGTATGCATAGGGCGCAGCGAGAATGGCGGCGGCGCTTAAGAAAGCGGCCTTGGCGAGTGGATCGGCGGACTTTCGGTATACCAGGACCGTCAGCGCCGCCAGCGCTGCGCTCGCCGCAGCTTGCGCGGCCATGGCGGTTTCGCCGGACAAACCCATCAGCTTGAGTTGACCGAACACCGTGGTCATGCCCCGGGGCGGGGTCAGGACGGCGGCGCCGGAGATTTCCGTCTTGAAGCGGAAGGCGGCGTCCATGAAGGCTGACCAGCTTTCTGCGCCGAAAATGAGAAGCGTCGGCGCATGGATGAGCGCCGCCGTTGCGCAGGCGACGCCAATCGTTCTCCACGCGCCCAGCGCAAGAAATGCAAACGGCAACAAAAGACCCAGTTGTGGTTTCAGGGTGAGGAGACCGGCCGCGATCCCGGCGACGAGCCAGCGTGCTTTTGGATTGTAAGCGGCAAGAAAAAGAAGCCCCGCCGTCAGCGTGCTGATTTGCCCGTAGCTGAAGACGGAAACGCAAAGGGACGAACAAAGAAGAATGCGTAAGGTCTCGCCGCGAAAGCCGATATTGCGCAATGACCATCCGAGAACGGACCAGCCAGCGAAAATCCATAAGAGGTAGGCGAGCTTGTAAGGAAGAAGGGCAAAGGGCGCGACGAGGAAAAACATCGCCGGCGGGTATTGCCACATCATGCCGACCTGTTCGAGCGGCGCCTGGCTTTTGAGCGCTGCGTCGAAAGCCGCGAAATCATAAGCGACCGCGGCGTCGCCTTTCAGCGCGAAATCGCCTGCGGTGTAGAACGCAAGAAAATCACCGCCGACAATCCCGCGTGCGCCAACGGTGAGGCCGCCGGTCGCAAATACGGAAATGGCGATCGTAATCACGAACACCGCCGCATAAGCAATCGACGCCCGATCGGCGAAACGTATAAATTGCGCGTTGTTCAAGGGCCGTTTCCTCTTGGCCCCAAGCATCGCCCCGGCTGGTAAAGGCGGGATTAAGGAATGCTGGCGCGGCGGCGGCGCAAAGGTTAGGACGGTTGTGAAATGAGCAACGCCGACCAAGAAACCTTTATGAAGATGGCCCTCGCCGAGGCCCATAGGGCGGCGGAAGCCGGCGAAGCGCCCATCGGCGCGGTTCTGGTGGATGCGGGCGGCGCGGTTCTCGCCGCCGCCGGCAACGCCCCGATTTCTGAAAACGATCCAACCGCCCACGCGGAAATACGCGCTTTGAGGGCGGCGGCGGCAAGTCTCGGCAATTACCGGCTCCCGGGCACGACGCTTTATGTGACCCTCGAGCCTTGCGCCATGTGTGCGGGCGCGATCAGTCACGCCCGCATCGCCCGTCTCGTCATAGGGGCGTCCGATCCCAAGGGCGGCGCCGTTTGGCATGGCCCTAAATTCTTCGAACAGCCAACGTGCCATTGGCGGCCGGAAATTGTGCAAGGCGCTTTCGCTGAAGAATCAGGTCGCCTCTTGAAGGAATTCTTCAGCGCGCGGCGAAAGAGGGCGGTGAAATGAAAGACATAGTTTTTCTGCGCGGGCTTTCCCGTTTTTCAGACGCCGGTCTGTTGTTATTGCGTTTGCTTGTTGGCGCGTTCCTTGTGTGGGGCGTGTGGGACAATATTTCGAGCGCCGACCGCATGGCGGAGTTTGAAGCCTTTATGGCGCAGTTCGGATTCCCGGCGGCCGGCGTCCTCGCGCCGTTATCGGTCTACGCGCAATTCGCCTGCGGCATATTGTTCATCTTGGGGCTGTTTACGCGCTGGGCGGGGCTCATCATGGCGTTCAATTTCATTGTCGGGTTTTTGATGGTTCACCTCGCCGACGATTTTCGCGCCCAGTTTCCGGCGCTGATCCTCATCGCAGTCAGCCTATATTTCGCCGCTGCCGGCGCTGGTCGCTACGCTCTTGATCGCCTCATCGACTGACTGCGCCTGGCGCTTTTCTTAGAGCCCTGACGAGCTATCATGGCGCTTGCAAAAAGGAGCGCCCGAGCAATGGAATTCGCCTATTCAGACCGCTGCAACGATTATTTAAAACGCGTCCGGGATTTCATGGACGCCTATGTTTACGAGGGCGAGGAAACATACTGGCGCCAGCACGCCGAGTTCGGGCCGGGCGACGGGCGTTGGAAAGTGCCGCCCATCATCGATGAATTGAAAGCCAAGGCGAAAGATGCGGGGCTGTGGAACCTCTTTCATCCGTATAAGGAATGGGGGCCGGGCCTTTCCAACGCCGATTATGCGCCGCTGGCCGAAGTGATGGGACGCACCCATATCGGCCCCGAGGTTTTTAACTGCGCCGCGCCGGATACGGGCAATATGGAAGTCCTGATGAAATACGGGACGCCCGAACAGCAGGAAGCGTGGCTCAAACCATTGCTTGAAGGCGAGATCCGCTCGGCGTTTTTAATGACGGAGCCCGCGGTCGCTTCCTCTGACGCCACCAATATTGAAACCGACATCAAACGCGACGGCGACGAATATGTGATCAATGGCCGCAAATGGTGGTCGTCCGGCGCCGGCGATCCACGCTGCAAGATCTACATCGTTATGGGCAAGACGGACAAAACCGCCGAGCGTCACAAACAGCAGTCGATGATCCTTGTCCCCGCCGATGCGCCGGGCCTTGAGATTGTCCGGCATCTTCCGGTCTTCGGTTATGACGACGCGCCCCATGGTCATATGGAAGTCGAGCTTAAAGATGTGCGCGTGCCGGCCTCAAACATGCTTTTGGGCGAAGGACGCGGTTTTGAGATCGCCCAGGGCCGCCTTGGGCCGGGCCGCATCCACCATTGCATGCGCACCATCGGTGCCGCGGAAGTCGCGCTTGAAAAAATGGTCAAGCGTCTCTTGACGCGCGAGGCCTTCGGCAAACCGATCATCAAGCAGACCATCTGGGAACAACGCATCGCCGAGGCGCGCATCGATATCGAGATGTCGCGGCTCCTGACCCTGAAAGCCGCCTGGATGATGGACGAGGTGGGCAATAAGGGCGCTCAAGGGGAGATTGCCATGATCAAGGTCGCCGCCCCGCGCATGGCGCTTAAAGTCATCGACGATGCGATCCAGGCTCATGGCGGCGCCGGCGTGACGACCGATTTCGGTCTCGCCAATGTTTACGCCGGCATCCGCACCCTGCGCCTCGCCGACGGGCCGGACGAAGTCCACTGCCGGGCGATTTCCCGGATTGAAGCGAAGAAGTATTCGAATTTGGCGTAGCCTCGGTGCGCGGCGGTATCGGGATCATTGTTTCGGTTGTACGTTATGATCCGAAGCTTTGATGGAACCCGCTATGAGTGCGCTAGAACCCATCCAGATCTGGCTGTTGATGGCCGCTGTCGCCTATGTCGCCTTTATGACCGGGCGGGCGACCGCCAATCGCGGCGACAAGGAAAGCCGCGAATCGCGGGCGCTGCGCCGGCAGGAAAACGCAGAACGCATTTTTTCTGAAATGTCCGCGTCGACCAGGGAAGAAGTCGATCGTCTTTTGAGCGATGGAAAAATCATCCATGCGGTAAAGGCGATCCGTGAAGAAACCGGATTGGGCCTGCGGGACGCAAAGCTCGCCGTCGACTGGCGCCGCCGCATGATGGGAGACATGCAGCAATAGGAGATGAGATTGAGCGCGTTTAACGGCCTGCCGGCGGACTACTTCAAATTCTTCAACGAACTGAAGAAAAACAACAACCGCGAATGGTTCAACGATAACAAGCCGCGTTTCAGGACGAGCGTGCAGGAGCCGCTGGCCGCTTTTGTCGAGGCGATGGCGCCGAAGCTTAAAAGGATTTCCAAACATATGGTTGCCGATCCGCGTCTTAACGGCGGCTCGGTTTTTCGCATCTATAAGGATGTTCGGTTTTCAAAGGACAAAACGCCTTACAAGACCCATGGGGCCGTTCAATTCCGTCACGCTCTTGGAAAGGACGCCCACGCGCCGGGGTTTTACGTGCATCTGGCCACTGACGAAATTTTCTACGGCGGCGGGATCTGGCATCCGCCGTCGCCGAACCTCCTGCAGATCCGCGAGGCAATTCGCGACAAGGGAAACGCCTGGGATAAAGCCACGACCGGCGCCGCTTTTGAAAAGCGGTTCGGCGGCGTACGCGGCGATCAGTTGACGCGACCGCCCCGCGGGTTTGACGCGGACGAGACGCGTATTGACGATATCAAGCGCAAGAGTTTTTTCGCCATGGCGGATGGCAAGCCCGCGGCGGCGAAAAAATCGACATTTGTCGATGATGTAGAGGCGGCGTTTAGAGACGCCAAGCCGATGATGAAGTTTCTTTGCAATGCGCTGGAGGCGCCATTTTGAGGAGAGAGCCTTTATGATCACGCCAAATTATCTGCAGCTCATGGCGCGATACAACCGCTGGCAAAATGAGAGTCTCTACGCCGCTGCAGAGGCGCTTGGCGATGAAGCGCGCAAGGAAAATCGCGGCGCGTTTTTCCGCTCAATCCAGGAAACGCTCTGCCATATTCTGTGGGCGGATAAAATCTGGCTCAGCCGGTTTACCGATTATCCGGAGCCGGCTGGCGGCATCCCGTCTTCAACTGCGCTGCATGTGGACTGGGCGCCCCTATGCGAAGATCGGCGCGCCACAGACGAAGCGATCCTAGATTGGGCCGCAGGCGTTACCGACGACATGTTGAAAGAGGATCTCACATGGTATTCCGGCGCGGCGGGACGAGATCTTTCCCGGCCGCGCTGGCTCCTCTGCGCGCATTTCTTCAATCACCAGACCCATCATCGCGGCCAGGCGCACGCCATGCTCACGGCCGCCGGCGCAAAACCCGACGACACAGATATCCCGTTTATGCCTGGGCTTTAAAGCCAGGCTCCCGCGTAATCATCCACAACCGCACGCTTAAAAACACAGAAGCGGAGGCAAGGCTCGCCAGGAGGCCGAACCAGACGCCGCGGGCGGCGAGCTCGGTGCCGAGCCCGAGCCAGGCGGCGATGGTGAAACCGATCAGCCAATAGCTGACAAATGTCATTACCATGGGCACGCGCACATCTTTCAGCCCGCGCAAGACCTGATTTGCCGCAACTTGCGTTGCATCAAAGAGCGCGAACGCCGCTGCAATAGGCAGAAACGACACCACGAGCGCGATCACGGCTGCGTTTTGCGGGTCTCCGGCGTCGAGATAGAGCCCGGCGATAAACCCGGGCGCAAACATCATCGGGACGGCGAACAACATGATCGCGCCGATACAGGCGAGAATACAGACAAGCGCCGCGCGCCTGACGCCGGGCCTGTCGCCGGCGCCGGCCTTCAGGGCAACCCGCGTCGCGCCCGCCATGGCGAGACCCAGCGGTCCCATAAAGGCAAGCGCGGCGACATTCAGCGCCACCTGATAAGCGGCGACTTCATTGACCCCAAGCCGGCCCATCAACAGGACTGCAGCGTTGAACAGCATCGCTTCAAAGGCAAAGGTAAGGCCGATGGGCCAGCCGAGACGAAAGACGTCGCGCAGCCGTTCCCAATCTGCTTTCCAAAGCCGCGTAAAGAGATCAAAGCGCCGGCTTTCCTTTTCTACGCGCGCATAAACGACAAGAATCGTAAACCCGATGGCGTGGGAGAGCGATGAGGCGATGCCGGCGCCGACAAGTTCGAGCCGGGGAAATCCCCAATTGCCGTAGATCAACAGATAGTTGAGAAATGCATTGAGCGCTGTCGTGCCGATGATGAAATAGAGCGGCGCCCGCGTGCGTTCGATCGCTGCAAGATAATTGCGCAGGGCGATCACCCCCAGCGCAAAAGGCAAGCCTGGCGCCAGCGCCAGCACATAAGGCTCCGCCATGGCGGCGAGATGTGCGGGCTGTCCGAAAGCGAGTTCTATTTCTTCCGTAAACAGAAAGACTAAAAGCGCCGGCGCGCAGAACATGACGCTCGCCCAGAGCCCCATGCGCACGGACCGGCGCGCGTCTCTGCGGTTTTCAGAATCCGCGCCGAGGGTTTGCGCAACCAGCGGCGTTACCGCCATGGCCGGACCAAGCCCCAAAAGGAACATCGCGTAATAGACAACAAGGCCGAGAGAGGCGGCGGCGAGATGATCGGGGCCGAGCCGCCCGATCATCAGAACGTCAATGGTGTTGATCGAAAACTGGACGAGCTGCGTCGCGGCCATGGGAAGGCCCAGGCCCATCAGCGCGAAGAACTCGCGCCGCCACGGCGCGAATTTCGCGCCTGGCTGAGTGACATGCGTCGCAGACATTTTTCATACTACAATCTTTAATCCGCATCCGGCGGGGTGCGGGATGTAGCGCAGGCCGCGAGAGAATGAAACCCGACTTTTGTCAGGAAAGATTACGAATTGTCACGAAGGAAGGCGCTCACCCGTTTGCCGCCTTCTGCATTGGCTGACAGGCAGTCAAACGATCCGGCGGACAGCATCGTTTCCGCATCTGCGAGCGTTGCGTAGGCGATGCGCGCGAGGCTGCCGCCGACGGAAAGGCGTGAAACGCCGGCTTCGGCGAATTCTTCGACCGAATGTTTCGCCAGCCCGCCCATAACCAGCACGTTGACGGGCTTTGAAACGGCGGAACAGACCGCGCGCACAGCGTCCATGTCAGGAAGGCCCGGGGCAAAGAGAACATCCGCGCCGGCGGCTTCAAACTGCTGCAGCCGATCGATCACGTCGTCGAGTTTCGGCTCGCCCCAGAGATAAGCCTCCGCCCGCGCCGTCAGGACAAAGCCTGTCTTCGACTTGCGCGCCTCATACTCCGCCGCGACGATGCGTTCTGCGGCGTGGTTCTGGTCGTAAATGGGGTTGGCGCTGTCGCCGGTTGAATCCTCGATTGACCCGCCGGCAAGACCGGTCCGGGCGGCAAGGGCGATTGTTTCGGCGACTTCGTGCGGTTCATCGGCCCAGCCGTTCTCAAGATCAGCGCTCACGGGAATATCGACTGCGCCCGCTATCTCCCCGCAATGGGCGAGCGCTGCATCGCGCGTTACGCCGTAATCGTTGCGGCCCATGGTCATGGCGAAACCGAAACTTGTCGTCGCGATCGCCTTGAACCCGAGGCCGGCCAGCATGCGCGCGGAGCCCGCGTCCCAGGCGTTTGCAATGACGAAAGGCTCGCCCGGTTTGTGCAGGGCGCTAAAGGCGGCGGTTTTGGCGGCGTCGGTCATGAAATAAAATCGCGTTTGCTGAATGCGATAGAGCTATCGCGCGGCGACGCGAAGCGCCACCCGAAAGTTGCGACCATTAAGGTTCGTCGATCTAGCGGCCGGGGCAGAGACGGTCGGAAACAATGCGATGATTGTCCTGATCCTCGCACCACCGTCGATCTTTCCAATTGAAGATGTTGGGATTGATCCCCGACACGTCCTGACAACAGACGTTGTCGCTGGATTTTGAGCCAGGGTCGATATCACCGTTTTCGGCATCGTCTTCGAAAGGTGAAAATGGATCGCCCTCGCCGTCAGCGCCGCAAATGCGAACTGGCTGGACCATATAGACTTCATTTTCATCGACGCCGCACTGATCGACCTTGGTCATTTCGTAGACGCCGTCGACGGTCAAACAACATACCTCCTCATCGAGGTAGTCTTCGACTTTCACCGGTTCCGGCGCGGTGTCGATATTTTGTTCAATGAAGTTGATGGTGGCCCTGTACACCGCGTCGCTCAAATTCGTTGCGCGCTTTGGCAGCCCGGCCTCCAGTGTTTTGGGGTTGCAGTCCTCAAAAGCATATCGATAAACGCCGTTAAATTTTGGATCGACGTAATAGCAGGGGTAGGAGCCGTATTCCTGCCGGATGACGCCGGGATCACCGCTTTCGGGCGCCCGGAAATGCTTGTAATTATTGACTGTAACGATCATTTCCGCGGTTTGATAACTCCACAAATCGCCATTGCGGCCCGGGTAGTTTTCGCTGTCGTATTCAACCTCGAGCTCAAGCACGGGAAAACTACGCCGCTCAAGGGGCAAGTGACCAGCCGGCTGATGATGCTGAAACGCGTAATCGAATTGGAAGTATGAAAGATTTACCCCGTCGATCAGCGGATCGAAATTTGTCGGGGGCGCGAACATCAGTTCGGCTTCCGTCTTCTCAAATTTTGTATTGGCGCATATGTCTTTTATGGCTTCGCCGAAAGCCGACACAGTTTGAGAAAACTGACCGTTGTTAAAACCTTTCACTTCGCTCGGGCGGACCTGGAGGAAGTCGAGGAACGGGTCGAGATTTTTCTCATCAGCGCTCGAGCGAAAAGCGATAACCGGCCACTCGGCGGCTTCACATGCGGTGGCGACCGCCTCGCCATTGAAGTCGTTTTTCTGCAGGTATTCCGTATATTGATTGTCCCGCAGGGGCGTCCCCTGCGCCGCGGCGGTTGCAACTGCGGCGAACGCAGTCAGTGCAGAAACGACGGCGACCTTGCCCGACAAAACCCCTAACGACATGAATATTTGCTCCCCGTCCCCCGATTGGCGCGCGCCGCTTTGCCAGCAGCCCGTTAACGATATTGGGAAAAGCCCCGCCTGATCAAGCAAGCCGCTGTCGAACCCGCTTTCGCGTCGGTGAGAAACGAATTCCGCAAGGAAAATCATGCCCCTGCGGCCTCAGGTCCTAATCGGCCACAGCAGCGTGCCAAGGCGCGTAAGCCCCTTGCCCGAGCACGCCCGCCTGTACTTGGGCGAGAGCCGCATTCGCGCCGGCCGCCGCCGCGGGATTGGGATGCACGACCCGGCGCAAGGGCCTGCTGCCGGCCGGCGCCGCCATAATCTCTGCGATGGCTTGAGGCACGTCGATTGGGTTCGTCTGATATTCCCCGGTCATCAACGCCGTCGCCATCTGGATATGGGTCTCATAGGCAGCCTTTTTTTCGTCGCTGACGCGTCCCATCCATTCATCTGTATACCGCCGGCCATTGTTCCAGATTCTTGTCGGATAGCCGCCCGGCTGAATGATCGTAATTTCGATCCCGTGCGGCGCCAGTTCATAAGCCATAGTCTCGAACATTGCCTCAAGACCAAACTTCGTTGCGCAATAAAGGCCGACGCTCGGGATGACAAAACGGCCGAGCTGAGAAGAGACATTGAATATCTGGCCGGCGCCTTTCTCACGCATTTTTGGCAGGGCCGCGTTGGCGACACGCAGATAGCCATAAAGATTTGTCTCAAACATCAATCGCGTCACGGTCATGTCGGAAAGTTCAACCGGTCCTGCGACGCCGATCCCCGCATTGTTGACGACGACGTCAAGCGCGCCGTCGGCGATGCGTTCTGCTTCGGCGACGCCTGAGGCAACGGATGCATCGTCTGTGACGTCGATTTCAATGACGTGAAGATCTAGGTCTTCGTTTTCGGCAATCGTCATGAGATCGCGCGCCTCTGCGCGCGCGCCGCCGTCGAAATTGCGCATGGAGGCGATGACGGTCGCGCCCATGCGTGCGAGGGTCAGCGCCGTCAATCGTCCGAAGCCGGAGCTTGTGCCCGTTATCAGTACTGAGCGGCCTTGAAAATCAGGAACGGCGTCTTGCGCGGCCGCCTCACCGGCGAATGCGGACGCCGCGGCGAGGGCGGATGCGCCGGCGAGCATGGCGCGGCGAGTGGGTCGAGAAGCTGTGGAAGTGGTGGTCATGAGCGGCGCTCCTGGCGGCGTGAACAAGGAGCGCCACTATAAGCCCTGAGGTCTGTGAATCGAACCGCTTTTGCGGCGCGATGGGCGAAGACTACGCCGGGCCGTTGTAATTTAAGCAGGTCTCGCGCCTGCACGCGCGGGGTTTGCAACGAGCACAAGCGGGGCGCCGAGGGCTGCGAGGTAGAGCGCATTTCCAACCAGATTGCCCGGCGCGCCGGCGGCGACCGACGCAGTGCTGTCGATCACAAACCAGACAAGCAACGAATAAAGCGCGCCTTTGCGCATTTCATCGTCGCCGCGGCGCAAGGCCGGCGCGACCAAGAAGAGAAACATTGCCGCGAAACCGGCGAAGACCCCGCCGCTGACGGCGGCGAGCAGCCGCGCTTCGTCCGTGAGCGGCGCGACGTCGCCGTCTACAGGCCAGTCGATCACGTCAAACATCCCGGCGACGCCGCCGGCCATGGGCGGATAGGCGCCTGCAGCGATGACAAGAGCGGTGGCAATTGAAAATACACTGACAATTTGCGTCCAGCGCGCAGCGGTATCCGGGGACATGGGGTTTCTCCTTTATCCTTATGCGGCGGCAGTCTGCGCAGGGCTTCAAGTGCAAAACAATTACCTCTGAGGTAAGTGTCTCGGTGTTGTGGCCGGTCTAAGCTGTCCGACGAAAAAGGGAGACGCCATGAACACCGCTTTTGGCAATATCTTGCGCGAGTGGCGCGGCAAGCGGCGCTTCAGCCAGCTTGATCTGTCGCTGGCGGCTGAAATGTCAGCGCGCCATCTGAGTTTTCTGGAATCAGGCCGCGCCAATCCGAGCCGCGCCATGGTCCTGAAACTTTCTGACGCGCTCGAAATGCCGAAAGCGATTGCCAACCAGGCGCTAACGGCGGCGGGCTACGCGCCCGTGTTCCCATCCTTGCCGCCGGATGCGGATGCTTTGGCGCCGGTATATGCGGCGATGCGCGAAATGCTCGCCAATCATGCGCCGCTCCCGGGTTTTGCAATCGACGGGCATTGGAACGTTATTGAAGCCAACGGCCCAGCCGCGGCGATGTTCGGCGTCTTCGGCGTCGACGGCGCGACCAACATGGTCGACGTGCTGCTGGCGCTTGCCGAAACGGATCTGTTGGAGAATTGGCGCGAGACCGCCTTTCTCGCATTGGCGCGACTCAATCTGGAGAACATGCGCTGTGGAGGCGATCCGATATTGAGTTCCTATGTCGGAAAGCTTGCCGCCCATCCGCGCCTTGCCGATTGCGATGATGCGGACATCGATTACAGCCAGGCGGTGATACCGTCCGTGTTCAACTTAAACGGACAAAGACTCTCGGTGTTCTCAACCATCGCCGAGTTTGGCACGGTGCAGGATGTCGCCGCCAGCGACGTGCGCATCGAGCTGATGTTTCCTGCTGACGATGCGACGCGGGCGTTTTTCCGAAATATTGCGCAGTGAGGCGTCCCCGTCCCCGCTAATTCGTCGCGGCCAATTCGCCGCAGCTTGGCGGAGCGCCGGGTCGGTAAAAACCGACACTAAAAACCCTATATTGGCGACGTCTCCTGAAGGAGGAAAATTAATGAACGCTGCAGCAGACGCCGACCCCTTAGCACCGAATAGAGCGCCCGCCGGCCCGCGCGACATCATCGCCTTTCGATTTACAAAAATGCTGCGGTTCTTCGCCGATGCGTTTTTTGCCGGCCGCTACGGGCACCGCGCCATTGTTCTGGAAACTGTCGCCGGCGTGCCGGGCATGGTCGGGGGCATGTTGCAGCATTTTCGATCTCTGCGCCGAATGGAGCATGACGAGGGCTGGATCCGGCTGCTGCTCGATGAAGCGGAAAACGAACGCATGCATTTGATGACGTTCGTTGAGATTGCGCAGCCTACACTGTTCGAACGTTTTCTGGTCTTGCTGGCGCAAGGGGCGTTCTTTTTCGGATACGGTTTCATCTATTTGATTTCACCGATCACCGCGCACCGCATCATCGGCTATTTCGAGGAAGAGGCCGTATACAGCTACACGCAGTATCTGCAGAAGATCGACGCCGGCGAAGTCGAAAATATTGCCGCGCCA
Source organism: Hyphococcus sp. (assembly GCA_965267325.1). Classification (GTDB taxonomy): domain Bacteria; phylum Pseudomonadota; class Alphaproteobacteria; order Caulobacterales; family Parvularculaceae; genus Hyphococcus. The sequence continues at coordinate 2,242,212 of OZ253943.1, read as the reverse complement.
AAGATCGCCATCGACTATTGGGATCTGGCGGCGGATGCGCGCCTGCGCGATGTCGTCATCGCCGTGCGCGCCGATGAAGCCGGTCATCGCGACGTCAATCACGCGCTTGCCGACGCCTATTTAAAAGAAGACCGCCCTGCAGCGCGCAAGGCGGTCATTGATCAGGTCGGCGCCGAAAGCGTTTAAGCCTCGACTTCTTCAACCTCACGCGGCTGACGCGCTTCGAAGTCCATGCGCTTCATGGCTTTCTGCAGCTTTTCAAACGCGCGCACTTCAATCTGGCGCACGCGCTCGCGGCTGACATTGTAAACCTGGCTTAGCTCTTCGAGCGTCGACGGATTATCTTTCAGGCGCCGCTCGGTAAGAATGTGCTGCTCGCGCTCATTGAGCGTAGCAAGAGCCCGCTCGAGCAGCCCCATGCGCATTTCGTACTCGTCATCCTTGGCGAGTTGTGCTTCCGGGTTGACGGCGTTGTCGTCAACAAGCCAGTCCTGCCATTCGCCGCCGCCATCGGCGTCCTTGCCCATGGGCGCATTCAATGACGCTTCACCGCCGGACATGCGCCGGTTCATCTGGACAACGTCGTCATGCGTAACGCCAAGCTTGGTGGCGATATGTTCAACTTGTTCGGGGCGCAGATCGCCATCGTCGACAGCGTCGATCTGGCCTTTGATTTTACGCAAATTGAAGAACAGTTTTTTCTGCGCCGCCGTGGTGCCGATTTTGACGAGCGACCAAGAGCGCAGAATGTATTCCTGGATCGACGCGCGGATCCACCACATGGCGTAGGTGGCGAGGCGAAAGCCTTTTTCCGGTTCAAAACGTTTAACGGCCTGCATCAGGCCGACATTGCCTTCGGAGATCACTTCGCCGATGGGCAGCCCATAGCCGCGATAGCCCATGGCGATTTTCGCCACGAGGCGCAGGTGCGAGGTAATCAGTTTCTGGGCGGCGTCGGGGTCTTCATGCTCTTTAAAGCGCTTGGCGAGCATGTACTCCTCGTCCTTCGCCAGCATCGGGAATTTGCGTATTTCCGCCAGATACCGGGAAAGCGAGCCTTCAGGGGTGAGGGCCGAGCCCGTCGTGGTCAGTGCGTTGGCCATGCCTTTTCTTTCTCTCCTCATTCGATGCGCTCTTGAAAAAGACGCGCTTGTATTATTTCGCCGCCCAATGACTGGCGCGGCTCAAACCGGCGGGTCCGCTCTATGTGGAAGTCCCCGTTTTTGCGCTCTTTTTGGCGCTTTGAGGGGTATATAGGGGCTCAAGCCCCCGATCCCAAGGGAATCGCCTGAAAAATAGTCGATAACGCCTGTTTACGACGGAATTTGGGCCGTTCCCAGTCACATGAGCCTCGCTCGCCGGCACGATTGCGTGAGACTGAACCATGCGGGTTTCGGCGGCCTGACTGTCGCGAATGAGGATGGGGCGTATTTGCAAGGCAAATCCGTCTATGAGTATTATATTCTAATCATCAGTTTAAATTATTTGTATAACATTACAAATCAAACTCTTGTATAGATATACCATTTAATTAATACCACCCTTCCCAAGCAGCACGCTGGCCGGCCCGTTCAGGAAGAGGAGAAAACCGTGACATCAAGCCAGAACGGCGTTGATGAAAAAGAACTGCTCGACGCGCTTTTTGAAGGTGTTGTTGAGCCCGCCTCGCTTGAGCGTGCGCTTCGCATGTCCATGGAGGCGTTGGGCGCCGGCGGCGTAAACTTGCATGCGATTCGCAAATCCAGCCTCGAAACCTTGTTTTTTACCGGCTTCGGCGATGGTTACACGGACGAGTCGATTAGCGCCTATCTGGATCACTGGCAGTACATAAACGCCCATCGCGACGCAATGCGACGCCTTTATAGCAATGATCCCTTGGCTGTCTTTCTTTGCCATGAACACATTGACGAGGAGGACTGGGAACGCGGCGCCTATTTTCAGGAGTTCTTTAGCGGGATTAACCAGCGCTGGCTTGCGGGCGGCGTTGTGTGGAGCGGGCGGTCCATGGAAGTCTCGATCGCTTTCAGCCGCACCCGCAAGGCCGGTGCGTTTGGAGAGCATGAGCGCCGCTTTCTTGAACTGCTGATACCGAATGTGCGTCGCGCGACGCGCCTTGCCGGCAAACTGACAACGCCGAGGATGGGGCATCCATGCTCCGGCTTTGGTGGCGGGCTTTCGTCCGCGCGCATGCCCTCCTTTCTTGTCGACAGCGAAAAAAACCTTCAGTGGATGAACGCCGCCGGAGAATCTTATCTTGCAGAGTCTCAGACAATTTGCATTGAGGATGGACGGTTGCGCGCAAATCCGGAATGCGCGGAGTGGAAATTTCGAGATTATGTCAAAGCGGCGATTGGGCAAGATCTGGCTGCGGCGACGCCCAATCTGTTGCGAATTGACGACGATACGGCGACGTCCGAGTTGGAGATTCTCCCCGCAACCGTCCCCTCCGACGCGTTGATCGGCGTCAGCTCGCTGGCGCTGGTGATGGTGCGCACGATTGGTCTGGATCAGTCCGTGTGCGCCAAACTTAAATCGTACTTCAAGTTGACCGATGCGGAGTGCGCCCTTGCTCTTACGCTTGCCAATGGCGGATCAATCGAAGAAGCAGCAAAGGAGCGGGGGAGTAGTCAGCATACGGTTCGCGCACAACTGCGCAGCGTTTTCGTAAAGACCGGGGTCAATCGCCAATCGGCGCTCGCCGCCCTGGTCTGGAAGTCAGTCTGAAGATACGCTGCGGCCCACGCGGACGGTGCGCGACGCGATCGTTCCGCTACGAGGATTGCCGCGCAAATGCGGACGGCGCCAGTGCAGACTGTCGCCGCGTCGAACGAGATGACCGCAAACATGGTGCAGGCGCGGACTGTTGCGAAAAGACGCGCCGGCGCCAGGCGGTGAGTCGCGTTCGCCGAGATCCAGCGAAACGGCGACATGTTCGAGCAGCGCCGCGCCGCCGCGCCGTTTCCGCGCTGCATTAAGGCGTTTCAGCGCGCTCGGGTCATAGCGAAGCGCGCCGCGAGCTGAAAGCACAAGGCAAAAGGCGGCGATGAACGGGAAGTCGCCCACCGTTATTGAAACAGCCTGATCGAACACGGCTTTCGCCGCCGCCTTGGTTTTTGAATAGGCGCTGTAGTAATCGCGCCAACTGGGATCGAAACGAAATCTGACGCACGCCAGCAGTTCACTCAGGTCGACGCCTTCGACGATTTTTGCGTCATATGTCAACGCCTTAGGATCCGGCGTCACCGAAAACGCCGCGTCATCGAGATCGAATTCAATTGTAACCGGCGACAGGGTCGCTTCGCTGTTTTCCTCTTGCCAGAGAATGGAAATCGTGCCGCGTCGGCCGGCGTCATCGGCGCGGACAATTGCGCCTGCGCGTCCGGTTTTTTCCGGTAGGCTCGCTTCGTCCATCAGCCCGGCTTTTTGCAGCGTTGCCACCCTGCCGGCGTCGTGCCACTCCATCCAGAAAATGGTTGACGGAAATCGAAGCAGATCCAGCGACTGTCCAAGCGTATTTTCCGCGCCGAAGGCTGTGTGGGTCACGAGGGCCGCAGCGGCGTCATCAAGCACATAACGAACGGGCGCGGCGGCCACGTCGCACGCAACGTTAGCAGCGCTGCGCATTTGATGTACTCTTCCGTCGGAAGTTTCGATCGCGAAGGGCGGCGTGCTCGCGAGCGCGTCCTGCAATAACATTTCTGTTCCCCGTCGCGAGCTTTCTTCTCGCTCAATACGGCTTGTGGTAGACGGGAAACGTATCAGTGGATCGCTTGGGTGAAGCGTGTACTGCATCCAATGGAGTGATGCGAAGCGAAAATTTCAGCGATTGCGACGTCAGGCGCGCTGTTCGCCTACGACGCAGGGGCATTCGCAGCGGCGCCAAGTGGGACTTTTGGCGGCGCGACCGTCAGCAGCTTGGGATGAAGACGGTCTGCTTAGATCACTGTTTATCGCGGTCGCAAGGCTCCTCAGATTTCGGACGACGTCGCCCGTCTACCGATTAGCGGGATAGCGAACGATCAGAACGATTTCATACCGCATATGAGGTATTGGCGACTTTACCGTTTTAAAGAGCAGCCAGCGCCTCAACCAGCGCCGAAAAATCTCCCGGCGGGTCGCGTTCAAAGCGCAGCGCCTCGCCGGAAACCGGGTGTGCGAATCCCAGCACCCGGGCATGCAAAGCCTGACGGCGAAACTTGCGGATGACGGCAATTGCGCGATCAGTCTCCGGCTCGCCGGGTTTCAACCCCGCAAGTCCCGGCCCGCGCCCATAGACCGGATCACCGATCAACGGGTGCCCGATAGAATTTAGATGCGCGCGAATCTGGTGCGTGCGCCCGGTTTCGAGCCGGCATTCGATCAGCGAGGCGAGCGCGTCGCCCTTCAACTTGGCGCGAGATCGTCCGTAGGCGTCCAATACTTTGTAGTGAGTGACGGCGCGGCGCGCGCCTTCGTGGCTGCGCTCATCAACAACCGCCATCTTCTTGCGGTCCGAATTGGCGCGCGCGAGCGCGGCGTTAATTGTACCAAGTCCGGGCCGTGGTACGCCGGCGGCGACGGCGAGGTATGTGCGTTCGATGTCGTGTTTGGAAAAGAGTTTTGAAAGACCCTGATGGGCGTGGTCATTTTTCGCCACGACGAGGAGGCCAGAGGTGTCCTTGTCGATGCGGTGGACGATGCCCGGCCGCGCAACGCCGCCAACGCCGGAAAGCGAATCCCCGCAATGATGGATAAGCGCGTTGACCAGGGTGCCGGTCCAGTTGCCGGCGGCGGGATGCACGACGAGCCCCGCAGGCTTATTTACGATAATGATGTCGCTGTCCTCGTAGACGACATCGAGAGGGATCGCCTCGGCTTTGGGCGCTGGATCGGCAGGGGCGGGCACCACAAGGCGAAACACATCGCCGTCGCGGATTTTCCAGGAAGGATCGGTAAAAAGCTCGCCATTGCGGGTGAGCGCGCCGGCTTCGATCAAGGCCTTCAGGCGCGTGCGGGTGAGGAGTTCGATCCGCTCCGACAACCATTTATCAAGCCTTGCGCCGGTATCATCGGGATCGGGGGCGAAGTCGTAAACACTCTCGCCGCCCAGAGGGTTGAGCCTGTCGTCGTCGCGGGTCATAAGCGCCGCGGCGTAGGCGCGAGCGGCGTTGAAGTCAAACGCCCGGCGGAGGAACCATGGCCATTAAGACGAAATCAGCGGGACGGCGTCCGGACGATCGCGAGCCGCTCGAACTCAAAAATCCCGCGCCGCCTGAGAAAAACCCCTCGGCGTTTGAGGATATTGCGACCTCAATCGGCTCGCGCAACCTGATGATCATCATCGTCACCATGCCGCTTGTTTTCGTTGCGGTGGTGGCGGCAATCATTTCGGTGTTCGGCGGCGACGACGACGCTGACAGGGTGGCGTCTGCGCCGGTGGAGGTGCTTTCCGAGCCGGCGCCTGTGCAGCGGTCAACCAGCGCCGGGGCGCTGTCGCCAACGCCGGCGGGCATTGCTCTGTCAACCGGCGCGCATATTGCGGCCATGTCGCTTGACGGCGACCGGCTTGCGATTCGCGTCGAGGGCCCAAGCGGCGCAGAAGTGGTAATCTATGATCTTGCCGGCGGAGAGGTCGTGCAACGCATTCCCATCGTCCGGACGGTGGAGAACTGATCAAGAGAACGCCTTTTGCAGCGATCAGCATGCCCACTGATTTGGGCAAACCAACGCCGCCTAAATTTTTCTCCATGAAATGCGGCTCTTTGGTTCGGTGCGCTCATCCATTAATGGACGTGCACGGAAAAACCCAAGAAAAGCATCGGCAATCGCCAGGCCCCTCGATCGAAATCGTTAAACCGTACACGTATTTTTTCACTAAGCCGGCGTCCGTCTCTTAACTGAAGTTACGCTTGTATTCATGCCGTTTCCGGGCGGTTTCAATCGTTTATTCAGTCTCCCCGTTTACCCTAATGCTGCATGAAATTGCGTCGTGTTCAGTACGGGGAGACAAATCATGGAATTGAACTATTCAGCGCTTAGGTCCTATGGGGCCGATGCGATCCGCTCGCTCGCTCATAAAACGAAGGTCGACGAACGCGATCTGTCAGTTAGGGATCGAGGACCGCGCCCTGAACTAAAGACGCAGTCTCCGAGCCCGGCGGCATCGCCTTCCGATTTCGCCGCACAGCTCTCCCAGCGTCTCGATCAACTTCTGTCTTTCTTTGACAGCGTGAAAGCCAAGTCGCCCGTTCTGAACGAAACATCTGCGATTATCATCGAGCGCTCGCAAAATGAGACGACCGCATTTTCTTATTCTTCGACCCGGGATGAAAACGGTTTTGTTACCGAGGCGTTCACATTCCAGGTCCGGTACCGCCCCGCCGGAGAAGCGCAATTCGCAGAAGCCTCAGCGGACCTCTTTTCCCAGGTTTTCGATCCGGCCCGGATCCCCGTGCAACTACAAAGCGCGCCGCGAGCTGATGCGAGTGTTGCCGCGGGCGATGGCAAGGCATCGGTGGAAGGGGCCTCGGCGCCGAACGGCGCCGGCGCAGGGCTCGGCGAAGAGCTTGTTACGGAAGCTGCCGACTTCGCTGACCGGGTTACTGAAAATGCGCGCGCCGCTGCTGCGAATTCTGCGGAGATCGGCGATCTCGAATCGCTTTTCGAGCGCCTTGCCGGAGAATCGCGCGCCTTTGTGGAACGGGTTCAGGAGCTGATCGAATATTATCGGATCGGCGGCGGCGAACCCGTTGATGGGCCGGCCTCCGCTGCGACGAATGAAAACGATGGCGAAGAGGTGGTTTTGGGAGCGGGTGTTGAAACGAAAGCACCGGCGGGCGTCGTCGACGGCGACGAAGCCGCTGCAGCCTCGGAAGTGCTCGCCAATGTCATCAAACTCAACGAACAATATGTGAGCCGCGTCACCGCCACTGAAGGCGATGACGATGTGGGCATTGTCGCCGACTATGTCCGGCGCGTTCAATCCGACGCCGGCGACGACGCCCTGACGATTGCCGCGGACGGCGTCACTCGCGTCGCGACTGGCGACGGCGATGACAAGACGGTTATAGACGCTGACCGTGTCGCCCGCATTTCGACAGGCGAAGGCGACGATCAGCTTGAAGTAAACGCCGACACTGTCCGCCGCATTGATACGGGCGATGGCGATGACGAACTGTCAATCAGGGCCGATACTATTCGGCGCGTTGACGCGGGCGACGGCGACGACACGCTGACGCTTGCCGCGGAAACCATTCGCCGCGTAAACGCGGGCGCGGGCGACGACACCATCACGCTCGAGGCTCGGGACGCTGTTATCGGCTTTGGCGCCGGCGGCGGCGAAGACGTAATCAATGTGAGCAAGGTGGGCGCCCTGGGCATTAAAATTGACAGCGAGCTGGCGACGTCTCTCGATGACATTGAGATCACCGTCAATGATGATCAAATCATATTGAACTTTAAGTCCGGCGAGAGTCTCACGATCAACGATCGAGGCAACGCCGATTTAATTTCGGTGATCGTGGGCGGCGAGAAAACCACTCTGCAAGTTGGCGACACGGTTCGCTCGCTTGACGCTGTCGCGTAGGAATTTTTTGCTGGCGAATTCGTTCCCGATGTGAACCAGTAGCGGCCAGCGCCTTAACAACTCTTGGCGCTGCGCCGCAATGTTAATCCGAACCAGTTACTCCGGGTGCGCGCTGTAACCTTCAGTCGCGTCTGCGTCGGGCTTGACTCTTGTGTCTGGTTCAACGCCGACATAGGCGTCGAGTTCGATGACGTTTCTGTCGGGGTCGCGAAAAAAGATCGCGTGCAGACCTTTGAATGTAAATTCGCCAGTAAGAGGGATTTGGCGCTCCGCGAGAAACGCTTTGGCTTCCTCTATTGACGCAACCTTGAACGACACATGCGTGATGCCGGGGTGCTTGGCCTCGATGTCCATGAGGACATTTTCGTTCGGGCCTTCGGTTGCAGGCCCAAGCAAGTTCAGAACGACTCCCGAAGGATGGCGCATAATCACCGGGTGGCCTTTTTCAAATCCGATGTCGGTGAGCGTTTCAAACCCAAGACTTTCATAAAAGCCGATCGACGTTTCTTTATCGCTGACGCGAATGCCGATGTGGTCGATTTTTTCTATGCCGAGCATGACGGGCCTCCTATTTCCAACCCTGATCGGGGTCCATTTTGAAAAGATATTCGAGGAAGATGCGAGTCACTTCCTCTTCAGTTTCCTTGCGCGCGTGGTCGCGCTGCAGCTCGGCAAGCACGACATTCCATGTGACGGGATGAACGCCCGCGGCGAGCATGCGTTTCATGCCGTTGTCGTGAGATTGTTGCGTAATTGAGCCGACAGTGTCTTCAGGGACGTAAACGTCATATCCGGCATCCTCCGCTTCAATCGCCGGGTAGGCCAGACATACATCGGTCCACAAGCCGCCCATGATGAGCTTTTTGCGGCCGGTCGCTTTGACGGCGTCAACAAACTCTTTTTCTTCCCAGGCGTTGACGTTGGTTCGGTCGATAATGACGGCGTCCGGCGCCAGCGCTCTTAGCTCCTCGATGAAGGGCTGCGATCCATTGAGGCCAACGCCGACATGAGAAAAGATGATCGGAATATCAAAATGCACTGCCGATTTAATCAGCGCGGTCGTATTGTTCATCAGATCGGCGTGATCGATATTTCTGACGCCCATCAGAATATGCGGCTGGTAGTCAATGAGGATCAGCGCTGAATTCGTTGGCGACAGAAAACGGTCTTCGTCCGGATCGCGATGGGGCGTTCCTCGATAGCCGTCCGGGTATTGCGCAACCCCGTTGACGGTCTTGATCTCAGCAGAAGACTTGATCTCAGCAGAAGACGGGGCGGCGTTCGAACATGCCGTTGCGAAGGTCAGCGCCGCTAGCGCTCCGGCGGCAAGGTTGAGAAGTTTCATGGTCGGGTCCTTTGGAATGCTTCAATGACCCGGCATTAATAATTATACGCAATATGATTGATAATATGCTGAAATCGCATATTATTATTTCCATATGAGCTATAATTCCACCCTTCTGGATGGCGTTGCGGTGTTTGCTGCAGTCGTGGAAAGCGGCGGCTTCACCGCCGCCGCAAAACGGCTCGGTCACACGCCCTCCCATATGAGCAAGGAGATTACCAAGCTCGAAGGACGGCTTGGGGCGCGGCTCTTAAATCGTTCAACGCGCTCGATCAGCCTCACCGATGAAGGGCGCGCCTATTTCGAACATTGTCGGTCCATTGTTGAGACGGCGCAGGAAGCAGAAAGCGAAGCGATGCGGGGACAAGCCGCGCCGTCGGGGACGCTGCGGATCGCCGCGCCTGTGAGTTTCGGCTTAAGCCATCTTCGGCGCATTTTGCCGCCATTCATGCAGCGTTACCCCGATGTCGTCATCGATATTGAGTTCAACGAACGATTGATCGATCTCATAAGCGAGGGCGTCGATGTCGCCATCCGTATCGGCAGACTTCAAGACTCGGCGCTAGTGGCGCGCAAGCTTGGCGCTTTCCGCGGCGTTGTCGTTGCGGCGCCGTCTTATTGGAAAAAGCACGGCCGGCCGTCTCATCCCAACGACTTGAAATCTCACAAATGTATAAGCTACTCCAATATGGCGGACCCTTCCGTATGGGAATTTGTCAGCGCTGACGGCGAAGCGATTAGAGTTGGCGTTGATCTTTCGGCGAAATGCAACAGCGCTGAGTTGGAGACGGCGCTCGCTGTGGCGGGCGCAGGCGTTACCCGCATGCCGCACTTTGTTTGCGAAAATGAAGTGGCCGCGGGAAAACTCGAAATTGTTCTGGAGGAATTTGAGCAAGAGCCCATGGGGCTTTACGCCGTATTCCCGCACCGGCTTCACACGCCCGCCAAGGTTCGATGTTTCGTCGACTTTCTCGAAGACTCACTGAGTTAAGACGCGCCGTCAGTTGCGCACTTTTGGGCGCCCGCAAAGTCTCACAGCGCCTCAAACGCTTTGATCATCTCCTGGCGCTGCGCCGCATCGGGAAGCGGGCCGCGCAATGCGCCCATATTCTCTTCCATGTGGTCGACGCGGCGCGTCGCCGGGATGGCGATAGTAAGCGCCGGGTGTGAGATGATGAACTTCAAAAGGAACTGCGCCCAATTCGCCGCGCCGACTTCGCTCGCCAGCGGCGGCAAGGGAAAGCGGTTTACATAATCGATCAAGCCGCCTTCGCGGAACGGACGGTTGGCGATGACGGCGACTTCGCGTTCAATTGCCAGAGGCAACAAGCGCGCCTCCGCCTCGCGGTCTGCAACATTGTAGGTGATCTGAATAAAATCGAGCGGATGGTTTTCCATGATCCGCGCAATATCGTCATAGCGCAGCCCCGCGTAAGAAGTAACGCCGACAAAGCGAAGCCGGCCTTGCTGTTTCATTTCGAACAACGTCTCGAGATGAGCCCGCCAGCTTACAAGATTATGGACTTGTAATAGGTCGAAGCGCTCTACGCCCCAGCGCCGTTGTGATTCGGCAATTTGCGCAGGACCGTTGGCGCCGCCCGAAATCCAGACTTTGTCGGCGGAGAAAACGTCGCTTGTGCGTCCGAGGCCGGAAAGCGCCTCGCCGACGACGCTCTGGGACGAGCCATACATGGGCGATGAATCGACAAGCTTGCCGCCGAGCTCAAAAAATCGCGCCAGGACCTGGCGGCGCTGAGCCCGCAGGCGCTCATTCGTCCCGACGTCAAATGTGCGCCAGGTGCCCATGCCGATGGCGGGAACGGAAAGATCGGTGGACGGAATAGATTTCCGGTGAAGGGATTGTGCCTGCACGGGTGCAGCGAACGCAGCCGCTGCGCCGGCAAGCGCTGCGCGTCGCGTCAGGCGCGTCATGATCCCGCCGGCGGCGTCAGGTCGATATCAATCGGTTCGCGGCTCACATCGACTTTCTTATATTCAAAACGCCAAAAGCCGTCGACGGCGGTTCCCCAGGCCGGGAAGTTGATATTGCCGTAGCGCTTCACGGGTCCGTAAAGATATTCAAGCTGATCGTCGCCGTCCGGCGCGCCCCAGCGCACCGGCTGGCCCGTATCGTCGATTTCGAACCAGCCCCAGTCGGCGTTCTGAGGACCGGCGATACGCACCGTGCGCGGCTCTTCGAAGGTGAGACGCAAGCGCTCGTCGCCGCGGGCGAGATTGTGAATGATCGTATAGAAATCAAAATTCCAGAATGCGAGATTGTTGGCGTGTTCTTCTTCCGTAAATCGCCGCGTCGGTCGGTTTGAAAAATCAAGCCATGAGGCGTCTTCGGTCATGTTGAACGTCACGTCGCCGCGTCGGCCCTCGAAAATCACTTTTTGATCGGGGGTTGCGAGGCTGCGCCAGGCCCGTTCGTCGATCGGTTGCGCAGGATCTGAACGCCAGCCTTCATATTCGAGATAGAGCGTTTTCGCTTCCGCCCAAACGGTTGCGCCGCCGAGACGCTCAATCATTTTTTCCGCCCGCGCCACGGCTTCCTTGTCGCCCTTTAGTTCGGCGGCGGCGGGTTCTGTCGCCATCGCAGTGGCAAGGGCGAAGAGGGGGGCGAAGAAAATTGCACGCATGGAACTTTTCCTTTCACCGTGGAGCGGGCCGAATGCTATGGACGCTTTCACAACGGCGACACGGGGTTTGCGATAAAGCGTCTGCACCGCGCGATAAGACGTTCAGCTATTCAACGCGCTTCAAGCGCATTTCGAAGGTCTGACGACACTCTTCCTCGCGACAAAAGTCACCGGTCTCCAGCCAGGCGCCGTCTTCAGTGAGTTGCACAGTATACCGCATTTCCGCACCCGGCCCGGCCGGATGCGACCATGCGTAGGTGTTGTTACCAATTTCCGGTGTCGAACGGGTTTGATAGCCTTCCTTCACAAAGGCGTCGAAATGATAGCGCCGAGCATACGCGTCATAGGAAAACACGCCGATGGCGTGATGGCCTTCGATGCGCACGCCGTCGGCCGGTTCGCTCCATCCGCGACCTTCAATCAGAAGGATCAGCCCGTCCAGTTTCGGCTCAATTCTTTCAAGCACCTTGAACCGCTCAATTTCACCGTCAGGTCTTGTGCGCCAGCCTTCGCCCTCCCACTCGCCGATCATCCAGGCGACTTTTGTCATGGCCTCTTGGACCGCCGGCGCCGGCACTGGCGGCTGCGCCGCCGCCGCCGATAGGGCTGCCGCAGCGGCGCTCAATCCGGCCAGGATCGCTTTTTTCATGAGGTTTCTCCCTTTTTTGCGGCCCCACGCGGCCGCCCCACCTTGAAATGAAACCAAAAGTACTTTATTTTGTAAAGTGCATTGATGGAGAATTCCTATGCCCGAGCCGCGTGACGGGAACCTGGCCGACGATCTCGCCTTTGTGCGCACTCTTGCCGAAGAGGGCGCCCATGCGCCCCTTGTGGGCGGACGGTTCTATGTGATCTGGGGCGGGTTGATGTCCGCAGCGAGCCTGGTCGTCTACTTGAACGCCATTGGCGTCACACAGTTTGGCGCCGCCGGGTATATGGCGCCGTGGTTTGTGGCGCTGGCGATTGGCTGGGGCCTGTCATTTTTCATCAGCCGGGGCGTCAAAGCAAAACCGGGCGCCGCCACCCTTGGCAACAAGACCTCCGGTTCTGTCTGGTTTGCAGTTGGCGTGTTCATGACAATGTTTTTTGGCGCCTTGCTTTTCGCTCATGACAATTATGTTGGCGCCGGCGTGCCCGCGTATTTTCTCTTTAGTTTGCTCTTCCCCATCGGTTTCGGTCTTTATGGCGTCGCCTTCATGGCGACCGCGGTTGCCGCGCGGGTATCGTGGTTGAGATATTTTGCGCTGGCTTCATGGGGATTTTCAGCGCTATCGGTGTTCTTTCTTGCAACCGCGAACCAGTTTCTGATCGGCGCCCTCGGCCTGGTCGTTTGTACGCTGGCGCCGGGCATTATCTTGATGCGCAACGAGCCTAGTGAAATTGTCTGAGTACGGAAGAAAGTGAATGAGCGGATCCGATTACGACTATCGGGAAATTGACGACGTTATTCACGGTCGTTTGCGCCTCTCGGTCATGGCCTATCTTTCCGGCGCGGGAACAGCGGATTTCAATGAGCTGAAAGCAAAGATCGGCGGCACAGACGGCAATATTTCTGTGCAGATCCGCAAACTTGAAGACGCCGGCTATATCGAAGTCGAAAAAACCTTCGCCGGGCGCAAACCGCAAACCCGCCTCACCCTGACTGCAAAAGGGCGCAAGGCCTGGATCGCCTATATCAGCCGCATGGAAGCCCTCATGCGTCCGAGCGCGGCGGAATAGAAACTAGCGCCGCGACGTCAGGATGCGCGCAATCAGCCAGATCGGAATGACGATGGCGGCGCCGATCAGGAAATAAGTAATGAGGTTGACGACGACTTCGCCGAGGCTGTCGCCGATGGTGGCGATGATGTCGCGCACCCAGCGGAAAATTCCTTCCCAGAACTCAAACGCGCCAAGGCCGATAAAGGAAAAAATCGCGCCAACGAAAATGCTGGCGATGACGAGCTGAATGACGGTCCGGCTGATCGAGCCGCCGAAAAGCCGCCGTTTGATGGCTTCGCTTCGTTGATGTTTTTCCGCCATGGTTCCGCTCGCATACCTTACTCGCCCAAGCGGGAATTCTACGCGGGCGCGGCGCCGAGTTCAATGCGCGGCTTACGCCGCCGATTTCGAATAAACCGTCCGGGTCGGGAAGGGTATGTCGACGCCGGCCGCGTCAAGAGCTTCCTTGACGGCTTTGGTGAGCGCCCATTTCACCGGGAAATAATCGCCCCGGTCAACCCAGACGCGGCAGATGATATCGACCGAAGAGTCGCCGAGATTATCCACTTCGATCACCGGCTCAGGATCGCTCTTGGCGCGCTTTTCTTTTTCCACTTCGCCGCGAATGACGTCCATCGCCTTGCTGAGATCATCGCCATAGGAAACGCCGAAGACAAAGTCGACGCGGCGAGTTTCGTACCCGGCGAAATTGGTAATGACGTCGTCGAAGATCTTGCCGTTGGGGACAATGATCTTTTTGTTGTCGACCGTGGCGATTTCGGTGGTGAAAAGGCCGATCTGTTTGACAGTGCCCTCAACGCCCGCCGCTTCAACATAATCGCCGACGTCAAAGGGACGAAAACCAAGCATCATGACGCCAGATGCGACGTGTCCCAGCGTTCCCTGCAGGGCGAGGCCAATGGCGAGGCCGGCGGCGCCGATAAGAGCGGCAAAGCTTGTGGTCGGGACGCCGAAAATGCCGAGGGTTGTAATCACCACCAGGGCGACGAGGCCGTAATAAACAAGGCTCGACAGAAATCCTGACAGGGTTGGGTCGATCCGTTCCGATCGCATCATCGCCTGGCGCACAATCTTGCGGATCCGTCCAGCGAGCCACAGGCCGACAATGAGCACCAACAGCGCGCCGATTGCGCTCGGCAAAAACGCAGCGGCTTTTTCGATCAACCCCTGAAGGAATTCGACAGCGATGTTGAAGTCGGCGGCGTCGTCATTTTGCATTGTCGGTCCTTTCGATTGGCGCCTCGGGCGCCGGCTATAGCGAACCGCCGCCGCGCCGTGAAGGCGCAACTGCAGGGCGAGTTGGCATGTGTAAAAATTCCCGCATTTGGCGAAAATCGACCGGAATCCCGCTTTTGGTCGATAGTTATGATCGTGTGTCCGGGGCGGGCTTATCCTCTGCGCTCACGTTTCAGCATTGCTTTTGGAGGAACCGTCCGCCGATGGATCAGAGCCCGCGTTTATCGCTTTCCTATGTTGCTCCCGCCCAGGCGCAAAAACATGTCACCGTCAATGAGAGTTTCCGGCGCCTTGATGTGCTGGTGCAGATGACAGTGAAGTCGCGCACTGTCGCGGCGGAGCCTGCGTCGCCAGCGGAGGGCGACGGATACATTCTGCCCGCGTCGCCGAGCGGCGCCGCTTGGGATAATTTTGCCGCCGATAATCTCGCCTTTTATCAGGACGGCGCCTGGATTTCCGTCACCCGCGTTCAAGGCATGCGCGCCTATGTGGTCGATGAAGGCGACCTGGTGGCGTATGACGGCGCAGCCTGGTCTCCGATTTCGGTCGGCGAGGAAGCGAACCAGTTCGGCGTTAATACGGCGGCGGACGCAACCAACCGGCTCGCAGTAAAGTCGGATGCGGCGCTCTTCAGTCATGACGACGTGACGCCGGGCACCGGCGACGTGCGTGTGAAAATCAACAAGGCGGCGGCGGGCGATACCGCTTCGCATCTCTTCCAGACGGGCTTTTCCGGCCGAGCGGAGTTCGGTCTTACGGGCGATGATGACTTCCACGTAAAAGTGTCGCCGGACGGTGCGAGTTGGCGGGACGCCCTCGTCATCGACAAGGACACCGGCGACACGGCGATATCCGACCGTGTTCTGAGCCTTATCGGAACCAACGCCGGCAATACAATTCTGGACATCGATTGCGAGGGGACATCCAGCCCGTTTCGGGCGACGCGATATCACGCTGGTTTTCCGGGGCCGGTATTTTTCGGACGCAAAGGACGGGGAACGCGGGCGAATCCCGAGGCCGTTAGGGCCGATGACACGCTCGTCGGTTTTCGGGGCTATGGTTTTGACGGGACGGCCTTTACTGCCGGCGGCGGGTCTTCGGCGGCGTTTCTGCTTGAAGCGTCAGAAAATCATTCCGCGTCCGCACATGGGGGTCAAATCCGATTCTTCACGATTGAAAATGGCAATGCGGGCGGCGGCGTCGAAAGGGTGCGCTTCTCCCATGACGGCGCCATTCAAATGGGCGGAGCCAATACGGTGATTGACAAGAACCGACACCATCAGTTGCGCAGTTATACGGTCGCCGGCCTTCCGCCGGCGACGACGGCGGGACAGGTAATCTATGTGTCCAACGCAACCGGCGGCGCCGTGCCGGCGTTTTCCGATGGAACCAACTGGCGGCGCGTCACCGATCGGGCGGTGGTTTCCTAGATTGCTGGCGCAAAACCATGTGGAACGTGTTTGAGATAATCGGCGCGCAGGCGCCGTCGATTGCCGCCGCGGCGATCGTCGCCATGATCGTCGGCGTCGCCGCGTTGAAATTCTGGGAGCAGCGCAGCGGCGATTTTTTCGAGGTACGAAAGAGCGAAGCGGCCTCCACAAGCGCGCTCGCGGTAAAAATCATGACAATGTCGGCGGAGCAGAACAAAACCATCGCCGCCCAGTGTGCGACGATTGCCTCTCAACAAACGCAGATTTCAAAACTGCGCGCTGATCTTGAAAGATGCGTCGCCGAATGCGCCAGGTGTCACGATCAGCGCGCGGAGGACCGACTGGAGCGGGCGCGGGAGCGTGCGGAAAGGGATCGTGAGATTGCGGCGCTGAAAGCAGCTGTAACGGCAATGGAAGCGACGTCGTCATGATGCGGGCGAGCGATAGGTGCGTTGATTTCATCAGGCGCTGGGAAGGTCTGGAAACTGAAGCCTATCGCGATGTCGCCGGCGTCTGGACTATCGGATACGGCCATACCGGTCCGGACGCCCGCCCCGGCGCGACAATTACGGAAGGAGAAGCGGAAGTCTTGCTTCGACGCGATCTCGTTTCCCGAGAACAAACTGTCGATCGCCTTGTCGATGTTGCTTTAAGTCAGAATGAGTTCGACGCGCTCGTCAGCTTTGAGTTCAACACCGGGGGTCTTGCTTGCTCAACCGCCCTTAACCGATTGAACAAAGGCGACCGGCTTGGCGCAGCCGAAGCGCTTTGCTGGTGGAACAAGGCGCGCATCAACGGCGACTTGCGAGAGGTGGAGGGGCTGACCCGCCGCCGTGCTGCAGAAGCGGTGTTGTTTTTAACGCCCGTTACGCGGGCTTGAAGATGAGGGCGACGCCATTATTGCAATAGCGCAATCCTGTCGGTTCCGGACCGTCCCTGAACACGTGACCCTGATGGCCGCCGCAGCGCGCGCAGTGATATTCTGTGCGCGGAATGATCAGTTTGAAGTCGCGTTTTTCACCAAGGGCGTTCGGCAGATGGTCCCAAAAGCTTGGCCAGCCGGTGCCGCTTTCATATTTTGTTTCCGAGGAGAAAAGCTCATAACCGCAACCGGCGCAGGCATAAACACCGTCGCGTTTTTCATTGTTGAGTGGGCTCGAACCAGGCCGTTCGGTCGCTTCTTTTCGCAAAACCGCATAGGCCTCCGGCGAAAGACGCTCTTTCCATTCAGCATCGGAAAGCTGCCACTTGTCGTAATCGGGAATGCTCGCCGGATCAGGCTTGTCATTTTTCGCCATTGTCGGTCCCATCGTTGCGCCGACAACCAGTCCGGCGCCGAGGCTGGCGCGCAACGTCGCCCGCCTTGTCAAAATCGCCATGGTCCTCACTCATCTTACAACCGCCCACGCGCTTTAAATAGCGGCCCTGCCGATCATATGGAACGAAGGAGAAGTTCACAAATCGGCGCCATCAGCAGCAACAGCCCCGCATCGCGGTTCGATTTGAAACGTTTCAAACAATTGTGAAAATGGTCAACGTCGAGGGTTTTGATCTGCCAGATGAAATGCGCTGCAGCCGGGGCGAGCGCAAGGTAATAGAAAATTCCCGCATCGATCAGCAAACCGGCGATGACAAAGCCCCCAAGGGCGCCCGCATAAAACGCGATCAGCCATGTTTTTGTCGCGGCGCCGAATTTCAGCGCTGTCGATTTCACGCCGATCAGCGCGTCATCCTCTTTGTCCTGATGCGCATAAATCGTGTCATAGCCAAGGGTCCAGAAAGAGCCCGCGCCGTAGATCGCGAACGCTTCGGGTTGAAGCGTTCCGGCGGCTGCGGCGAAACCAACAAGCGCCCCCCAGTTGAAGGTGAGGCCGAGCCAGGCCTGCGGCCAATAGGTAATGCGCTTCATGAACGGGTAGGCGGCGATGAGCGCCAGCGAACTCAACGCGAGAATGATGGTGAAACGATTGAACTGGACAAGAACGAGGAGACCGATGAGGCAAAGCGCGACCAGAAACGCCCAAGCTTGCCGTGTCGATATCTGGCCCGATGGAATGGGGCGCAGGGCGGTACGCTCGACCCTGGCGTCGAAATCCTGATCGACGATGTCATTATAGGCGCATCCGGCGCCGCGCATGGCAAGCGCGCCGACGCCCATCAATACAGCGAACCAGATGAGCTCAAGACGTTGAAATCCGCTCGCGGCTGCAAACGCCAGGCCCCACAGGCACGGAATGTAAAGCAGCCATGTGCCGATCGGCCGGTCAGCGCGGGCGAGCTTCAAATATGGCTGCGCCGCCGCAGGCATGGCGCTTACCCAGCTGTCCTTGACGGCGTCCGGCGTCGATGGGGGTGCGGGGGAGGATGTCATGTTTTGCCTTGTAGCCCGGGAAGCGGCGGGGATAAAAGCGGACAAATGATCCCGCGACTATTCATAGACGCGCCGCTTGCCGAGAACGCAGCGACGCCCTTAAGCGCCGAACAGGCGCATTATTTGAAAAACGTCCTGCGCCGCAAGGAGGGAGACGCCGTCCTGCTTTTCAATGGCGCCGACGGAGAGTTCGCTGCGGATATTGTGGAGCTGAAGAAAAAGGGCGGTGTCGCTGCAGTTGCGTCGCAGACCCGCACGCAGGAAAGCGAGCCCGATCTCGCGCTCTATTTTGCGCCCGTCAAACGAGGGCCCCTTGAAACCATTGTGCAAAAAGCGGTGGAGCTCGGCACTGCGTCGCTGAAGCCTGTATTGACTGAACGGACGGTTGCGACACGGATCAATATCGATCGGTTGCAGTCGATTGCTATCGAAGCCGCCGAACAATGCGGCAGAATGAGCATACCGCGCATTGGCGATGCAATGCGTTTTAGCGATATGCTCAGCGCCTGGCCCGCCGGCCGTCGCTTGATGTATTGCGACGAGGCGGGGGATGATGAAACCAAAGAATGGGGCGGCGATGAAGGCCGTGCGGCGCCCGCGTTAGAAGCGCTAAAGAATGAGCGCAAAAAATCTGACAGTTGGGCGATCTTGATCGGGCCCGAGGGCGGGTTTACGTCCTCTGAACGCGCCGCCTTGCGCGGCAAGGACTTCGTTACGCCGGTGACGCTGGGCCCGCGCATTTTGCGCGCTGACACCGCCGCCGTCGCTGCATTGACCTTGTGGCAGGCGGCGCTCGGCGACTGGCGGGGCTCATGAGTAACGCCCGCGTGATGACATCAAGGCTTGGCGGACCCTTCCATGCGCTTTAGAGCGGATAAATTAATCGGTGGGCGCCGAGGAGAGACGGACCATTGACCACAGGAAATGCACCTTCGGGCGACGCCGCACCGATTGAATCAAAGGCGCAGCTTGTCGAATACCTCGCAAGCGGATGCAAACCCAAAGATAAATGGCGCATCGGCACTGAGCACGAAAAATTCGTCTTTTGCCGGACGAATTTGAAACCGATTCCGTATGACGGCGATTCAGGCATTCGCGTAATCCTTGAAAAACTCTCTGCGGAAACCGGCTGGGAAATCATCCGGGAAGGCGAGTTGCCCATCGGACTTAGAGGCGAAGGCGCAAGCGTTTCGCTTGAGCCCGGCGGTCAGTTCGAACTTTCCGGCGCCGCGCTCGATAACATTCACGAAACCTGCGACGAGGTGCACCGCCATCTCGATGCCGTGAAAAAAGTTTGCGAACCGCTGGGCGTTGCTTTTCTCGGCATGGGCTTTGCGCCGACCTGGACGCTCGATGAAACGCCGCGCATGCCGAAAGCGCGATACAAAATCATGCGCAACTACATGCCGAAGGTTGGCTCCCTCGGTCTCGACATGATGCACCGGACCTGCACCGTGCAGGTTAATCTCGACTACGCGTCCGAAGCCGACATGGCGATGAAATTCAAAACATCGCTGGCGCTGCAGCCTGTCGCGACGGCGCTGTTTGCCAATTCGGGCCTCAAGGAAGGGAAGCCCT
Source organism: Hyphococcus sp. (assembly GCA_965267325.1). Classification (GTDB taxonomy): domain Bacteria; phylum Pseudomonadota; class Alphaproteobacteria; order Caulobacterales; family Parvularculaceae; genus Hyphococcus. The sequence goes on along the minus strand of OZ253943.1, from coordinate 2,222,324 downwards.
CAGAGTTTGCGTCCTATCGGGCCCATATCTGGACAGACACCGATCCCGACCGCACAGGGCTTTTGCATTTTGTTTTTGAAAACGGTTTCGGCTTTGAGCGTTACGTTGACTATATGCTCGACGTGCCGATGTATTTCGTGCGACGCAATGGGCAGTTCATTGACGCCGCCGGGCAATCCTTTCGCGACTTTATGAATGGCGCCTTGCCTGCCCTTCCCGGCGAAATACCAACCATCGAGGATTGGGAAGATCATCTGTCTACGGCGTTCCCCGAAGTGCGCCTTAAAACTTTCCTTGAAATGCGTGGCGCCGATGGCGGGCCCTGGGCGCGGATTTGTGCGCTTCCCGCGATTTGGGTCGGACTCCTTTATGACGATGCAGCGCTTGCCGCGGCGTGGGACATCGCCAAGAACTGGTCGCCGGAAGAGCGCGAGGCGTTGCGCGCCGATGTCGCTCGCATTGGCTTCAAGGCGGAAATTGGCGGTCGGAGCGTTCAGGATATTGCGCTTCAAACCCTTGAAATCGCAAGAAGCGGATTGAAGGCGCGGGCGCGCATGGGAAACCTCAAGGACGACGAAACCACCTATCTCGATCCGCTGGTAAAAATTGCAAAAAACGGCGAGACTATGGGCGAGTTTACGGTGCGGTGGTTCCGCGATGAGGCGGGCGGCGACGCAAAGGCCTTGTTTGAGGAGTGTAAGTATTGACGTCGTTTTTAGCAGCAAGTCTCGCAGCGCCCGTTCTCTTCCTGTTTTCGGCGAGCGCCGCTTTCGCGATTGAGGAAAACGAAACTACGCCGCAGCCGGATCTTATCTGCGGCCGCGACATCATTTCGCCGGTGCTGATCGACCACAGTGTGGACGAAATTTTTGCCGCGAGCGTTTTGCAAGAGCGCTTCAGCTTTCTCGACTACCACTTCGAAAAGAACGAGCGCTACCTGCAGGCCCGCGCTTATCTCGATGATATCGAAACCGTCGTAATTTATGGGCCCTATGAATCGCGAGATTCACTGACGCCTGTCAGTGACGACGCCTTCAAGGGCGAGGTCGTTGCATATCTTAAGAGACGGTTTTCGAGGATTGAGGAATCGTCAGGCGACGAAGCCTTTGATCTTGTCTGGGAGTGGAGCGCTGAAGAAACGCCGGATCTTTCGCAGTGCGATCCGATTGCCAATAACCAGGAATGACTGTCGACCCTACGGATGTGTTTGGCGACACTTCTGCAGCGTGCATTGCCCTTGCCGATACCGACCCGGTTCTCGCGCATGCGCTTGCCGCGATCAATGCGCCCCACATTCGCCGCCGACCCGGCGGGTTCGAGGCGCTGTTTCGCATCATTGTCGAGCAGCAGGTGTCCGTGCCGAGCGCCCAGGCGATCTGGAAGCGATGTCTGAAGGGCGTTGAACCGCTAACGCCGCGCGCAGCGCTTGACGTCGGTGAAGACGGGTTGCGCGCCTGCGGCTTGTCCGGCCCGAAAATCCGATATGTGCTGGCGCTTGCGAGTGCGATGGAGGACGGGGCTTTTGATCCGGATGATGTAAGGACCATGGCGGACGAAAATGCATCGGCCGCGCTGCAATCCCTGAAAGGGATCGGCCCCTGGACCGCCGCCATCTATCTGCTCTTTTGCGAAGGCCGCATCGATGTCTGGCCGCCGGGCGATGTCGCCCTGCTCAGCGCGTGGCGGAAGGCGCGTCTTGCCGCCGGAAGGGGCAGCGGGCCGGCCCCGACCATGGCCGGGCTCGATCGTCGGTCAGTCCGATGGGCGCCGCAGCGCGGCCTCGCCGCCCATATTCTCTGGACCTACTACGCCCATATTCGCGGCCGTACGCCGATCTGATTTCTTGAGGAGTGTGGCGAAAATACCGACAGAACCGTCAATCTTCTGTCATTGAGAATCAGATATACGTCGAATCAAGTGCTTTCCGGTTTGGAATTGTGCGTATAAGATACGCTCAACATTAGGGAGCCTGCGTTTTCACTTGTTGCTTGAATTACCCACCCGATAGTTCTCGCCGCAGACCGGCTGCGGACCGATGAGCATGTCCGCGAATACGCCGGAAGCTTGTCCCGCGCTTGTTCTGAATGCGGATTTTCGCCCGCTCAGTTATTTTCCTTTATCGCTGTGGTCCTGGCAGGACGCGCTGAAAGCGGTCTTTCTCGATCGCGTTGATGTGGTTGCGCAGTATGAAACCAAAGTGCGCAGTCCGACATTCGAAATGCGCCTGCCGTCCGTGGTTTCCTTGAAAACCTATGTCAGCCATGCGCGCACGCCGGCGTTCACGCGATTCAACGTTTTCCTGCGCGACAGTTTCACCTGCCAGTATTGCGGTTCGGCGGAGCGCGATCAGCTTACCTTCGATCACGTCGTTCCGAGATCGAAGGGCGGACGCACAACCTGGGAAAATATCGTCGCCGCCTGCAGCCGCTGCAATATCCGCAAAGGCGGACGCATGCCGCAAATCGCGCATATGATCCCTGCAAAGAAACCGCGGCGGCCCACAATGTTTGAGCTGAATGAGCGCGGCCGTGCTTTCCCGCCTCACTATCTGCACGACAGCTGGCAGGATTTTCTCTACTGGGACACCGAGCTGGAGCCCTGATCCGCAGCCTCCTGCGTTGTTCGCAGCGGCGTATTGGCCTAGAATGGCGTCAACTTTGGGGTGGGGCTACGGAGGAGTTTTCATGAATTTTCTAGCGGGAAGGCCGCGCGCGCGCGCCAGTGTTTTGCTGATTGTTGCCGCAAGCCTTTTGGGCTGCGCATACAATGAAACCCTTGGGCGCAATCAATTGTTGTTCGTCAGCCAGGGTCAAATGGCGCAATTGGCGAATTCAGCTTGGGCGGATCTCAAAAAGAAAGAACAGATCACCAATGATCCGAAATACGTGACGCGCGTCCAAAGGGTCGCCGACCGCGTGATCCGCGCCGGCGGCGACAACCCCGCTGAATGGGAAGTCCGGGTTTTCAAATCCGATCAGCTCAACGCCTTTGCGCTGCCGGGCAAAAAAATCGGCATTTACACCGGCATCATCGACATCATGGACAATGACGACCAGCTCGCCGCTGTGATCGGCCACGAAAAAGCCCATGTGGATTTCAATCATTCCGGCGAACGCTATAGCCAGACCGCTGCGGCTCAGACCGGGCTCGGCGTTGCCGGGGCTGCCGTCGGCGGCAGCCAGGCGGGCAATTCAGCGCTGCAGGCCCTGGGACTGGGCGCTCAGGTTGGCCTTCTCTTGCCGTTCTCGCGAAAGCATGAACTCGAAGCCGACAAGTTCGGGGTCCGCTACATGCACCGGGCCGGCTATGACGCCAATGAAGCGATCAAATTCTGGCAAAAGATGGCGGCGCAAAAGTCGGGCTCGCCGCCGGAGTTTCTCTCCACCCATCCGGCTGACGCCACGCGTATCGCGGCGCTTCAAAGAGAAATCGCGCTGCTGAAGTAATCCGGTCGATTTTGAAGCGCCTCAATCGTCACTTGAGCGATTGTCGGGTTTCAAACAGCGGGAGGACGCTATGCGTATTTCTAGATTGATTGCAGCGCCATTGGGCGCGCTTATCTTTGTTGTGGCGACGGCTCACGCGCTGGGAGAGGCAAAAGAGACAGCCGCGCTCGAGGAAATTGTTGCGGCGCGCGGCGATGACGACAAGGCTCGTGATCAATGGCGCCATCCTGTTGAAACCCTGAAATTTTTCGGTGTTGAACCGGATATGACGGTGGTTGAGGCGCTTCCCGGCCGCGGCTGGTACACGCGGATTATCCTTCCCTACGTGGCGGAGAAGGGCCGATATGTCGGCGTCAACTATCAGGACGGGATGTGGCCGCTAATATTGCCGGAACCGACGCCGGAGCTGGTGGCGCGTTTATCGAATTGGACGGATGGGTTTCCGGCGACAACCGCTGAGTTTGCAGAGCCGACGACGCCCGTCGCCGCCTATGAATTCGGCGCTGTGCCCGATGATCTCGCCGGCGCGGTGGACGTCGTTCTCATGATCCGCGCGCTCCACAATTTTAATCGGGCCGGCGGTGAATATGGCGATGAAGCGCTCGCCGACGCTTATGCTGTGCTGAAGCCCGGAGGCGTTCTCGGCGTCGTGCAGCATGCTGCGCCCGACGGGGCTGAAGGCGCCGCCGCCGACGGCACCCTCGGCTATATGAGCCGGGAAAACGTCATCGCCATGGTGTCGGCGGCGGGTTTCGAATTTGAGGCCGAGAGCGAAATCAACGCCAATCCGGCCGATCAGCCCGGCGAGGGCGAGTTCGTTTGGCGTCTGCCGCCGACCTATGGGCTCGGTGATCAGGATCGCGAAAAATATGCGGCGATTGGCGAAACCAACCGAATGACCCTGCGGTTCCGCAAGCCCCGGAATTAGGGCCAAAGCTCGCTTGCCTTCTAAAGGCGGCGGGATTAGTTTCCGCCGCCTTCGCGCATGTCGAGACGATCGGCGCGGCGCGCCAAGAGCCGCCTTAGCTCAGTTGGTTAGAGCGCTAGATTGTGGATCTAGAGGTCCCTGGTTCGAGACCAGGAGGCGGTACCATTTTTCTCTCGCGTTAACGCTTTCCAGCCGCATATTTGGGCCGGCGCGCACCGATTGTTTGCTGGCTCGTCCCGTCGCCGAAACAACGCTAAACTTTGTTCAATCAATTGCCTCAATTCTGAGGCTCCCTTATGGGACGGCGAAGGATCAAGGAGGCCACAGTTCATGTGCGGCATAGTCGGCATTCTCGGCAGCGGCGATGTAGCGACGCCGATATTCGAGGCGCTTAAGCGGCTTGAGTATCGCGGTTATGATTCCGCCGGGATCGCCACGCTCGACGGCGGCGATATCAATCTGCGCCGCGCCGCCGGCAAACTCGCCGCGCTGGAAAGTCGGCTCGCGCAAGCCCCGCTCTCAGGGCGCGCCGGCATCGGCCATACACGCTGGGCGACCCACGGCGCGGCAGTGGATGAAAATGCACACCCTCATGCTACGGACCGTGTTGCAATTGTTCATAACGGCATCATCGAAAACTTTGCGGAGCTGCGCGATGAGCTCGCGCAAAAAGGGCGCAACTTTCAGTCGGCGACGGATTCAGAAGTCATTGCCCAATTGCTCACCGTTTATGTCGAAGCGGGCGATGCGCCGCTGGCGGCGTTTCGAAAGACTTTGGCGCGTATCCGCGGGGCCTTCGCCATCGCCGCCATTTTCGCGGGTAAGGACGATCTTATTCTGGCCGCGCGCCAGGGCAGCCCACTCGCCATCGGCCGCGGCAAAGATGAAATGTTCATCGGCTCTGATGCATTCGCCCTCGCCCCGTTCACAAATCGCGTCACTTATCTGGACGAAGGCGACCACGCCGTAATCACACGGCAAGGCGTTGAGATATTCAACGGCAAGGGCGCGCGGGCAACGCGCTGTGAAACTGTTTCCGCCGCCTCCGCCGCCCTGGTCGATAAAGACGGCCACCGGCATTTCATGGCGAAAGAAATTCACGAACAGCCTGAAGTGGTGGGTCATACGCTGTCGCGCTACGCCGACCCGACGACAGCATCTTTGCGCGATTTTGGCGACGGGTTTGATTTCAAGAAATTGGATCGTCTGATCATTTCCGCTTGCGGCACGGCCTACTACGCGGGCCTCATCGCCAAATACTGGTTTGAAAGCTGGGCGCGCCTGCCCGTTGAAATCGATATCGCGTCAGAATTGAGATATCGCGATATTCCCTATACGGAAGACGGCGGCGCCCTGTTTGTATCGCAGTCAGGGGAAACAGCGGACACGCTGGCGGCGCTGCGCGAGGCGAAAGCAAACGGCCAACGTATCGGTGCGGTTGTTAATGTGGCGGAATCGAGTATTGCCCGCGAAGCAGACGATATATTTCCCACAAACGCCGGTCCGGAAATCGGCGTCGCCTCAACAAAAGCGTTTACCTGCCAACTGGCGACGCTCGCGTGCCTGGCGGTAAAAGCGGGCGTCGAGCGGGGCGCAGTTTCAAAGGCGGAAGAAACAAAACTCGTCACGGCGTTGATGGAAGCGCCGCGCCTTTTGGCTGAAGCGTTGCAGCAGGAATCGGCCATCGAGAAAATCGCCCACGACCTCTCCAAGGCGCAAGACATTCTTTATATCGGCCGCGGCGTCAGCTTTCCTATCGCTCTGGAAGGGGCGCTCAAACTGAAGGAAATTTCCTATATCCACGCGGAAGGGTACGCCGCCGGCGAACTAAAACACGGGCCGATTGCGTTAATTGATGAAGAAACCCCCGTCGTTGTCGTGGCTCCCAGCGACCGTCAATACGAAAAGACAATCTCAAACATGCATGAAGTCGTCGCGCGGGGCGGGCGTCCGCTGCTGATTTCTGACGCAGCCGGGATTAAGAATGCCGGCGACGTGTGGGCGGCGATTGAAGCGCCGCAAACGCATCCGCTGCTTTCTCCTCTGGTTTATGCGGCGCCGGTGCAATTGCTTGCCTACTATGCGGCGACAGCCAAAGGCACTGATGTGGATCAGCCGCGCAATCTCGCCAAGTCGGTAACCGTGGAATAGCGGCGCCTACGGCCGCACGTTCCATTCGGCGGCCTTGGCGTGATCATTTCTGATATCGATGCGACCGAAAGCGCCTGTACGCAACTTTTTTGGAAAGGCCGGGTCAGCGCTTGTCGCCGCATCGAGCGCAAACCGGGCAACGCCGTTACTGGTGACGGCGAGAGCGACAGCGTCGGCGCCAAGGGCTGCGACGCGGGAAAAAAGCGCCCGCCATGCATCAGTCAAGTCGGCAGGGTTCACATCCCACCCGGACGGCGGGACAGCGGCATCATTCCATTTCTTGACGGCGGCCTCGCCGATCCGTGCGACGACATCGGCCTCCGGCTTTCCTTCATCAGGTCCGTAATCGATTTCGAGAAGAGAGACTTCCGATAAAATGTCGATCTGGTTTTTTTGTTGCGACGCAATCGCTGCCGCCGTCTCCAAGGTGCGCTTTAGCGGTGCGGCAAAGAGCATGGAAAAGGAAACGCTGCGCTCTGAAAAATGCGCCCCAAGTGCATTCGCTTGCGCTCGTCCTGACAAAGACAAGGAAAGGTCAGTGCGTCGTCCGATGCGCCGTGGCGTTTCACCTGGATCGAACGTGTTCCCATGTCTTGCGATATAGAGCGTCGCCATAGTGACCGAGTTACTCGATTACGCCGGGATCGCCCAGACGCGCAACTAACGCTTCCAGGCGGTCGCGATCTTCAGGCGTATCGACGCCGGCGGTTGAAACCTGATGCGCCTTCACAATCACGCATTTTATGGCCATTCCCGCTTCCAGCATGCGCAATTGCTCAAGTCCCTCGATCTTTTCATAGTGAGAGGCCGGCAGGCTGGTGAAGCGTTCGAGGGCAGTGCGCGCAAATCCATATAGCCCCACGTGACGATAGACTGGCGATAGATCCGATGCTTGCCGCATCGCTTTTTCGTTCCGAATTGATGGAATGATCGTTTTGGAAAACCACAAAGCGCGCCCGTCCGGCGTCATAACGCAAGTTGTGCCGCTCGACGGCGACTGTTTTTTTGCTTCGCGTAAGGCCTTGAGCGCAGGCCAATCAAGTTGGATGCACGGGGTGGCGACGTCCCACCCTCCCGTTTCCAACGCCTGCGCCGTCGCCGTCAAATAGTTCACCGGCGTAAACGGCGCGTCCCCTTGGAGGTTTAAAATGAATGCGCAATCGGGCGCGAACTGGTCGGCCGCCGCCAGCGCCCGATCCGATCCGCTTGGCGCGCCCGCGTCAGTCGTTACACTCGGCGCATCAATCTCTGCGCAATGATCGGCAATGCGTTGATCATCCGTGGCGACGACGAAGGCAGTGTTTTCCATCGCCGCGGCTGCAGCGCGGGCCTGTTGAACGACCCGATGCAGCATGGTCTGGCCCGCAATATCCGCCAGCGGCTTGCCGGGAAAGCGCGACGAACCGTAGCGGGCGGGAATAACGATCAGTGTTCGGATGGACATTGCCGGACCCTACGCTGGGAAACCGTGCAGCGACGCGCGTTTCTTGGCGACAGCATCAATCTCTTTGAGTTCCGTTATGAGTGCGCGCATATCTTTTAGCGGCACCATATTGGGTCCGTCAGACGGCGCCACGTCAGGGTTTTCATGGGTTTCCACAAAAACGCCGGCCACACCGACGGCAATAGCGGCGCGCGCCAATGTCGGGATCATATCGCGTTGTCCGCCTGAAGCGCCGCCAAGGCCGCCGGGTTGCTGAACAGAATGCGTGGCGTCGAATATCACCGGCGCGCCGGTTTCGCGCCCCATGATTGGCAGACTGCGAAAATCCGTCACAAGCGTGTTGTAGCCGAAACTGGCGCCGCGCTCGGTAACGAGGACCCGCGCATTGCCCGCATCGACGACTTTCCGCACTACATGAGCCATGTCCCAGGGCGCAAGGAACTGGCCCTTTTTGATTTTCACGACCCTGCCGGTTTTCGCCGCCGCAACAAGGAGGTCTGTTTGACGGCAAAGGAATGCCGGTATCTGCAGTACGTCAACAGCTTCCGCGATCGGAGCGCATTGGTCCGGCTGGTGAACATCGGTGACAACGGGCAGCCCCAAACTTTCGCGAATCTCGGCGAATATCGGCAGGGCCTCTTTGAGGCCGACGCCACGCGCCGCGCCGGCGCTGGTTCGGTTGGCCTTGTCAAAGGACGTCTTGAAGATGAGCCCGATGTCGAGGGTCGCCGCGATCTCTTTTAAGCTCGCTGCTATTTCAAGGGCGTGTTCCCGGCTCTCAAGGGCGCAGGGGCCGGCAATCAGCACAAAGGGTTCCGACATGCCGATCTGCAACTTGCGATCCGGGCCTGCGATTTCAACGATGGCGTCGGGCGGGGGCGACATTTCGGTTAACCTTTAGCCTGCTGTTCTTGGCGGCGTCATATGATAGATACGAGATTGCCAATGCAACCTTAGCAACAAAATCGATTTGATGAAGAATTTTGCCGATATCGCCGCGGAGGTCATCAACACCGAGATCGAGGGATTGTCGGCCCTGGGCGCGCTTTTGCGCGACCAAAAGAGCGATCTTTCAATGGCTGTTAATGAAACTGTTTCCCGTCTCGCCGAGTTAAATGGCCGGCTCATTTTGTCTGGCATGGGGAAATCGGGCCATGTGGCGCGAAAGGTAGCCGCGACCTTTGCCTCGACAGACACGGCCGCCAGTTTCGTGCACCCGGGCGAGGCAAGCCACGGCGATCTCGGTATGATCACGCGTGACGACATGGTCATGGCGCTTTCCAATTCCGGAGAAACCGCCGAGTTAGGCGACATCCTCGCTTATGCGCAGCGATTTGGAATTCCATTGATTGCAATGACGACTGGCGCGAATTCCACGCTGGCGCGCGCCGCCGATGTTGCGCTCGTTCTGCCGGCTGCGACAGAGGCCTGCGCGGCGACGCCGGCGCCGACCACGACAACGACCATGATGATGGCGCTCGGCGACGCGCTCGCTGTTGCTTTATTGCAGGAAAAGGGTGTGACGGCGGAAAAGTTCCGGTCTTTTCATCCCGGCGGGCGGCTCGGTGCGGCGCTGAAACGCGTCACAGATTTGATGCACCACACGCAAATGCCGCTCTGCAAGGGCGAGGATGCCGTTGAGCGCGCAGTCGAAATCATCACGACTTCCGGCTTCGGCTGTGTCGGGGTTGTCGACGCAAATGGCGCTCTCGTCGGCATGGTGACCGACGGCGATCTGCGCCGTCACTTCAGCCGATCGCTTAGTAATGCGCGCGTTGCCGACATCATGACGAAGGATCCGCATGTTGTCGCCGAAGGCGCTGTCGCCGCCGAAGCGCTTGCGCTTTTCGCAGACCGGAAAATAACAGCCGTTTTTATTGTCGATGCCGCGCGCAAGCCTTTGGGTCTGTTGCACGTACATGACTGTCTTGAGATTGGCGTAATCTAAGACAAGCGCCTAATCCGAAGGGCAAGGCTGCTCGCTATTCATCTACAATGCGGATCTTCTGCTGAAATATGAACTGTTCGTTGAGCGCAGCGAACCGCTCCATCACACGATCTGAAGCTTCCTTGGCGCCATATCCGCATGCGGCCATATCAATCCGGACTTCATCAACGCCGTTCGCGACCAATTCGCCGTCGCCAAAGACGACATCACGGCGCAGGATCATCGGATGCGCAAAATGGCCTTCCTTGGTCATGGTGAAAGACACGCCATCCGGTGTCATGTAGGCAATCTGCTCGTCGGTTTCCGTCGCCATTTCTATGCCTTCCATTGCGATGGCGTCGGCCGCCAGCTTTTCAAAGCCAAGCGTACAATCGAGGCGAAGACCGCCGGTCGAATAGCGATGAAAATCAGCCGTGTGTTCTGTTTCATCCGCCGCTGTCTCTGTATGCGCCGGTTCGCTTGTATCTGTTTCGGTCTGTTTCTGACCGCAAGCGGCCGCTGGAATCATCCCCGCCATGGCGAGAATCGCAACATAGTTTCTGTTCATCGTCATTCCCATTCGCTGATTAGCGCCCCCGCGCGACGGCTTTTCTGCTCGATTGCGTGGCGATATGAATAAGGGTCGCGCGCTGCCTGTCAATTGCGCGGATTAATTCAAACCCTGTGCCAAATCGGCAATTCCTTGGATGGCGCCCGCTGAGCCCCTGGTCAGGTGGAAAACGGGCTCTCAAAAGTACTGAAGTCGATAGCTGCCTTGTCTTTATTCGACAAAACGGCCGATTCCGGGCCGGCCGGCCATGGAATGGTGAGCGAAGGCGACGCCCAATTAACGGCGCCGTCTGTAGCCGGATCGTAATAGTCCGAGACTTTGTAGGCGACGCGCGTGTCGGCCTCGAGCGTCATAAAACCATGCAGGAATCCGACGGGGACATAGAGCTGTCGCCGGTTCTCTGCAGAAAGTTCCACGGCTGTCCACTGCCCGTAAGTTGGCGAGCCTTTGCGCGCATCGACGGTCACGTCGAAAATGCGGCCCGCCAAAACGCGCACCAGTTTCGCTTGGGCCGATGGAGGCGCCTGATAGTGAAGGCCGCGCACGGTAAACGGCTTGGCGGAATATGACTCATTGTCCTGCACGAAGACAATATCCCCGAACAATGAAGACAGCGCGCGTTGATTATAGGTTTCAGAAAAAAAACCGCGTGAGTCCTCAATTGCCGCCGGCTTGAGGACCTTAACATCTACAATGGTCGTATCGACGATTTCCATCCCGCCTCGTTATCGCACCTGCTCATCGGCAATTCGGCGCAGGTAGTCACCATAGCCGCTCTTTTCCAACGGCGCCGCAAGAGCGAGCAACTGTTCCCGATTTATGTTGCCCATGCGAAAGGCGACCTCTTCGACACAGCCGATCTTTAGGCCCTGGCGCTCCTCAACCGTTTGGACGAATTGCGAGGCTTGCAACAGCGAGTTGTGGGTGCCGGTGTCGAGCCATGCAAGCCCGCGTCCTAGAAGGCGTACGGAAAGCGCACCGTCATTCAGGTACATTTCATTGAGGCTTGTGATTTCAAGCTCTCCGCGCGCTGACGGTTTGACAGTCTTTGCGCGCGCGCATGCGGTTTCATCGTAAAAGTACAACCCGGTAACGGCGTAATTGGACTTTGGCTTTGCGGGTTTTTCTTCGACGCTGACGGCGCGCCATTTGTCATCAAATTCAACAACGCCGTACCGTTCGGGTTCTGTTACATGACTGCCGAAAACCACTGCGCCTGATTCTTGTTGGGCGGCGGATTGTAAAAGCTCTGGCAAGCCGTGCCCATAATACAGGTTATCGCCAAGAATAAGCGCACACTTATCGCCGGCAATGAAGTCTTCTCCGATAATCAGCGCCTGGGCCAGACCGTCCGGCGAGGGCTGCACTGCATAGGAAATCCGAACGCCCCAGGCGCCGCCGTCGCCAAGAAGACGCTTGAAGCAATCTTCGTCTTCCGGGGTTGTAATGATCAGTATGTCCCGTATCCCCGCCAGCATCAGCGTTGACAAGGGGTAATAGATCATGGGTTTGTCATAGACCGGAAGCAACTGCTTTGAAGTCGCCTTGGTAATGGGGTGCAGCCTTGTGCCTGCGCCGCCAGCGAGAATGATGCCTTTCATCAGCGATCTCCCGCCGTGGATTGGCCGACGCCGAGCCGGTCTCCGGAAAATCCACGGTTGATAATGGCCTCCCACCACCAACGGTTTTCCAGATACCAGTCGACCGTACGCTGAAGCCCTTCGTCGATAGTGATGCGCGGGCGCCAGCCGAGTTCATTTTCAACTTTGCCGGCGTCAATCGCATAGCGCAGGTCATGACCTGGCCGGTCCGCGACAAATTCTATAAGATTGGCATGCGCGCGAGTGCTCGGCGCGCGCTCGTCCAGCAATGCGCAAAGGCGCTTCACAAGATCAATATTCCTGAGTTCGGCGTCTCCGCCGACATTGTACGTATCGCCCAGCGCGCCTTTTTCAAGAATACATAAGAGCGCGTCGGCATGATCCTCGACAAAAAGCCAGTCGCGAATGTTTTCACCTTTGCCATAAACCGGAATTGGCTTGCCCTCGAGACCTGCCAGAATAACAACTGGAATGAGCTTTTCAGGAAACTGAAAGGGTCCGTAATTGTTCGAACAATTGCTGGTGACGACGGGGAGGCCGAACGTCTCGCCCCATGCACGGACAAGATGATCAGAACTTGCTTTGGAAGCGGAGTAAGGAGAATTCGGTCGATAAGGGCTGTCTTCGCTGAATAATCCTTCAGGCCCAAGCTCGCCATAAACCTCGTCGGTTGAAATGTGATGAAAGCGGAACCGGTCTTTCGCGGCGCCTTTGAGCATCTCAAAGTAACGTCGGCATTCGGTCAGCAGCGTGAATGTTCCAACGATATTGGTTTGGATAAAATCCGCCGGCCCGTCGATCGAACGATCCACATGCGATTCCGCCGCTAGATGCATGACTGCGTCCGGCGCATGGTCCTTGAGCGCCGCGCGCACGGCGTCCGCGTCGCAAATATCGCCTTCGATAAAGGAGTATCCGGGACGGTCAGCCCAGCCTTTAAGGTTATCTAGGTTGGCGGCGTAGGTCAGCTTGTCAAAATTGACGACTGCCAGACCACGATCGAGACCCGCGCGCACCACCGCGGATCCGATAAACCCTGCACCGCCTGTAACCAAGAGCTTCATCAGTCGGGTCCCGGAATCTGCGCCATCTTACTTGTTGCGACCTTACCGACGCGGCTTATGCCCCAGCCGCAGCTAGAGTAAAACCCCTGGGCTGATCTGCCGAAATGCACGGAAAGAAGGGGCATTGATCAGGAGACACTTAAGCGCGCTGTCGACTGATTTTCCAAAAACCATTGATAAGTTGAACCCAAGCCACTCTCGAGCTCGATCGAAGGTCGCCAGCCCATTGCGGCGAGGCGGTCGCCAGACATCAATTTTCGCGGTGTACCATCAGGTTTGGAAGTGTCGAATTGAAGTTTTCCTTCCAGCCCGACAACGGTCATGATGGTCGTGGCAAGTTCTGCAATAGTGACGTCTTTGCCGGAGCCGACATTGACATGTTGCGAGCCTGAATAATTTTTGAGGAGAAAAATTAACGCGTCGGCGCAATCATCGACATGCAAAAACTCCCGCAACACTTTGCCCGAACCCCATATTGTCAGCTCCTTTTCTCCGCGCATTTTCGCCTCATGGGCTTTGCGCATGAGGGCGGGAATGACGTGAGATTTTTCCAGATCGAAATTATCGCCAGGCCCGTAGAGATTGGTGGGCATGCCGGAAATGAAATCGACCCCATATTGCTTGCGGTACGCCTCACAAAGCTTGAGGCCTGCAATCTTTGCAATAGCATACCATTCATTGGTGGGCTCAAGAGGACCGGTCAGAAGCGCGTCCTCTTCTATCGGTTGCGGCGCATGTTTGGGGTAGATGCAAGATGAGCCGAGAAACAGGAGCTTTTCAACGCCGGAGCGGAACGAGCCCTCAATCACATTGGTCTCCATGACGAGATTCTCATAGAGAAAGTTTGCCGGGTACGTATCATTTGCGAGAATGCCGCCGACTTTAGCCGCCGCCAAAACCACAACATCAGGTTTGGCGTGAGCAAGAAAATCACGCACTGCCGCCTGGTCGCGCAAGTCCAACTGATCTCGCGACGCTGTAACAAGCTCACAATTTTCATTCGCAAGCCGGCGCGCGATAGCCGCGCCTACCATGCCGCGATGACCGGCGATAAAGACTTTTTTTCCTGCAAGGTTGTACATGAATTCAAAAATTCCAACGGGGTAACTGTACGCCCAATTTATGTTTTCGATTCAGACCAGTTGAATTCTATCCCGTTCGGTCGCGCCGGTCTTTTTCCAGTTCAACAGTCTTGCGATCGGCGGCGACCATTTCCTTTACGAGATCGGGAAACGAAGTCTTATGAGCCCAGCCGAGTTTCTCGCGCGCCTTGGACGGATCGCCAATGAGGAGATCCACTTCGGTCGGGCGGAAGTAGCGCGGGTCGATCTTAACGAGTTCATCGCCTGTGTCGGCGTCGCGGCCGATTTCGTCGACAGAATCACCCTCCCAGGAAATTTTGCGTCCTGTTTCCGCAAACGCCAATTCCACAAATTCTCGCACAGAGTGGGTTTCACCGGTGGCGAGCACATAGTCGTCCGGCGTTTCCTGCTGCATCATCAGCCACATGCCTTCGACATAGTCGCGCGCGTGACCCCAATCCCGTTTGGCGTCGAGGTTGCCGAGGTAAAGCGTCTTCTGGAGCCCTTTCTCAATGGCTGCGACAGCTCGGGTGATCTTGCGCGTCACAAATGTCTCTCCCCGGGTCGGGCCTTCATGGTTGAAAAGAATGCCATTCGACGCGTGCATGCCATAGGCCTCACGATAATTGACGGTGATCCAGTAGGCGTAGAGCTTTGCTGCGGCGTAAGGGCTGCGCGGGTAGAAGGGCGTGTTCTCCGACTGCGGAACTTCCTGCACCTTGCCGTAGAGTTCCGACGTTGAGGCCTGATAGAATCGCACCGTGTTTTCCAAGTTGAGGATGCGAATAGCTTCAAGCATGCGCAGCGCGCCGACAGCGTCAGCATTGGCGGTGTATTCCGGCGTTTCAAATGAAACCTGCACATGGCTTTGTGCAGCCAGATTGTAAATCTCGTGCGGCTTTGTTTCCTGGATGAGCCGAATGAGATTTGTGGAATCGGTCAGATCGCCATAATGAAGAAAAAACGACGTGTCATGCTCATGAGGATCTTCATATAATTCATCGATCCGCGCCGTGTTGAATGATGATGACCGGCGCTTGATGCCGTGAACTTCATACCCTTTTTCAAGCAGCAGCCGTGCGAGATAGGCGCCGTCCTGGCCGGTTACGCCGCTAACCAATGCAATTTTTTTTGTCATGCCGCCCTTGCCGCAAAGTTTTCTAAGTTAAACCGTTGTTCCTCTGTCCAATACGATACACAATGAATCTTGACAGCATCGAATTGGCTGGCGTCGTTTCCAGCGGTTTTTGTTTCTCTTTCAAGGATGCCTAGCCCGCGCGCGAGGGGATCGAGAACGAGCGGGCGCTGGATAAGAATGTCGCGGCCCAAATGTTTCGGGCGAAGTGCTGTCGGCCCGCTGCAATTTCGCCGTCCCCCACTCAGTATTTTCATCCACAAACTCCATACGTCCATTGCAGCGCTGGTTTCGGTCAAATTTTAGGCGTCTGCTTTGGCCCAAGGTAACAGTTTCCGGCGGTGATAGAGCGCGATCGGGCGCTTGCGCAACCCCTAACCAAACGGAAAGACTATCCACCCTTGACGTTGGAAATTGCTGGCCTTTAAACCGGCGCGGACACATGGCCGGCGGGTAACGAATGAACTGTCATTAGGGGGCTTGGCAGGTGATGGAGGATTGATGACGAGCCCTTTAGTCGATGTCTCCGCAATGAATGAGCGCTATGCGGCGGCGCCGGCCGAGGACATCATTGATCATGCAGCCCGTGAGTTATTTCCTCAGCGTTTCGCCATTGTTTCTTCTTTTGGGGCGGAATCGGCTGTTCTTCTCCATTTGGCGGCCAGCGTCGATCCGTCTTTGCCGGTCCTGTTCCTCGACACCTTGAAATTGTTTGGGGAAACGCTGCGATATCGTTCCCGTTTGCAACACTTTCTCGGGCTCGAGGATGTGCGCGTGATTGGCCCCAGGAAGAGCGATCTTTTGACGCAGGATCCGGACGGCACGCTTTCCATGCGCGATCCCGATCTATGTTGCGACATCCGCAAAACGCAACCCTTATCAAGGGCCCTTAAGGGATTTGATTGCTGGGCGACCGGGCGCAAGCGCCATCAGACGAGTTTTCGCAAGACAATGTCTATTCTTGAGCATGACGGTGACGCTTACAAACTCAATCCGCTCGCGACATGGACAAGCACCGATGTCTGGGAATATTTCGAACAACACAATCTTCCTGCTCACCCGCTTATCAAAGACGGGTTTCATTCCATAGGCTGCATGCCATGCACGTCGAAAGTAATCGACGAAGGCGATGCGCGTTCCGGTCGCTGGACGGGGCAGGCCAAAACGGAATGCGGTATTCATGTTAAATCGGCTGAAGATTGATTTTTTTGCGTGATTATCAGTGGTCGGAACTTAGCAAAAACTCCGCTTTCGCTACGTCAATCGATCAAGGTAATATTCATATGTCAGCTTGATGCCCTCTTCAAACGAGGTGTGTTTGTCGCCCAATAAAACTCGAACATCGGTGGGCGACGCGACCACATCGCGCGGTTCTGTTGAAATCAATTCCTTGGCGGCGACTTGATTGTATTTTAGCGGTTTGCCCGAAGCAGTCTCTATCGCACGAACAACATCTAGAAGAGATATTGAACGCCCGCCGCCAATCATATTGATTGGCGCCGTTGCAGCGCCAGCCCGCGCTTTTTCACTCAGCACAGCAACGCCATGACCCACATCGCCAGCGTAAACGAAGTCGCGGGTTTGGCGCCCGTCGCCGTTCAGCGTAACTGTATCGCCGGCGATAGCTGCGCGAGTAAATGCGTGAATGGCGCTTTTTTTCTTGTCTGAGTATCGTCCGAAAACATTGGTCAATCGGATGACAGAAAAGGCGCCTCCGCGCATCTTAACGAGTTTTTCCAACACCATTTCTTCGGCGGCCTTTGTCGCGCCGTAGAAATTTTTCGGGCAATAGGGAGAACGAACGGTAATTTCAAATGTACCATCGAACAAAGCGCCGGCTGTCGAGATCAGGATGAAGTGATCGCCTGCGCGCAGCGATTGCATGACAAAGCGCGCCGGCTCGCTGATATTGGCCTCAACAAAGTCGAGCGGTCTGTCTTTTGATTCCGCCACGCGGGTTTCGCCAGCGAGGAAGACAAACGTGCGTGCATCGGCGCGCAAATTGTCGATATAGGCAGCAGCGTCCGGAGACTGGTAGGGACCGATATAGTTGTCGAAATCCAAATGCTCATGGCCGGGGCAGGCGTTTGACAAGTCATCGATGACAACAGGCGTCAAGGCGCCAAATGTATCACTTGCATTTACGGCGTCGACTATGTTGCGGCCGACAAATCCGAACCCGCCAATGAGAATAAGTGCGTGCTTCATGCCAGTTGTGTCCGAAGGCGACACCCTAATCATCAAGCGATAAACGGCGAAAAAGTCAATTCGGATCCTTGATTGGGCGAATGTCGGCGCGGCGGCGAAAAAGTGCGAGCGGCGACCAGGTAAAGGCTCGAAATATCTCGAATGCCGACGCCTTGCGATTGGCCTGAATGCGCTTGCGAGCGGCGAAATGGTGGGGCGCGCCGAGAACCGCGTCACGGATGGCGCGAAGATATGCGCCGCCCTTACCGGTCAAAACGAAGTAAGCGAGCAAAGCGACGTCGGCGAACAAATGATAGGGCAGGGAAACCAAAATTATCGACGTCGGCGTGTTTCTAATATGCGTCCATATGCGATTTCGGTGCCCGTAATAGATGGAAAAATTGCTGCGCCGGCCGGTAACGCCGGAACCTTCGTGCAAAACCTTCGCGTCGCGGAGTTGCAAGGCGCGCCCGCCTGCGAGCCTCAGGCGGTATCCAAGATCTATATCCTCACAGTAACAAAAAAAGCTCTCTTCAAACCCGCCTAGTTTTTCAAATGTCGCTTTCCGGTAAACGGCTGCCGCGGCGCAAGGGGAAAAGCATTCACCGTCCGGAGGCGCCCGGTCAGTTGTCCAGCCAAAATGACCGCGATAGGGTGCGCCGCTGCCATGAAAGACGTCGCCGGCGCCGTCGAGCTTGGCAGGTTCGCCGGCGTTGATCTGAAGCGAGCCGAAAGCGTCGTATTCAGGGTGATTTTCAATCGCTGCTGCAATGACTTTCAACCAGTCAGGATGCGCGTAAGCGTCTGGGTTAAGGAAGGCCAGCCAATCTCCCTTCGCGCGCGCTGCGGCCCGGTTGTTCGCCGCCGCGAAGCCGAGATTGGCGCCGGCTTCGATTATATCGACGACGCCATTAAAAGCGTGCGCAGCGTCTAGCGAATCATCATCCGATGCATTGTCGATGACGATGATTTCGTCAGCCCGCAGATGTTGTGCGTCAAGCGCGTCGAGACAGCGCCGCAAGCGCGCGCCGGAATTGTAATTGACGATAATGACGCTGATGTGCGCCGCCGACCTATCAGTAGTCATGGCAAATTTGTTTGCGCAAAGACCGCCAATTGATCATGGGGCGATTGCCGCTCATGGAAGCGTTTCTGAAACCGGCGCCGTGGGTCGCCAACCCAATGCGCGGACCGAAAATTCAACCCTGCGACCGTCATCATATGCAATTGCCGCGTCTATATCGTATAGCTGCATCATAAACCGCCCGGGCCCTCCGCCCTGATCAAGCGCTGGCCGTTCTTCCGACACCGGCTGCGCGGTCCACGAAAGTACGGCGCCGCCCAGTTGTTCGGTTCCTTCGGGCTTCATCGTCGGATTGAGCGTGCGCAAATAGGACAAGGCGCTTGTCATGTCTTCTGCGCCTGCTCCGGCCCGTTCAACGGCGAGAACCGTACGGGTGAGCTGGCCCTGAAGAGCGAGAAGCGGCAACAGTGCGGCGGCGATAATTGCGACGGCGACTAATGCTTCAAGCAACGAAAAACCAGCCTGCGCATGGGGCGCCGGCGCAGTTTTGCCCGTTGAACGCGTCATTCTGCGTTAAAACTCCCGCGGGCGCAGCGTTGTCAGATTGTTTTCACGAAGCGTCTGATCGATTTCATTTTTGTATTTGTTAGCGAATGCCGACCGGTCTTCCTGACCGCGAACAACATAGGCTTTGATCAGGATCACAAGTTCTGTGCGATCGACGCTCGTCGAATTGGTTGAAAACAACGAACCAAGAACCGGTACGTCCTTAATGAATGGAACGCCGCTGTTATCACGCGTTACATTGTCCTGGATAAGGCCGCCAATGACGGCGGTGCCGCCGTCTTCGAGCGACAAGAGCGTAGACACGTTCGTGTTGTTGAAAACCGGGTTGCCTTGCACGCCTGGCCCCGGCAGCGTTGATGAAACTTCCTGGCTGATCGTAAGGTCGATGCGGTTGTCGCTGAACACGATCGGTTCGATCGAAAGGATGATACCGGTTGAGCGGTATTCAACTTGTTGAATAATTGTGCCCGCGCCGCCGGTGTTATCGGTTGCGCTGGAAGAAAGAACCGGAACTTCGGTGCCGACCTGAACTTGCGCCGAGCCTCCCGAGCGCGCAAGCAGTCGCGGCGTTGAGAGCACCGTGACTTGGTTGTTTTGCGCAAAAGCGTCTATGGCGACCTCGACATCAGGCGAAAGAACGCTGAACGCGACGCCGGTTGGACCGAACCCGCCATCCGATACAATTCCAGACAGCCCTGATGCGATATCGGTTTCGCCGCTGAACTGTCCGTTAAACGCTTGGTCGTTGAGATTTCGAATGGTCCAATCGACGCCGAACTCGGTGGAGTCGGTGAGTTGGATCTGTGCAATCATGACCTCAACAAGCACTTCCGCCGGCGGTAAATCCAATTGTCGCAAGAGTGGCAACAGGCGCTCATATTCACTGGGTGTGCCGGAAAAAATTAGCCGATTGCCGAGGGGGTCCACGACAAGACCGCCGATGGGCGCCGCGCCGGCGCCGCCGGCGTCGCCATTGCTGGCGCTTGCCGCAGCTCGGGCGCGGGCCGCCGCAAGTCCTTGAGGTCCCGATTGCGCGTCGATACCGCTAAGAACCTGATTGACGGTGCTGGCGAGAATTGTCGCATCCATATTTTGAACAGAGTAAACAAAGACCTGCGGCTCATCTCCTTGTTGTGTCGGCCGATCGAGCTGGCGAACCCAATAAATGACGCGCGCGCGCGCCTGGCTGTCCCGCGTGAAAACCAGAAGATCATTGGAGCGTTGCACGGCAAGAAGAAGAATTGGTTGCGGAGAATTCGGCTGTAGACTGACCTGCCAGCCCTCAGCGCCGAGAATATTCCGCAGTTCTTCGGCCAAATCTCCAGCGCTCCAGTAGCGCGGCGAGATTCGCTGCACCTGCGTGCCGGCGAACTGCAACTCATCCATATCGTAAATGACAGCCAATGCGGCGTTCACATCTTCCGGCAGGCCGTTCAGAATGACAAAGTTTCCAGAGCTTTGCGCGTCAATGGACAAGTTCTGATTGTCGCCAAAGGTTTGATTGAGAATGCCGGCCATGGTCGAGGCGTCAATGGCGCTCAGCTCGACATATTGAACAACCGGGCGCAGTCCCGCCGGCGTCTCAACGCGTGCGCGCGAGCGAATGAATCGCGGAATTCTCGCCTTGAGCGCGCTGTCTTCGAGCACCTGATACACGCCGTCTTCGGGCGAGACGCGAATTCCATAATCCTTCAACGTCATCGTCACGAGGCCGAAGAAGACATCGGCCGGCATATCGCCGGATGATCGCAGTTGTACAATTTCGGACCGTTGTGAGACGCCGGGCCCGGTTGTGTACGGAACGTTTAAAATTTGCCCAAAGACCAGGTCGATAAACGCCGGAAGCGCAAGCGGCGGCACGACAGTGTCCACTTGTTCGACGCCAAAGGGAGGCGCTTGTCCGGGGCTCGCTGTTTCGGCGTCGACGGCGTCGCCAATTGAAGGGACGGATCTCAGAATGTCGACAATGCTTTTCGGCCCGCTGTCTTCGTCGGGCGCGTCCGCGTCGGGTTGCGAATCGCTGCGCTCGGCACGGACGTCTTCTGTCTCATTTCCGGTAATCGAATAGTCCTGGACCGGCCGGCTGAGAGAGCAGCTCGCCGCCAGCAGGGCGGCCCCCAACAACGCGAGGGTTGGCGCTATTCCGCCACGCTGGCGGGGCTCCGCACAGTCGTGTCGGTTCGCGCTTTCCAAGGTTTTGATTTTCCGCATTCTCACCGTCGGCATTGGAATGTTACTTTCGACCGATTCGAACTGACGTCATTTCAAAGAAACGCCGTCGCGGCAACGTCATAATTTCCCCGGAATTGAATCTCGGTGGCGATTTAGATGCCTGGATTGTCATAGGGAAACACTGTCAATTCAATGGTCTCGCCGTTCCGCTCAACCGTAGCGCGGTCAAGGGACGCGTCCTTGATCACCCAGCCGCCTGGCAAAACATCCCCAACGCCGGCCGTAACGTAGCGATCGTCGCTTTCAAAACTGAGCGCAATTTGCCCGTCCCTGATCCAGGTGGCGGCAATCCGCGGCGCACGGGCATCGTCTTGGCTGCCAACGTTGTTTTCCGCAGAAACGCGTTCGACGCCGAAATGATTCGTCCCCATCAATGCGGTGAACAGTTTCAGACGTTCCGCGTCGCCCAGCTGAGGTCGGTCCGGAAGCGCCCACGCTGCATCGTTGTTTTTGACGCCGCCGCCGCCGCCGCCCGCCGACAACCATCCGCCGAGGCCGCCAATGCCCGACATGATAGCGAGAGCTATAAGAAATCTACTCATCTATCCGTCCCCCACTGACGGCTCTGCGAGTATAATCGGCGCATAACCCGATGCAGAAAAACGGCCCTGATTGCGGTCGTCGAAAACGGCATTCATTTCGTCGACGACAATGATCGGTTCATGCGCGCCAAAAGCAGCAAGCGCTTTAGCGACAGCGTCTCCGTTTCTTGAATCGGTTGAAAAACTGAAGCGAAGCACCAACCCGCTCGGGATTTCGGTCGGGGCGGGGTCAACATTGACGGCAATCACATCGAGCCCAGCGCCGCGCGCAATCTGAGTGATTGCGTTTTGCAGCTCTGCTGCGACGACGCCGGATGTCGGGGCCGACCAGCGGGTCGATTGCCAGAATGTGAGCTCCTCTTGCGCATTCGCTGCCCGTTCTCGCCAAAGATTTTCATCAATAGCGCCGCCATGACGAGCAAGACGCGCGTCAGCTTCAGCCCGGGTATCAGCAGCGCTCGTTGATGCGGCGTCCAGTCGCCCAAGAAGAGAAACGCCAAGCAGGCACCCCAGCGCAATCAACCCGTACAGCGTTCGCAGGGTGAGCGATTGTCTAAAACGATCAAGGTACTGATTCATTGCTAACCAATCAATCGCGCAGCGAAGGCGTTTCTTCAGACGCCGCGGCCTCGCCGTCCACCGACGCCGAAACGCTGATTGAGCGTTCATTGCGTCTTTCGATGAAAACGTCTTTCAAAATAGTGTTCTTTTCGAGGCGCGTAACGAGGTCCGGGATATCGATATCGGCGCCCTCATTGACGGCAACCCGGGCTTCAAGTTGCTGGTTTGTGACCCGGAAATTTGAAATGCGCGTCTTGTCCGCGGAAAATTCCGACGCCAAGGCGATGAAGGCAAGGGCGACCGGCTTTGTGGATCCGATGTCAGTGAACGTTTCGATTTCGCTGACCGCTGTCAGCGCCTGCCGACGCGCCTCGATGGCGGCGCTGTTTTCGTCGATTGTCGACTTAATTCTCGCGTTGCTGACGGCCGCCGCCGCGCTGTGTGTGAGGAATTGTGCTGTACTGAACGCGCCGATCAAAACAAACACGCACGCTGCGGCCGCGGCTAGCCGCTCCGGCGCAAATGTAAGGCGCAGATTTGCGGGTTCTAAATCTATTAACGGCAGATCAGTGCGAAACGGCGCGTCAACCGGCGTCGGCGCTTCAACGCTGTCGAGTTCCGCATGCGCCTGTGCGGCGCGCATGAAATGTTGCCATTCGCGGGCTGTCGGCGGGTTCGGCCACCAGCGTGAGGCAATCAACGCGCTTTCGCGCCACACCTGTCCTTCAAACCCGTCAATGCATCGAACAAGACGAGCGCCGTCATCCAGCGAAACCCGTGCAAGCGTTTCGGGAATGACGCGCTTCGTTTTTGCGGACGCGCTGCGGTCAATTTCGAAATCCCCGTCCCAGCTCCATACGCCCGCTCGCAAGGGATCGGTTGGATCTTTCGAAAGCCGGGTCTGCGGATCGTTGTATCCTTGGCGAAAGGCCACGCCCAGTTTCGCCGCCGCTCTGGCCTTGGCGTTTTTGCCGGTAAGTCGCACACGGGAAAAACTGCACAAAGCCCGCGATATCACATAAATGCTTGGCTGTAGGGGCAGGGGGGCCAGCGCGCTCGCGCGCCTGCCGTCAGCGTGAATCGGGATCATCAGCGGCTTGAAAAACCGCCGCGAGATCGCGTTGTTCGCTTGCTGGCGTTGAGGTGCCCTGATCATACTCAGCCTTGTCGTAAATCCATATCCGGCGGAACGGTCTGTCCGAGGCGGCGGCCGTTCGCATGATCTCCACCGCCCTGCGCCGGGTCAAGCCGCTCTGAAGCCGATAATCAAGCAAAAACCGCGCCGTACCTGTCGGCTGGACGGCCCGGTCAGTGGTGTTAATGAGTGGGTCCGTGTCAAACGACCCCAAACTGGCGTTTGCGAACAAATCAGCGATTGCGGGCGGGCCGAGGGTCGGTATGAATTGGCTGGTAAACCCGCCGAAGCCGACATTTTCAACAAAAAACCCCCATTTGTCGGCCGACGCCGCGTCGGCAAATCCCAGCACCGACGCCAGTTCGCTGGACGTCCTAAGTGGTGAATTCGTGGGCGGGGAGGCGCTGTAGAGACGATAATCGGCCGCCTCTGCGCCGCGAAAACGGCGCCTGCTGTCGTCGTCCTGAAAATCGCCAATCCGCGCGGCGTATAGGGCGGCGGCTTGCGGCTCAAACCCAGCTGCTGCGAGGAGGGTCGTGGTCTCCCGTTCGGGCAATGCTGTTATTGGAGGGAAGCCGGCGGCGTCATAATAAATAACCGTAACCGGTGGAGATTGCGCTGTCGAAAGACGCGCCTGGCCGTCAGCGCGCCAGAGATCGGTCGCGTCAAGGTCGTCGATATTGATGGTGTTGTCCTGGCTGAAACCGTCGGTTTCCACAGATGGCGCCATGCCTGTAAGAATTCCGCGTTCGACCGGCGGCGACGTCAGGAACCGGAAAGCGCTTTCGGATTCCGCGGAGAAAAACGCTCGCTCCGCGCGGGCGTTTTCCTCGAGGGTAATAGCAATCTCAGCGGCGCTGGATACGGCCCGGTATCCGGCAAGCGTTATCAGCGATAGAAGAGCAATCGTGACAAGCGCCAACGGAAGCGCAAATCCACTCTGATGCGGACAACGATCCGCATGCGCGCGAATATCTCCAACCGCGTTACTCACGGAGATCTTGGAGGCGCTGCGGGATGGGAGGATTGCTCTTGATATCGGCGATCCAGATTTCGCCGCCGCCGCTTTCCGAAACGGTGACGCGTATCGCAAGTGGTAATTGCGGCGTTTCAAAAAAGGCGGCGTCGTCAAAAGGTCCCGGTTCCGGGTTATTGGCGGGCGGCCAAGACGTACGCCATTCGCCATCTGCGCCCAAATAGGAAAATGTTGTTGCGCCGTCGAATGTGCGCAAAGTCCACCTGTCAACGCCGCCCGCGCTATATACGATTCGCCCCGGACGTCCGTCTTGCGGCTGCAACGCAGCAACTTCGACGGCAAGGAGTTGTGGAGCAACGCCGTGGAGCGGTGTTGCGGTCAGACCAGAGAATCCATCAACGGCGCCAATGAAATATCCGGCTGGTTCATCCCGCCACGCATAAATGAGGCCGCCGACGACTCTGTCGAACATTTGTTGGGTGGCGATTGAGGCTAGCGCATCGTCCGCTGCGGCGCTCGATCGCGTCGACAATTGCAACCATGCTCCAGCAGATTGAAAAAGCGCCGCCGAAACGAGGGAAACAATCGCCAACGAAGCAATCAGTTCCAGCAGACTGTAGCCGCGTTGATTTCGCGCGTTCACAAAGGACTCCCAGTCGCCGATTTTTGTCCTGATGTATATACGCCGCTTTGGACGGCGCAATGATGACTGTCGCCCTGAGCGTTTGGCGGCGCCTGATTCAAATCGCCTCATCTCGAAAAACGTAATGCGTTAAATCAGTTAACAATAAAATTCGCGGGCATGGTTGCACGTTTGCCACAGCATCACGCGTGGCTGTTTTTGCTTAATTCGCGCGATAAATTGGTTAATATTTGCAGCCGGTATGCGGACGGTTTTTGCACTCGCGTGAGAGCATCGGTATCGAGCAACGCCTTAATTGCACGGTGTTTCTCGGCGCCAAGACGGGCGCGGAGAAGGCTTCTTACAATTTAAAAAAGTATTAACCGAATCGCTAAAAAAGCGTAATCACGCCAGAATTTCGCGCGCTGGTTGTGGGCGGTTTCCCCTTCTGGTTGCAGGGTTTTATGAGAATTTTGTTCAAATACGAGATTGAACAGAAAGCAATTATGAACTATCGATAATGCGGGATGATTTCAGGGGAGATTGCGGACTCATTATTCCGTGACGTTTGGTGACTGGCTTGCCGACTGTTTTCCGGCTGTCAGGGCGTCTGAAAGTACGAATAACCGCAGCAACCTCCGGCTTCATCGCGAATTGTGTTTAACTGCAGCAACGGGGGAAACCCATGTTCAAGAAGACCCTATTGACGACCGCTTCGGTGGTTGTCGCGACTTGCGGCGCTATTACCGCCGCTAATGCGGGCCAGCTCAAGCTTCGCCTTATTGACGTTAACGTCAACACGACGCCGGACCCGACCACGACTCAACACATCGACAAAGACCTTCATGCAGATGCGAACGGTTCGACCGGCCCGAACGGAACCGGTTATCCGATTAATTCGCGCTCTGTCGACAAAGGTTTCGTCGATGAAGTGAAGCCGGAAGGCGTTTTCAGCCACGTCGTCATCGCTGACGAACGCATGGGTGGAGCCGACAACCCGATCGGCGGCTGGTACGAAATCGACGTATTCGAAGTGACGGGCGGTTCTTCGCTTGGCACAGAAGCGCGTTTCGACATCTCGCTCGAAGGCGATTCAGATCCGTGGTTCAAAGCCGACGTGAATTGCAACAACGCCATTCGCGCTGGTTCGGATGACATTCATTCGATCTCCGCCACCACAGGATTTGGCGGCCAGTCGATCCAAGCGGGCCAAAACGAAGCTAGCTGCTTTGTTAACCTCGCTGACGGCGAAGGCTCCTCGATTCCTGATACAGCGGTTGGCTGGCTTCTGCCGATCGAAACCAAGGATTGCGGCGATCTCGTTGTGAAAATCGTTGTGACGCGCGACCAAGGTAATGCTGGTTCGCTCGTGACCGAAACTTCGCACCGTATCCAGACCTGCGAAGATTCACTCAAGTCGACCTGGGGCTATTTCCCGGTCAAGATTGATTACTTCGCGGACTTCCGTTCGTTCCTGATCGATCCGAACTACTATGACGGCAAGGAAGAGCATGTTGCTTCGCTTTGGGCCCACACCGGCGCCGTGCGTTTCGACATTCACAACTTCCTCGTTGACCTGAAAGAAGACGATAAGAAAAGCCACACCAATGTCTTTGATCTCAACGACATTGACCACTATGAGCTGGTTGTTTCTTTCGAGGATCTGACGGGCATTCGCTACGTTCAGCTGTTTAACGGCAGCCGGACAGAAGCTGCGACGCTCGATCGTGTTGCAAATACGGCAACGTGGTATCTCAGCCAGTCTGACGTTCGCGATCAGTTCTGCCTTGATTACGCAAGCGGCCTCAACAAAGGCGACAAGGACAAAGGTTGCCTGAACTGGTTCAAGATCCACGCTTTTGGACCGCATTCGTCAGATCCGTATAACGGCCCGATCGATCATCAGATCGCCGTTGTCACGGAAAGCGAGTTCTACCTGACGCCGGATGATTGCTCTGGTGATCACTGCGTCAAGTTCTTCTCGCCTGAACTCGAAGGCGTTGGCGAGCAAGTCGCGCACCTCAACAAGACGGGCATCGTGTTTGGTCCGTTTGACTGGGTTGCCGATGATGACTCGATCGTCAAAAGCGTTTTCCGCGTAACCGGTATCCCGAAAGACGACATTGAAGATCTCAAGGGCTCGATCCTGATCCAAAATTCGTCGAACAAGGAACTCAAAGGTGAGTGGAAAGTCGACTACAACGACAGCCAGATGTCGGAAGGTCATGACCTGATCTTGAACTCGACCCGCATCGAAGAACTGCTTGTCAACGCCGGCGCGCCGGATAATGGCAAGTGGGGTCGCGGTGATCTGACCTTCACGTTCTATGTCGGTGGCCGTATTGGCTACAAAATGGACATGGACCGTCTGATGGCCACCAACGGCACCTATGGCGACTATGGCGACAACTCAAACGACGGCTTCTCACTGAAAGCCCGTTCGTGCGATGACGGCCGCTTTGGTTCGCATGTTGCTAACAAGCTGGATCCGGAATTCACGTACTTCCTGACCGGCCTTTGCTCAGTCGGCGAACTCAGCCGTCGCGGCATTTATCGTCGGTAATACCGAACGATAAACTGAATAAGGGGAAGGGCGGCTTCGGCCGCCCTTTTTCTTTGACGATGCTTGCCGTTAATTGGATGCGCAAACTGACTTGTGTATGACCTGATCGGCAATTTATGTTGGCGTTGATGGCGCACCATGACGACTCAGCGGCGTTTCGTCTTCAGGCCGTTCTGGGTGGAGTGCAGAAGGCCGGAACAACCACCTTATTCCGGTACCTTCAAGCGCATCCGCAGTTGGCGGCCCCCTCGCGCAAGGAGACGCATTTCTTCGACGACGAGACAATCGACTGGGCTAATCCAGACTATGGGCGCCTTGGTTCATTCTTTCCTGAATCCCTGGGCGCGCGTCGAGCGTTTGACGCCACGCCAATCTATTTGTTTTGGCCGCCGTCCCTTGCCCGCATCCGCGCTCACAATCCTGATGCTAAGCTGATGTTCATGTTTCGCGATCCTATCGAGCGCGCTTGGTCGCAGTGGAATATGGAAACGCGCCGGGGCGCCGATGACTTGCCTTTTGCAAGTGCTGTTCGAGAGGGCCGCAAGCGACTGAAAGACAATCATCAGCTCGGCAATGCGTGGCGCGTATACAGTTATGTCGAGCGCGGGTTTTATGCACGCCAGTTGCGGCGGCTCTTCAGCTTGTTGTTTTGCAGCATGTATCGATAAGCGGAGACATAATCGTCGCGATTGCGTAGATAGGCGACAATCGTGATTTCACCGGGAAGCGCTGATTTCAGCCACTCCAGTTCGTCGCGATCTCGCAGATAGGATAGCCCCTCGGCAGAGAAAAGATACGAAGATTGCGCCGTTGCCGCTGCGAAGGATTGCAGCCGTCGTTCCACCTTCCTTCGGTATGCCTCACCGCCAGAGACGCCGCTTGAATGCTTGAAAGGGCTCATCCTTTCCTGATCCATGGCGGCAATGTGAAGCTCTACGTGATTGTCGCGAATGTGCTGGCCTTCATAAATCGCAATTCCAAGGTCTGCGAACCGTGGTCGAAAACGCCAGAGGAATTTTTGGATGGAGGTGCTTCCGGTTTTGTGGAAGCCGATGTGAACGATGCTCCTCTCTTGCGATTTCTGCATGAATGTCCTTGAGCTGACTAACTAGATAATGCTCAGCACTTGGCGCCGCGCGGTGTTATCCCTCTGCCAAACGCTCGCCGGCATTGTCTCTCAGATTTGAAATCACCTTCGAAAACCTCTCATCTCCGGCGAGATTCGTCCATTCGTAGGGATCGTTGTGGTGGTCGTACAATTCCTCGCTGCCATCATTGTAACGGGTGTAGCGCCATTGGTCCGAGCGCAGCGAATGATTGCCTTTTTGCCACGTCATCTTCGCCGGCGCGCCCCGTTCGATTGCTTCGCCGCGCATTAGCGGAGCCAGCGAAAGCCCATCCACGCCTTCCAAGGGTGGAACGCCAGCCAGATCGCAAAGCGTCGGGAAAACATCGATAAGGCTGACGGGTGTATCAATGCGCGCGTGTCGAGGCGTGTCATTCGGCGGAACGACGATGAACGGCACACGTGTCGCCTCTTCCCACAAAACGAATTTGCGCCAGTGAATTTTCTCGCCAAGATGGAAGCCGTTGTCGCTCCAGAGTACGACAATCGTGTTATCGGCGGCGGGAGACTTTCGTAACGCCTGGAGGATCAGCTCGATCTGGCTGTCGCAGTAGGACACAGACGCCAGATAGCCCTGAACGGCATGTCGCCATTGTCCATGGCGCAGTACGGTTTCGTGGTCGGGCCGGGAACTCACCCAGCCGCGCGGGATCGCCGGCACGTCGTCGAGATCGTCTTCTTTCACGAAAGGCAGGCTGATCTTATCGCGCGGGTAGAGGTCGAAGAAACGCCGGGGCGCATACCAGGGCAAATGCGGTTTGTAGAGGCCGGCGGCGCAGAAGAACGGCTGCTGTGGGGGATCGGCCAGGAATTGATCGATGGCTTCAACGGTGTGGGCGTCCGGCATGTCGGCGGCGCGATCCTCCGGCAACTCGCCCCAGTCGAACAAATGGTTCCAGGGGGAGACCGCGTCAAAGTCGTCGAAGTCGAACATTCCGTTCAGCGGGCGCGCCGGCGGCATTGGTTCAGGCGTGTTGGGAACGAAGACGTCCCAGTGTTCCGGACGATTAAACGTATCGCGCCATTTCGCTTCGGTCGCCTTGTCGCGGCCGGCGGTAGCGTAATCGAAGGTTCCGTGAAAGACTTTGCCGGCGCCGAAGCAAAAGTACCCGGCCTCGCGCAGATGCTCCAGATAGGTCTTCCGCCGCGTTGGTTTTTCCCAGAAATCTTCGTTCTGATATATGCCGGTGGTTTCCGGCAAGCAGCCAGTGAAAACCGACATGCGACTGGCGTTGCAATATGGCGCGGTGCAATAGGCGTGAGTGAACAAAACGCCATCGCCAGCCATACGGGCGATGCCAGGTGTTTTTACGTCCGGATGACGCCCGAGCGGCTCAATCCAACCGTTTAGGTCATCGACGGCAATGAACAGGATGTTTGGACGCGACATCTAAGCTCCCTCACGCACGGTCAGTTTGCGTCTTTGACACACGACGGGCGGTCCGCCAGCGACGGCAGCCTGAGCCAAGGCTAAAAACTCCAATACATTGTCCTTTCGGAGGCCGCAAAGGCAATCATGAAGTCGTGCAGGGTTTGCCATGCTATTGAGAATTGTCCGCCTCAGCCTTTGGGCTCCATAGCGTCGATCCTCCCTAGCCAATATGCGCTTTTCCCGCGAGGAACAGGAATTCGGTGCAAGGGGGCGGAAACTGCGAAATTGTCGGTCTCGATTCCTCAACAGGACGGATTTACAATAGGTTTCCATGTGGTCTGCTTCGGACTACGGTGTTCCAGCTAGGTCGATAGTTTATGACGTTGGAAAGCCATGTCGTAGCGCCGGCCACCTAGATTTTGATCGCTTTCGGGGGAATTTCGGTCGATAGAGCAGCGCCTGAGCCCGCCTGTCGTCGTGTTGCCCGTAAATTGCATTGGCTGTAGTCGTACCCACATTACGGCAGCAACCCGTTAACCATGAATGTCTTGAGTGAAAGCGTGACCATCGCGACGCCGATTGGCGAAATGCTGAAAGAGCGGGGCCTGATATCCGACAAGGATCTGGCCCAGGCTTTGGCAATGCAGGCCGAAGTCGGCGGTTTGCTGGGCCAGGCCCTGCAGCGCTTGGGGGCCCTCACCGAAGAGGCCTTGCTCGAAGTCCTCGCCGATCAGCTCGATTTGCCCGTTGCTGCGTCGCATATGCTGCCGGACAATATGAATGCCTTCACGGACGCTGCGAGTGTATTGAACCTCCCGCCGTCTTGGTTTCTGGCTCATCGCGCGGTCGCCTGGTTCGAGCCGCCGACGAGCGAAAAGTCGACGGCGCGACGGACGCTATTTGTGGTCGCCGCCGATCCTTTGAACCTGGAATTGCGCGAACGGCTCGACGTTGAGGTCATGCGGCGCGCAGCGACCGTCAGCGAGAATGATGATGGCGGTACGTCCGCTGAGCAGGCGCGCATCGTCTATCTGCTTGCATCGAACCAAATGATCGACATGTGCCTCGCGCGCATTCAGCGATCCGTCAGCGCCGGCGATGACGATGACGAACTTGCCGACGTCACGCGCCTGCGCGAGATGGCCGAAGAAGCGCCGGTAATCGACTTTGTGAACAATCTTCTCGCGACCGCGTTGAAGGAAAACGCCTCTGACGTTCATGTAGAGGCATTCGAGCACAGTTTCGTTGTCCGTTATCGCATTGATGGGGTTATGCATACGCGGCAGACCCAGAGCCGGGCCCGTTTTGACGCGATTGCCAGCCGTATCAAGTTGATAGGCGGCATGGACATCGCCGAACGCAGGCTGCCGCAGGATGGTCGGCATACGGTTCGTTTTGCCGGAAACGACATAGACCTTCGCATTTCCTCAGTGCCCAGCACTTGGGGGGAAAGCCTTGTGCTTCGTTTGCTCCGTAAGCAGAGTGAGTTGCCGGACCTGCAGGGGCTTGGTTTGACAGGGCGCACAGGCGCCGTTCTCGACGAGATCTTGAAATCGCCAAATGGCGTCATGCTGGTGACAGGCCCGACCGGTTCCGGTAAGTCGACAACGCTTTATAGGGGGCTTGAATCGATCGACGATGGCTACCGGAAAATTATTACCATCGAAGATCCTGTCGAATACGATATTCAGGGTATTACGCAGATTCAGGTAAAGCCTGAGATTGGCTATGATTTCGCGAACGGTTTGCGGGCGATCCTTCGCCAGGACCCGGATGTCATCATGGTTGGCGAGATACGCGACGGCGAAACCGCACGGATCGCCGCCCAGGCAGCGCTCACCGGCCATTTTGTATTGTCGACCCTGCACACCAATTCTGCATTGGCGGCGGTGACACGGCTTGAAGACATCGGGCTTGAGGCATTTTTGATCGGGGCCTCTGTCAGAGGCTTGATGGCGCAAAGACTGGTTCGCCGCCTTTGCGACAATTGCGCAATTGAAGAAGAAAGCGATGTGGGCGAGGCGTTGTTGGCGCAGGCCGTGCGGGACGGCGCGCCGCTCGATCCGCCCCAGCGCCGCCGCTGGCGCGCGGCCGCGGGCTGCGAGGCTTGCGAAAATACCGGTTATCGAGGCCGTATCGCTGTTGCGGAAATCGTCAAGCTCGAAGATGAACTGCGCGAGGCCATTGTGACCGGCGCGTCCAGTCAGAAACTATTTTCCATTGCGCGCGAGCAGGGATTTCTGACACTATTCGAAGACGGCTTGCAAAAAGCCGCCGAGGGACTGACGACGATCGCTGAAGTCCGTCGCGTCTGCGGCGGTGAGTCCGGATAAGACAGCCTGAATGGTTGGCGAACAAAACCTGAGCGCCATGGCAAATGCACAATTCAAATACAAGGCGCTTGACCGTCAGGGAAATGAAGTGGCGGGCGTCATTGCTGCTGGCGACAAAAAACGTGCATTTGAAATCCTAAGCGAACGTGGATTGTCCCCGTTTGACGTATCGCAATCCGGTTCGGGCTCCGGCTTGCCGAAATTGCGCCGGCGCAAACCGACGAAAAAAGATCTGGCGCGCCATGTGCGTCAGCTTGCGACCCTCTTGCATGCGAATGTATCCGTCCTCGATGCGCTGACAACTTTGTCTCAATCGGGCGCCCATGAGGTGTTGGCCAAACGCGCCCAGGCAATCAAGCGGGATTTGCGCGCCGGGCGCGACTTGTCCGACTCGCTGGATAAGCACCTTCCCGAACTTCCCGAATATGTGTTTCGCCTTGCCGAGCTTGGCGAAGCTACCGGCGCGTTGTCCAAATCGCTCAATGACGCCGCCGACCGCATGGAATATGAAGTCGCCATGCAGGAGGAAGTGCGTTCTGCACTTACTTATCCTACTTTTCTCGCTGTTGTCGGCGGCGGCATTGTCACGCTGATGTTTGTATTTGTGGTGCCGCGCTTTGCTGCGCTTTTGGGCGACAACATTGGGCAGGCTCCATGGTTGTCGCGGCAGGTCATCGGTTTCGGCGTATGGATGCAAACCAACTGGTGGTTCGCTTTGGTTATAGTTGGCGTCGCTATTGCGGTAATTGTCGCGGGGCAGCGCAATGTGAAAATACGCGAAACCGTGCGCGCACAGCTGTTGCGTACCCCCCTTATCGGCGCATTCTTAAGGCAGGCTGAAATTGGTTCATGGGCGCGCACGGTGGGCGTTGCGCTCAATAACAAGGCGAGATTGGTCGATGCGTTGCGTCTTGGCGAAGCCGGCGCCGGTCCCGGCGTTTTTCGCCGTAATCTGGAAGCGGTGCGGCGAGACGTGCGCGCCGGCCGACCGATGGAAGACGCGCTGCAGGACGCTCAGCGGGATGTTGACCCGATGATCATTGATCTCATTCGCACGGGGCGCAGTTCCGGAACGCTCGGGGAGATGCTCACCTTCGCCGCTGACATATTCGAAAAAGAGGCCCGCGAGAGAGCAAAGCGATTGACCGCGTTGACCGAACCAATCGCTATCCTCATCATTGCTGCGATTGTTGGCCTTATTGTGGTCAGTATTGTCATGGCAATGACAAGTTTGTATCAAT
This sequence comes from Hyphococcus sp., assembly GCA_965267325.1. Classification (GTDB taxonomy): domain Bacteria; phylum Pseudomonadota; class Alphaproteobacteria; order Caulobacterales; family Parvularculaceae; genus Hyphococcus. Next base: position 2,188,494 of record OZ253943.1, on the reverse strand, counting down.
TTGAGCTATAGTGAGGGGAATTGATATGCGTCTTTTACCGCAATTCTCAAGAAACAGGCAGCACCAAGACGGATTGGAAAACCGCCGCCGGCAGGCCGGTTATTCCCTTCTGGAAATACTCGTTGTTTTGGCGATCATGGCGGTTCTTGCCACTCTGGTCGCGCCGCGTCTGTTTAATCAGGTTGACCGCTCGAAAATCACGACTGCTAAGGCGCAAGCCCGCTCGCTGAAGACGTCTCTAGACGCTATGCGACTTGACATGGGTCGCTACCCGACAGCGGAAGAGGGGCTGTCTCTGCTTGTTGCCCCGCCGGCGGATACGGCTGCGCGCGCCTTATGGTTCGGGCCTTACGTCGATGGCGACCTGCCGCGCGACCCGTGGGGCAATGCATACCGATATTTTCCTCCGCAAACGGATGAAGCCGGTTTGGCCCAAGGGCCGCGTATTGTCTCTTATGGCGCCGACAATTCGGAAGGCGGCGACGGGCTTGACCAAGATATTGAGATCTGAGCCGCTAAAGGGCGTCGGCGGCAAAGGAATGCGTCGACGCCAGCGCGGGATCACGCTACTCGAGATTCTCGTCGTGCTTGCGATTGTTAGCGCTCTGGTTGCGGTTTCCGCGCCAGCCCTTGACCGCTATCTCAACGCCATGACGTTCAGGACCAAGATCGATTCGATCGGGCGCGATGTCTCCAGGATGCGAATCACGGCGCTTCTCGAGCGCCGCATGCTGTTTTTTCCGCAAACTGATGAGCGGGGCGAGCCGACTTATTTGGGGTTGAGCGAACCCTTGCCCGAGGGGTGGGAGATCGAAGGTCAGCCAATCGTTTTTTTCGATAGCGGCGCCTGCGCCGGTGGCGTTCTCACGGTGACGGCGCCCAACGGCCGAACCGCCCAACTGACGTTTGATCCACCCCATTGTCGTTTCGAAACCGAATCATAATCGAACGAATCAACCATGGGTTTTTTGCTGTTCGGCCGTACAACTGAGACCCTTTTTGTCAGTTTTGAGCGTTCGTGCGACAAAACACTTTCTGCTGTTTTAACCAATATTTTCAACCAGTTATGCTCATGAACCGCAGACGTTTCGGTTGACAGAACATTACATCCTGCTAAGAATAGTTCACGTAAAGTTTACCAGGGGGAACACCATGAGACGTCGTTACCTAGGAGTAGCAGCCTGCGCTGCGTTGTTGTTTGGGTGCACCGAGGAAGTCGGCCCCGTCGGCCCAGCGGGCCCCGCCGGACCGGCCGGCCCCGCAGGCCCGCCGGCCCCGCCCCCCGCTCCCACAGGCGAAGAACCTGAATCCGTCAATGGCGGCCCTGTCCGCATGTTCGACGGCACTTACAACAACGAATCATTCCCGCAAATCGGATCGACATTCGAACGTCTGGCTCGTCTGGCGTCGCCGGACTACGCTGATTTCATTAGCGCTCTTGCCGGCCCAACCCGCCCGAGCGCGCGGGCTGTAAGCAACGCCGTTGCGGACCAGGCGGGCGCCAGTATTCCCAACACATTCGGCACCAGCGATTTCCTCTGGCAGTGGGGCCAGTTTCTCGATCACGACATAGATCTGACCGGCGGTTTCTTCGACACCGATCCGGATGCCGCTCTTGCCAATATCGCCGTACCCTCCGGCGATCCGGATTTCGATCCCATGGCGACGGGCACGCAAGTCATTCCCTTCAGCCGGTCGCGCTTCGATCCGACAACAGGCGACGCCGTCGGCAATCCGCGGCGTCAGATCAATCAGATCACGTCATGGATTGATGCATCGAACGTTTACGGTTCCGATCTTGATCGTGCGCTCGCACTGCGCGTGGGTCCGGACGATCCGTTCCTGCAGACCAATGGCGATGGCCTGTTGCCGCTGAACACCGGCGGTGTTGAAAACGACAACGGTCCCGGCGGCGCCGATCCGGCGACATTGTTCCTTGCGGGCGATATTCGCGCCAATGAACAAGTCGGCCTGACGGTCATGCACACGCTATTCGTGCTTGAACACAATCGTCTTGCGGCGCAATTGCAGACGCAGTTCCCGAGCCTTTCGGGCAACGAGATCTTCTTTCTCGCGCGCAAGCTTGTCGGCGCCCAAATGCAGATGATCACCTACAATGAGTTTCTGCCGGCGCTACTTGGCGCGGGGGCGCTCGACGCCTATGCGGGCTACAACATCACCATCAATGCGAACATCATCAATGGGTTTTCGACGGCGGCTTATCGTTTCGGGCACAGCGCGCTGAGTGCGAATCTGTTGCGGCTCGATTCAAGCCTTGCGGCGATCCCGGCCGGTCCGGTTGCATTGCGCGATGCATTCTTTAATGCGCCGACACTGCTCACCACGGGCTCGGACATCGAGCCGTTCTTGCGCGGCTTGGCAATTCAGCCGCATCAGGCGATCGATACGCTGGTGATCGATGATGTGCGCAACTTTCTGTTCGGCCCGCCGGGCGCTGGCGGATTTGACCTTGCTTCGCTCAACATTCAACGCGGCCGCGATCATGGTCTGCCGTCATACAACGATATGCGCACGGCTCTCGGTCTGACGGCGGCGGCGTCATTCGCTGACATTACCAGCGACGCTGGCCTGCAGGCGGATCTTGCTTTGGCCTATGCAACTGTTGACGACGTCGATCTGTGGGTCGGCGGGCTGGCGGAAGATCCCGCCGGCGCATCGCAGCTCGGCGAATTGTTCACGACCATGCTCGTGATCCAGTTCACGCGCCTGCGCGACGGCGATCGTTTCTGGTACGAACGCGACCTTTCAACGGCGGAACTGGCGCTGATTGACGGGACAACGCTGGCGGATGTCATTCGCAACAACACCGGCATCGGAACAGAAATTCCGGACAACGTGTTCTTCCATCCGTAAGAAACTGGCGCGCCGGGCGCGCAATGAAAATCGACCGGTCGGCGGGATCCCGCCGGCCGGTTTTTTTGTTGCGGCCTGGGGAATTCCGGGAAACCCGGGAAAATCTAATCCCCTCTACATCTTGCGTTCTCGCTGCGGATTGCCCCAATATTCTGTGGCTGGCGGTCGATTCGGACCGCTTGCCATCCACTCGTTGACAGGAGCCCTTAATGCCCGATGGAGCTGAGTCCGCAAGCCTATTGCCTGGCCTTCTAACGCCGTCCAAAGCCTACAAGCCGTTTCGCTACCCTTGGGCGCACGATTTCTGGAAGCGTCAGCAGCAGGTGCACTGGATGCCTGAAGAGGTGCCTCTGGGCGAGGATTGCAAGGACTGGGCGAACAAGCTGGATGAAGGCGAGCGAAACCTCCTTACACAGATTTTTCGGTTTTTCACTCAGTCCGACATCGAGGTGAACGACAACTACATGGAACGCTACGGTCGCGTTTTTAAACCGACCGAAGTGAAAATGATGCTGTCCGCCTTTTCCAATATGGAGACGATCCATGTGGCGGCATATGCGCTGTTGCTTGAAACCATCGGCATGCCGGAATCGGAGTTTTCGGCTTTCCTTGAATATGAAGCGATGCGCGACAAGCACGACTTCATGCAGGAATTCGGCGTTGGAACCTTTGAGGACGTTGCGCGCACCCTGGCCATGTTCGGCGCCTTTACCGAGGGGCTGCAACTTTTTGCATCGTTCGCAATGCTGATGAATTTCCCTCGCTTCAACAAAATGAAGGGCATGGGCCAGATTGTGACCTGGTCAATCCGCGACGAGAGCCTGCACTGCGAAGGCATGATCAAGCTCTATCACGCCTTCGCCCATGAAACCGGATGCGTGACCCAGTCTGTCGCCGACGACATTGTCGATTGCTGCAAAACCGTTGTCGGTCTTGAAGACAAATTCATCGATCTTGCTTTTGAGATGGGCCCCGTTGAAGGCATGAATGCGGACGATATCAAGCAGTATATCCGCTATATCGCCGACTGGCGCCTCGATCAGCTCGATCTGCCGAAGGTTTATGGCGTCGAAAAACACCCGCTGCCCTGGCTGACGGAAATTCTGAACGGCGTAGAGCATGCGAATTTCTTTGAAGCCCGCGCGACGGAGTATTCCAAGGCCGCGACCCGCGGCGAGTGGCACGGGGAAGAGGGCGTGTGGTCGAATTTCGATCGCCTGATGGAGCGGCGGCGCGAAGTGGTTGGGTAACGGCGGTCGCGCTGCGCGGCGCCGGACCTGCAGGACGCATCGCATGACTGCGATGCATCCTGCAGATATCGCTTCGGGAGATTAAAGAAACACCTTGCTGGCGATGAAAAGAATCGCCGCCCAGGAGACGAGATAAATCGGCGTCCGCAATCCCGGCACTCCGAGAATGTAGACCACCGCGTGCGCGACGCGTGCATAGAAAAATAGCTTCGCCGCGGCGCCGACGACGAGACCTGCACTGTCGCCGATCAAATAGTCGGCGGCGACTAGAACCGCGATAAAAGCGGGCAGGGTCTCCACCATGTTGAGGTGCGCCCGTTGCGCGCGTTCCGCCCAAAGGGGCGGTGTTGGCTGGGTCCTCGGAAAATCCTCCGGATAATTCGTAAGGAACGTAATCGGCCCCCAGACGAAAACCCGCGCAAGAATGTAAGGCGTCCAGAGCAGCAGCGTCAGAACGCCTGACAAGGCGAGATATGTATAAGCCTCTGTCATTTGCTTAGGCCGCAAATCCGCTGGCGATCGCTTCCAGCTTGTTGCCGAAGGGGTCGCGCACAAACGCCATATAAGCTTCCGGGTCGCCCGGAAATCCCGGTCGGGTTCCCGGCGCCCCTGCGCATTCGCCGCCAAGGGTCAACGCTGTCTTATGGAAAGCGTCGACGTCTTCACGCGATTGCGCATGAAAGGCGACGTGTACGCCGTTTCCGGCGCTTGCTGCTGCGCCATCATAGGGGAGTATGGCGACAAATTGCGGCGCGTCCTTGCCGTAAGCAATGAAGGCATCGTTGGCGGCAAGGCGTTTGATCCCGACCGTTTCGAGAACGGCATCGAAAAAGCACCCGGCGTCTTCAAGGCTCGTTACGCCGATAGAGATATGATCTATATTGTTCTGCATGTGAATTTCCTGATCGTGTGATGAAAAAATTGGGCGCGCAGAAATTCTCCCGCGCGCCCGATTGACGAGCTACAGGTCGCGCGAGGCGGTATGCTGGATCTTCGCCCAGTTTTCTTCCGCCTTTGCGATCGTTCCCGCCTTGTCTTTTTGATACATGCGGAAAATTTCTTCGTTCAGGAAAACGTAAAGCTTGCCGTTGCGAACGTCGGCATATTTCGGATCGCCGTCGAATTTTTTCGCCACCGAAACGCCGAACGTGCAGAAGCCGCCATAAGCGGGCGTATATTTCGCCGGGTTGCGTTTGAACGTGTTCATGTTCTCGCGCGATGCGAAGTAATAGGCGACGCCGTCATGCACAGCGGTGAATGTCGCCGCGCCGTCAATGCGGTTGCCGATGTCAATAAAGGCAACCGGATCAACGCCGTGGAGACCAAGCGGCGCGCCGGCGGCGGTCATGCCCGGCGTGGTGTTGTATTCATCAGCGGCAAGCGCGGGAACTGACAGGGTCCCGGCAAGCATCAAGGCGGCTATGGAAAGTGCTTTTTTCATTTTTTGCGTCCTTTGCGAGTTGAAGATGTTCCGGCTGTGCGCCGGCGTTGCTTCATCTGTTGCGGCAAGGACGATTGATCAATAATCCCGAAGGTTTTGCGGACTTTGCGCAATCGGATCGGGACGCTTTGCAAAGATCAGTTGAGGGCGCGGCGATATTCCGTCGGCGGAAGACCGAATCGACCGGCAAAGGCGCGGGTAAACGCCGCGGGGGACTGATAGCCGGTTTCAACCGCAATTTGTTGAACGCTTGAACGCGTGTCATCGAGCATGGCGAGAGCTTTTTGCAGGCGCCATTCGCTCAAATACGCCATCGGTGCGACGCCAAGGAGCGCGCGAAACCGTTCAGCGAAGCGGCTGCGCGACATGCCAGCCTCACGCGCGAGCGTTTCGACCGTCCACGCGCCATTTGCCTGTTCGTGAATGCATTTGAGCGCGCGTGCGATTTGCTTGTCCTCAAAGGCGGCCATGATCGCGCTGAGATTGTTTTCCTCCGCAGCCGATGTACGGACAAGTTCGATGAACGCTGCTTCCGAGAGTTTGACAACAGAAGCCATTGAGCCTGGACGCGCTTCGAAAATGCGCTGCGTGATAAGCCGCAGCGTATCATCGAGCAGAGGTTCGTGCGCGCGATCCGCGGCGCTCAAAAGAAGAACATTGGGAAGCGCCCGCAAGAGTGGATGATCAGCGCCGTTGCGAAAGGTAAAGTGACCGCAGACCATCTGGGTTGCGGCGCGCTGGTCGCCGTCCCCAAGGATCAAGACGCCCTCGCCCTGATAGCCGGTCTCTGCGAGTACGGTTTCCAGCGGTGGCGCCTCGCAGTTCTCATGACCGCACAACGTATGGCTCCGTCCTGCCGGTATGAGGATGAGATCGCCGGGGCCAAGCGTTGCTTGTTCTCCGGTGGCGAGCCTGACATGGCAGCGCCCCTGAATAACGAGATGAAACCGCGCCGCGCCCACATGGTCCGGCACCGTGACGCCCCATGGTCCAGAAAAATCGGTGCGAAAATAAAGGGCGCCCCTGAGATTCAGGGTCGAGAGTATGTCGTCGATAAGATCCATTGTTTGCAGCCCGTCCGCGTTTCTTTGCTGCGCGTCCCGGTTGGGGGAACTGCGCGCAAAGTCTTAGCACGAAGAAACGGCGAAGGGCGCCGGCCTGACGCGATCGTGACGGGCTGCGATGAGTG